>NZ_CP022387.1:943783-1258377 GCF_002302635.1 Capnocytophaga stomatis
CGTCCTCATCGGAAGTATTTATCCAATACTGATAAAACTTATACGGCGATGTTTTCTCTGGGTCGAGCCAAATATTTCCGCCTTCGGATTTTCCGAATTTCGTTCCGTCTGCCTTTGTGATAAGCGGACAAGTCATTGCATAGGCTTTTCCACTGGCAATTCTTCTAATCAGTTCGGTTCCTGTGGTGATATTTCCCCATTGGTCAGAACCTCCCATTTGAAGCGTACAGTTTTTCTCTCGGAAAAGATGCAAAAAGTCATATCCTTGAATCAATTGGTATGAAAATTCAGTGAATGACATTCCGTCCGTGTTTTCATTCGGGTCGAAACGCTTTTTTACAGAATCTTTTGCCATCATATAATTCACGGTGATGTGCTTCCCAATATCACGAATGAAGGACAAAAACGAGAAGTTTTTCATCCAATCGTAATTGTTCACAAGTTCTGCTTTATTAGGTTCTTTACTTTCAAAATCCAAGAATTTAGCTAATTGCTTTTTGATTCCTTCGATGTTGTGAGCCAAGACTTCTTCCGTAAGTAAATTTCTTTCAACCGACTTTCCCGAAGGATCACCTATCATTCCTGTGGCTCCTCCAACCAAAGCATAAGGTTTATGCCCACAGTTTTGGAAATGCCTGAGAATCATCACTCCCACCAAATGTCCAATATGTAATGAATCGGCTGTGGGGTCAATCCCAACATACGCTGAACGAATTCCTTCCAATAAATGTTGCTCTGTTTCAGGCATTATATCCTGAATCATTCCTCTCCAACGAAGTTCTTCTACAAAGTTTTTCATTGTAACCATTTTTTATAAACAATCGGCAAAAATAATAAAAAAACTGACAACCTACTTTCTACTCATATAATTTTGTAAAATCAAAGTTGCACTAATTTCGTCGATTAGGGCTTTATTTTGGCGTTGTTTTTTTTTCAATCCGCTATCAATCATTGACTGAAATGCCATTTTAGAAGTAAATCGCTCATCTTCACGAACGATTACTATTTCAGGAAATTCTTTCTCAAGAAGTTCTATTTTTTTTTGAATTTCCGTCTCAATATCAGAAGATTCGTTATTCATTCGTTTGGGTTGCCCCACAACTATTTCTGTCACATTTTCTTCGGAAACATATTTCTTCAGAAAGGCAATTAATTCCGTTGTTGCAACCGTAGTCAGTCCTGAGGCAATAATACGCATCGGGTCTGTCACAGCGATACCGCAACGCTTACTTCCATAATCTATCGCTAAAATTCGAGACATAATTATTTCTATTTTAATAAAATGAAAATCAACAGGTTATTTCAATTCCTTTATTTCATACACACTTACTCTGTTTTTGGTCGCTCCCAAAACAACCCAAATAGATTTATCCAAATCAACATCCATATCCATCGCAGAAACCCCTTCCAAAGGAAAATCTTGCATAAGCTTTCCTTGCTCATTCCACAGGTAAACTTTCTGATTTTGAACATCATTTGCCGAAACATAATTCACGCCTCGCACCCTAAAAAGTTTCTGTTTATCATATTTTGCATCAGGAATTTCAATTTTCACACTTCCTATTGATAATGTATTTGCTGAAAGAAAAGACGTTGTATATTGATTTCCAATTAAATAGTGATTTCTATCCCAATTTCTTTCCGTTTTAGCGATATTCCCATTTAGGTCTATTCGTGTGAGGTTTCCGTCTTGGGTTGAAAACAAAAATCGATTATCAAAAAACAACGGCGGATTATTTGAAAAATCATATTTCCCCTGAATAGGTATGCGTATTTCCCCGTTACGATGCAGTACATTAAACTTCCCGTTATCAGACAGATAAACCAAAAAATCTTTATCTCCCGCTCGGTAATGCTTCGGGGTAAACAGCGGAGCTGCATCGGTATTCTTTCTTAAAAATCCGCCTACAACGTCACCTTTTTTGTCAAGCATATGCAGCGTTTTTCCTTCTGCAAATAAAAATCTGTATTCTCTATTCTTGTCATAATCAAACACTTCAAGCGGAGTAATTTTACCTTTGTACTTTTTAGGAAAAGGAGCTACATTGTTTCCATTTCTGTCCACCACCCAAATAGAATGTTCCGTTGTAAAGGCCATTTGTAAGAAGCCATTTTTAAACAAATCCACCTGATAAATAGGACTTTGTATTTTACCATCTAATCTTTTTTTCCACAACAAACTTCCGTTATTTCCAATCAAATAGAGGTCATAATTTTCATCTTGAACAGCAATTTCTCTGCGTTTAGTCCTGTGATTCAGCAATATGGCAGGAGGAATAATCATATCAGCATCCAACGCGAACTGAAAGCGTTCTTTAATCTTATCTGTAATAGAAGTTTTAGTTTGCTTTTTACTCACAAAATTAAACATATAATACTCATTCTGACACGTTTGCTGAAAAACCGCCCAACGATAATTTTGAGCAATTTTGGGATATTTCTCACGAAATTCACTGCTATTGTACAAATTCGCAACACGTGTCAAACTCATATTTGAAGCCGTATTTTTTTCTAATAATTCGTACGATTTGTTTTCAGAAAGCGTATTTTTTCGTCCAATGTCATTCATAACCGAACTGAGAACCTCCTTTGTTTTTGAAAAAACCAAATAGTCATCGTGTACAGATACATATTTCGGTTTAAAATTCGGGTCAAAAGCACTGAAAAAATCCAATGAAGAGTCTTTATTTAACTCATAAACAGGGAATTCACTTTGTGGTTCTTCAGATAAAATTGGTAATTGCAGCAAAGTTTCATCTACATCAAAAGACGAAGCAGCTGCAAATTTCCCGTCGATAGTTTGTGCAAAAACCAATCCGTTGAGTGTTTTTTGGAAAGAAGCACTAACCGAATCAGGAAGAGATATTTTTCCCGCATCTTCAAAAGAATAAGAGGTCATTCCCAAAATGTGCGAAGGTACTATTTCAGCAGGATTGCTTTCGTAAGGTTTCGCTTCCAATAACATATCCGCCTTGTAATCGTTTTGAGCAACTGCCATTCCGCTGAATCTCAAATCGTTTTCTTCCAAAAACAAATCCAACGCAAGCCAATATTTGAATGGTTTTGTGATGTCAGTTTTGAAAAAAGGAGAAAAAAACTGATTTGCTTGCTCCTTCTGCATAAATAGGTTAGCACTGCAATCTGTTGTGGCAATCTTCTGGAGTTGCTCCAAAACGGCTTGTTTTTCAGACTTTTCCTGCGTTTCAATTTCGGTTTTGAAAAACGAATCAATTTCCGATGAATTACTAATTATCAGTCTGTTATCCACAACAGTATAATACCATTCTTTCCCGAATTGTGATTGTTTTTGGATTGTTGCGTTTGCATTTTTCCAGATGCTTAGCGTATCTGATTCTTCTTTTTTAGTGATGGCGAAAAAGTTTTTGTAAGCAGTAAAAGCTACCCATATGTTATGGTCTGTAGGGAGGCTTCTTAGCAGTTTTGTTTCGTAAGCACGTAATGGTTTGGGATTGTTTTCCTTCCAAAATTCGTTGTTTTCAATAGCACTTAAAAAATTATTTTTGTGATTAACCCGATAGATAACTTGTGTATTTTCAGGGAATAACAACACGTCACCCTTAACAGAATTTCCTTTTTTGTTGCAGGCAACCAGTCCTAAGACGAAAAATAATATTTTTATAAAAATACGATTCACTCACTCAATTTCATTGCAAAAGTATGCTTTTTTTTAAAATCTTGCAATTAATAAGCTTATGAGTCGCTCAAATGTGCAATATTCTCAATTGAAATTCACTTTTTCTGATTTTAAACTTCAAAATTTGCACTGCTTTTTTGAAAGAAAGTTATTATTTTTTACTTTTGCTCTGAATTTTTTAAACATAAGCTTATGAAAACCTATTTTTATTTGTTAATAGCATTTTTTCCCTTTTTAGGATTTGGGCAAAATAGCAATATTTATGTGATACTTCCCAATCAATTTGAATTTCAAAAGAAAGCAAATGATTTTCAATTAAATAGCTTAACAAAATTTCTTCTTGAGAAAGAAAATTTCAAAGTCTTTCTTGAAAATGAAACGCCTGAAGAAATCATCAAAAACCCTTGTAATTCTCTAAAAGCGAATGTTTTAAATACATCAGGAATGTTCATCACAAAACTTCAATTAATCCTAACTGATTGCAAAGGAAAACAAGTTTTCACTTCCGAAATAGGAAAAAGCAGAGAAAAAGAGTTTAAAAAAGCTTATCAAGAAGCCCTTCGAGATGCTTTTTCTGCGGGAAACAAATTGGCAAACTTCAAGCAAAATCACAAGCACGATGCCTCTACGCAGCCAATTTCTTCCGTAAAATCCATAACCGAAAACAAAATAGAACCAAAAACCAACGATGCACCAATATTGTATGCTCAACCCAATAGTTTAGGCTTCCAACTAATTGATAACACTCCGAAAATAATTCTGAAAATAAAACAAACTTCCTTACCTAATATTTATATTGCAGAGGACGAACACGGCAATCACGGTGTATTTTACAAAACTGAAAATCAGTACATTTTTGAATTCATCAAAGACGAAAAACTACAACAAAAAGCATTAAACGTTAAGTTCTAAACGCCGAAAAATTTTAATTTTTTTATGTACAGCAAAGCAGAAGCAAAAAAATTGCGTGAGGATTTCTGGATTTCTTTTGGTAAATCTTTCCCTCGCAAGTGGGTGCTATACAACACTAAAATAAAAGATTTTAGTTTTAAGTTCTATTTTGACACAAAAAAGGCTATCGTATCTTTAGACATTGAAGACAACATACTAAGTAACAGAATATTATATTACGAAAAACTAATTTCTTTAAAAAGTATCCTTCTTGAGGAATATCTGCCGGATGCCATATTTGAGGATTGCTATTTTTTAGATAACAAGAAGGAAATCAGCCGTATTTACGTCCAAAAAGAAAACGTAAACATTCACAATAAAGACACTTGGCGAGAAACGATGGAATTCCTGTATGAGAAAATGTCCAAGTTTGAAGAATTTTGGTATGAATACGAAGATGTCATAAAAGAAAATTTTTAACAATTTTATTTTCAAACCATTAACATTAAAAATAGAAAATTATTTTACCCATAAAAAGCTCTTGCAATAGAAATTCGTTTGGAAATTATGTATCTTTGCGGGCTACAATGAAAAAATATTTCAGATATGCAGAATTTACAAGAAATACTAAAACAACATACACAAAAGGCAGTTGAGCATCTTTTTGGCATTCAGTTTGAAAACGTTGAATTACAGCAAACTAAAAAGGAATTTGAAGGCGATATTACGATTGTAATTTTCCCGATGTTGCGTCAGATTAAGGGAAATCCCGAACAAATTGGGCAACAAATCGGAGCTTTTTTGCAAGAAAACGTATCTGAAGTAAGCGGATTCAATGTGATTAAAGGATTTTTGAATTTGGTAATTTCTGATTCTTATTATATTGATTTTCTGAAAAGTATAGAAAACGAAAATAATTTTGGTTTGGCGACGCCCAATTCCAAAAAGACCATAATGGTTGAATATTCTTCGCCAAACACCAACAAACCGCTGCATTTGGGGCATATCCGCAATAATTTATTAGGATATTCGGTAGCAGAAATTTTAAAAGCAGCCGGACATAAAGTGTATAAAACTCAGATTATCAACGACAGAGGGATACACATCTGCAAATCAATGATTGCTTGGCAACGTTTTGGAAATGGCGAAACACCTGAAAATTCGGGGCTTAAAGGCGATAAACTTGTCGGGAATTATTATGTAGCTTTCGATAAGGCGTATAAATCTGAAATTGAACAACTTATCTCCGAAGGAAAAACTAAAGAAGAAGCTGAAAAACAAGCACCTATATTTTTAGAAGCACAAGAAATGCTCAGAAAATGGGAAGCTGGCGATGAGCAAGTTATTTCGCTTTGGAAAGAAATGAATCAATGGGTTTACGACGGATTTTCAACCACTTACAAAAATTTAGGCGTTGATTTTGATTCGTATTATTACGAAAGCGACACATATTTATTAGGGAAAGACATCATTGAAGAAGGCTTACGAAAAGGCGTTTTCTTCAAGAAAGAAGACGGTTCGGTTTGGTGCGATTTAACCGCCGATGGTTTGGACGAGAAATTAGTCCTCCGCTCCGACGGAACTTCCGTGTACATCACCCAAGATATTGGTACGGCAACTCAGCGTGTAAAAGATTTTCCAGATGTAAAAGGAATGGTTTATACCGTTGGAAATGAGCAAGATTACCATTTTAAAGTTCTGTTTTTAATTCTAAAAAAATTAGGCTTTGATTGGGCTGAAAATCTGTATCATTTGAGTTACGGAATGGTGGATTTGCCGAGCGGAAAAATGAAAAGCCGTGAAGGAACAGTGGTAGATGCCGACGATTTAATTGCTGAAATGGAGCAAACTGCTGAGGAAATTTCGCAAGAATTAGGGAAATTGGACGGATACGATGAAAATCAGAAAAAGGAACTGTACCACACCATCGGTTTGGGGGCTTTGAAATACTACATTCTGAAGGTTGATCCGAAAAAACGCATTCTTTTTGACCCGAAAGAATCCATTGATTTTCAAGGAAACACAGGTCCTTTTGTTCAGTACACTTATGCCCGAATAAAGTCTATCTTGCGGAAATACAACGAAATAGGAGTTTCAAAATCAAATAATGAATCGATTTTAGAGTTACATCCGAAGGAGAAAACTTTGCTCAAAAATATGGAGCTTTTCCCCGAAGTGGTGCAAAACGCAGCAGATTTGTACAGCCCTGCGGTCATTGCCAACTACGTATATGATTTGGTGAAAGACTTTAATTCATTTTACCAGAATGTATCCATTTTAGGAGAAGAAAATGTGGCAAAAAGAGAATTTCGGGTATCGCTTTGTAAAAAAATAAGCGAAATTATTGCATCGGCTTTCGCTATGTTAGGAATACAAGTTCCTGAAAGAATGTAAAATACTCTTCGGAAAGAAAAATATTTTTCAAAAAGAAAGAAAAATATTTGCCAAGTAAAAAAATGTTCTTATCTTTGCACTCGCAATCGGATAAGGGTTGCTTTTGAGAGAAACATTTTACGCGAAAATAGCTCAGTTGGTAGAGCGCAACCTTGCCAAGGTTGAGGTCGCGGGTTCGAACCCCGTTTTTCGCTCTTTTTATTGCCTTAATACAGAGGCTCGGATGGTGGAATCGGTAGACACGCTGGACTTAAAATCCAGTGGGCAGCAATGCCTGTGCGGGTTCAAGTCCCGCTCCGAGTACACGAAAAAATCGTAATGCTTTAATATTGAAAGTGTTGCGATTTTTTTATTGCAAAAATTTAATACACTTAGTATCAACAACTTTTCCTTTTTAATAATCTTCACAAATCTTCTGACCACAAATCCTGAAAGAAGCAAATAGCTTCCCACTAATTTTTAAAAATTTCAAAAAAGATAAAAAACAAAAAATCAATCCTTTTCAAAATTTATTCTCAATAATATTTGGAGTTTTAATATATTTTATTACTTTTGTCGCTCGGAAAATTCAAAAAATGACAAGAATATATTTTTACAGCATTATTAGCCTTATTATTATCATCAATAACACCTATTGATGCGAGGCTTTATATCTGTAAACGAAATAAAAAAACCTGCATCAACCCAAACTGATGCAGGTTTTTCTTTTTAAAACTGACGAAAAAATTAGGAAATAAAATGGAATTAAACAAATACAGCAAGCAAGTAACACAAGACGACACCCAACCCGCCGCACAGGCGATGCTCCACGCTTTGGGACTTACTGACAGCGATTTACAAAAACCTTTGGTGGGCATCGCAAGTACGGGCTATGAAGGAAATCCCTGCAATATGCACCTCAATGGTTTAGCTTTGAAAATTAAAGAAGGCGTACAAGAATCGGGTTCGGTGGGGCTTATATTTAACACCATAGGCGTTTCGGACGGAATTTCAATGGGAACCTACGGAATGCGTTATTCGCTTGTGTCTCGCGATATTATTGCCGATTCGGTTGAAACCGTAGTGCAGGCAATGTGCTACGATGCACTCGTTACGGTGGTGGGCTGCGATAAAAATATGCCTGGGGCTTTGATGGCGATGCTTCGGCTGAATCGCCCTTCGATTTTGGTGTATGGCGGAACCATCGCTGCGGGTTGCCACAACGGAAAGAAACTCGACGTAGTTTCCGCTTTCGAGGCTTGGGGACAAAAAGTGGCAGGTACAATCGACGAAAAAGAATATCGGGAAGTCATTCACAAAGCCTGTCCTGGTGAGGGAGCTTGTGGTGGAATGTACACCGCCAATACAATGGCATCGGCAATTGAAGCCCTCGGAATGAGTTTGCCGTACAATTCTTCAACACCTGCTTCGGGCGATGCCAAAAAAAACGAATGCCTCAAAGTCGGGAAATATCTCCGTTATTTGCAAGAAAACGACATTAAACCCTCCGATATTGTTACCCGAAAATCCATCGAAAACGCCTTTCGTTTGGTGGTGGCTTTGGGTGGCTCTACCAATGCGGTATTACATTTTTTAGCCATTGCAAAAGCAGCTCAAATTCCGATGACTATTGATGATTTTGCCCAACTGAGCGAAACCACGCCTTTCATTGCCGACCTCAAACCTAGCGGAAAATACGTTATGGAAGACCTGCATCACATTGGAGGAATTCCTGCCGTAATGAAATATTTGCTCGAAAAAGGATTATTACACGGTGATTGCCTGACGGTTACAGGAAAAACCATAGCCGAAAATCTGGCTAATGTTTCACCACTTCCTGAAAATCAAGAAATTATTTTCCCGTTGGAAAAACCAATTAAAGAAACGGGGCATATTCGTATTCTCTACGGAAATTTAGCCCCCGAAGGAGCGGTGGCGAAAATCACGGGTAAAGAAGGGCTTTCTTTCACAGGCAAAGCCAAAGTTTATGAAGGGGAATTTCTGGCTAATGAAGGAATTGCCAAAGGCGAAGTAATCGAAGGAACGGTGGTGGTAATTCGTTACGAAGGACCGAAAGGAGGACCGGGAATGCCCGAAATGTTAAAACCGACTTCCGCCATAATGGGAGCAGGTTTGGGCAAAAAAGTGGCACTCATTACCGACGGACGATTTTCGGGCGGTTCACACGGATTTGTGGTGGGGCATATTTCGCCCGAAGCCCAAAACGGCGGAAATATCGCTTTGGTACAAGACGGCGACCTAATCACCATTGATGCGATAAAAAATACCATTGACGTACATCTCACTGAGGAAGAACTCACCCAAAGACGCAAAAATTTCGTGCAAAAACCACTGAAAGAAACCGCCAAACGCGGGGTGCTTTACAAATACGCCCGTACGGTGAGTTCTGCCTCGCAAGGGTGTGTAACCGATGAGTTTTAGTTGAAAAGCAAAAATTAAGTTAATGAGTTTAATCAAGAAAAAACGGAAATAAATATGCAAAGAATCCAAGAAATTGAGCAGAAAAATGGCTTTGAATTACCTGCTTCGTACAAAAATTATTGGCGGGTTTTGAATTATTTATATTACTGGAAATGAACGACCAAGAAATTGATTTACACAACAAAAATCGCCTGACCGAGTCCGTAGGAAAAGGTTTACAAAGCTGGGAATATGTCAAAATTTGGGCAAGTGAAGACAAGCGGATACAAAACAATGCCGTACGCCGACACGATATGGACGGAGAAAGTATTGATATAGAGAGGCTTAAAAATAGTTTTATGTTTGCCGATGGTGGCGATGGTGTTCGCTTATATTTTAATATTCAAGATAATATGTCCGTTTGGGAATATTACACGGACGATGGCAGTGTGGGCAAAATCGTCGATAGCTTTGATGAAATCGCCCAAAATAGCGAAATTACTGAAAAAGAGTAAATTACCAAAAAAATGACCAATAATAACGATATAGAAAATTTTTTGAAAGAAACGCCCGAGGCGTATGCGGTGTTTCAGACAATGCCCCCTTCGCACCGAAATGAGTATATCAAATGGATAAACGAAGCTAAAAAGCAGGAAACCAAAGAAAAACGCTTACAAAAAATGCTCGAAATGTTGTTGAAAAAAGGCAATAAGTGAAGAAAAAAGGTTTATTACGTTTCAACGTGAAATTTAATATGATGAAAGAAAACTATTTGTATAAGAGGGACTATATTGCTGAAATAAAAAATATTCTATCACAGGCGAGGCAACGGGCTTATGCGGCTATCAATTCGGCAATGGTGGAAGCCTATTGGCAAATTGGCAGACGAATTGTGGAAGAAGAACAAAATGGTGAAAATCGAGCCAAATACGGAAAGGAAGTTTTGCAGAATTTGTCCGCAGAATTGACAAACGAATTTGGAAAAGGATATAGTTACAGAACTTTGAGAGAAATACGTCAATTTTATTTGACTTTTCCCGAAATAGAGAAATGGCGAACACTGTTCGCCAAATTGAGTTGGTCTCATTTTCAGCGAGTTCTAAAAGTTTCTAACGAAAAAGCACCACCCGAAGAAGAATTAATCAGAGAAATATAACTAACCCACATTAAATTGTCGTTCTTTTCAAGAGTGAGCTAACGACCTTGGAGACGAAGCGTTAAGAAAATCAATGAATGTAGCGTAGAAAATATCCATTGTTTGAGCGAAGCGAGTTTGGAGATTTTCAGCGGAATGAATTGATTTTTAGTGCAGTATCCAAAGTCTTGAATTTTTGGTTCTTTTGTTTCAAGACAAAAGAACAGAAAAAAGACAAATTATATAGAATTGGCTATAACACAACAGAAAAACGCAAAATAGAATCAGAATCAAAACATAAAATAAGATGACAGGAGCAGAAGTTTTAATCAAAAGTTTATTAGCCGAAGGCGTAGATTTGGCTTTCGGATACCCAGGCGGAGCCATAATGCCCGTTTACGACGAACTTTACAAATACCAAAATCAGTTGAAGCATATCCTCACTCGCCACGAGCAGGGAGCTATTCACGCAGCTCAAGGTTACGCTCGTGCTACGAGAAGGGTCGGGGTGGTTTTCGCAACTTCCGGACCAGGGGCTACCAACATCATCACCGGAATTGCCGATGCTCAAATCGATTCCACTCCGTTAGTGTGCATTACCGGACAGGTAGCCAAGCACTTATTAGGAACAGATGCCTTCCAAGAAACGGACATCATCGGGATTTCAACGCCCGTAACCAAGTGGAATTACCAAATCACCGAAGCCGATGAAATTACCGAAGTCATCGCTAAAGCCTTCTACATTGCTCGCTCAGGAAGACCCGGACCAGTACTTATCGACATCGTGAAAAGTGCTCAATTTGACCAAGTTGCTCATTTCAACTATAAAAAATGTAACGGCATAAGAAGTTACAAACCTGTTCCTGAAATTGACCAAACTAAAATTGAAGAAGCAGCACAAATCATCAATAATGCACAAAAACCATACGTGATTTTCGGGCAAGGAATTGTTCTGGCAGAGGCTGAAAATGAACTGAAAACCTTTTTGGAAAAGGCAGATATTCCAGCAGCAGCCACTATTCTTGGGCTTTCCGCCTTACCTACAAGTCATCCGAATTACGTTGGGATGGTGGGAATGCACGGCAATTATGCCCCAAATGTGCTTACCAATCAATGTGATGTGCTTATCGCTCTCGGAATGCGTTTTGACGACCGCGTTACGGGGGATTTAAGCAGATACGCCAAGCAAGCCAAAATCATACATTTTGATATCGACCCTGCCGAAATAGACAAAAACGTAAAAACCGATGTTGCCGTTCTGGCGGACGTAAAAGAAGCCTTGCAAAAAATAATTCCTTTGATTGAGAAGAAGCAACATACACATTGGCGAGATGCGTTCAAACAGTACGATAAAGATGAATATAAGATAGTTATCAAAAACGAGCTATATCCCGAAAAAGTCGGGATGACTATGGGCGAAGTGCTCGAATTGATAAACAAACATTCGGGAGAGGAAGCTGTAATCGTTTCGGATGTAGGGCAACATCAAATGATTGCTTGTCGTTATGGTAAGTTCAAACAAACACGCAGTAAAATCACTTCGGGCGGATTGGGAACGATGGGATTCGGGCTTCCGGCAGCTATCGGGGCAAAACTTGGAGTTCCTCAAAAACAAGTAGTTGCAATCATCGGTGATGGCGGTTTTCAGATGACCATTCAGGAATTAGGGACGATATTCCAATCGCAAATTCCTGTGAAAATCGTAGTACTTAATAACGAATTTTTAGGAATGGTACGCCAATGGCAAGAATTATTTTTTGACCGCCGATATGCTTCTACCGAAATGACAAATCCTGATTTTATCAAAATTGCCGAAGGATATCATATCAAATCCAAATTAGTAACCCAACGCACTGATTTAGAGGAATCCATTAAAGAAATGCTCGCCTGCGACAAGGCTTACTTTTTGGAAGTTCGTGTCGAAAAAGAAAATAACGTATTCCCGATGGTGCCTACGGGAGCTTCGGTTTCGGAAGTGCGATTGAAATAAAGGGGTAATGAACAATGAATAATAAAACGTTGGGGCGTATAAAAAAGTATGATGATAGTTCCGATTGTCAGGCTGAGCGTAGTCGAAGCCTTATAATTACAAGGCTTCGACTACGCTCAGCCTGACACAAAAACCTTTTTTAAGACATCTTACATTACCTTAAAACATTGAATCTGAAACATTGAACCCCAAAATATTGAACTTAAAAACGTAAAATTGTAGATATGGAAAATAAAACATACACCATCACCATATATTCGGAAAATCAGCTTGGGCTACTCAACAGAGTAACGGGGATTTTCCTCAGAAGACACATCGATATGGAAAGCATCAACGTATCAAAGTCCGAAATCGAGAATGTTTTCCGAATGATAATCGTTACTCACACCACACAAAAATGGGTGGAACACATTGTAAAACAGATTGAAAAGCAAATCGAAATCATAAAAGTATTTTACCATACTGATGAAGAAATCGTCTTTTTGGAAAACTCACTTTTCAAGATGCCCGCAACTTCGCTTTTTGATGAAGAAACCCCCGTACAAGCTATCATTCAACGGAATAACGCAACCATAGCGACGGTTTACAGGGATTTTTACGTAATCTCAAAAACAGGCACACGCGAAAGCATCGAGCAACTTTACAAGGAACTCAAACCCTACGGCATAATGCAATTTTCGGGTTCGGCACGGATTGCTGTTTCCAAAACGGAAATGAAAGTATCTTCCTTACTTGATAAATATGAGACAGATAGCCAATAATAACACCTTTTAATTAAAGTCAGAAAAAAAATGAAAAATTATTTTAACACATTGAATTTCAGAGATAAATTAGCTCAATTGGGCGTTTGCGAACTATTGCAAAAAAGTGATTTCAGTCAAGGGGTTGAAGCACTTAAAGGAAAGAAAATTGTCATCGTGGGGGCAGGAGCTCAGGGATTGAATCAAGGGCTGAATATGCGTGATTCAGGTTTGGATGTTTCCTATGCTTTGCGTGAGTGTGCCATTGCCGAAAAACGCCCTTCGTACACCAATACAACAGCCAACGGCTTTAAGGTAGGAACCTTTGAGGAGCTTATCCCAAAGGCGGATTTGGTCTGTAATTTAACACCCGACAAACAGCATACTTCCGTGATTAACAACATTATGCCTTTGATGAAAGAGGGTGCGACACTCTCGTACTCGCACGGCTTCAACATTGTGGAAGAAGGAATGCAAATACGTAAAGATATTACGGTGATTATGGTCGCTCCCAAATCGCCTGGCTCAGAAGTGCGTGAGGAGTACAAACGCGGATTCGGTGTGCCTACTTTGATTGCTGTACACCCCGAAAACGACCCCGAAGGCAAGGGCTTTGAGTGGGCAAAGGCGTATGCCGCAGCTTTGGGAAGCCATACGGCAGGGGTGTTGCGTTCTTCTTTTGTAGCCGAAGTAAAATCGGATTTGATGGGCGAACAAACGATGCTCTGCGGCTTGCTTCAAACGGGTTCTATACTGGCTTTCAACAAGATGAAACGAGAAGGAATCGCCCCCGAGTACGCTTCAAAACTGATTCAGTATGGCTGGGAGACCATTACCGAAGCCCTAAAACACGGCGGAATTACCCATATGATGAATCGCCTATCAAATCCTGCCAAAGTGAGAGCCTTTACCATTTCCGAAGATTTAAAAAAGAAAATGCGTCCACTTTTTGAAAAACATATGGACGACATTTTGAGCGGTCATTTTTCAAAAACAATGATGGAAGATTGGACAAATGACGATAAAAATCTACTTGCGTGGCGGGTGGCTACGGCACAAACGGACTTTGAAAAAACACCCGCTACCCAAGAAACCATCTCCGAACAAACCTATTTCGACCACGCAACGCTTCTGGTTGCCATCGTAAAGGCGGGAGTGGAATTGGCTTTTGAGGTAATGACCGAATCGGGAATGAAGGAAGAGTCGGCTTACTACGAATCGCTTCACGAATTGCCACTTATAGCCAATACCGTTGCTCGAAAAAAATTGTACGAAATGAACAAAACCATTTCCGATACCGCCGAATACGGAAACTATCTGTTTGATAATGCGTGTCGTCCATTGCTTTCTGATTATATCAATGCGTTGGAAAAAGAAATCCTTGGGCGTGATTTTTCAACATCCAATCAGGTCGATAATTTGCAACTGATAGCCGTAAACAAAGCCATACAAAATCACCCGATAGAAAAAATAGGAAACACCCTACGAACCTATATGACCGATATGAAACGTATAAAATAATATGGAAACAAAAACGACATACATACCACAAGTTCAGGAAGTTCAGAAAGCAATGTTGCGGATAAAATCGGTAATAACTACCACTCCGCTTTCGCAAAGCATTCGGCTCGGAAAGTTATTCGGAGCTGAGGTTTTTCTTAAAAGAGAAGATTTGCAACAGGTACGCTCCTACAAAATACGGGGAGCTTACAACAAAATCAGTTCACTTTCGGAAGAAGATAAACGGAAAGGAATCGTCTGTGCAAGTGCTGGAAATCACGCCCAAGGAGTGGCTCTTTCCTGCCGAATGTTGGGGATTAAAGGCGATATTTATATGCCCGTAACCACGCCTCAGCAAAAGATAGAACAAGTGCAAATGTTTGGAGAAGAAAATGTTAATATCATTCTGCAAGGCGATACTTTTGACGACTCGAACTATGCCGCAATACAATTTGCCCAAGAAAACGAAAAAACGTTCGTACCGCCCTTTGATGATGAAAAAGTTATTGAAGGACAGGCAACTATCGGGCTGGAAATATTAGACCAAGCTCAAAGCCCAATAGATTACGTGTTTGTGCCTATCGGTGGAGGCGGACTTTCGGCGGGGCTTTCGGCAATATTCAAAATGCTTTCACCACAAACAAAAATCATCGGGGTTGAGCCTTTGGGAGCTCCTTCAATGCAAGAAGCCCTAAAAGCAGGAAAACCTGTGGAACTCACTGAAATTGACAAATTTGTAGATGGTGCATCGGTTAAAAAGGTGGGAGATTTGAATTTTGAAATTTGCCGACAATTTCTGGACGACATCGTGCTGGTACCCGAAGGCAAAGTATGCCAAACCATTTTGGATTTGTACAACCGCGATGCCATTGTGGTAGAACCTGCGGGAGCGTTGGCTATTTCGGCTTTGGATTTCTACAAAGAAAAAATTAAAGGTAAAAATGTGGTTTGTGTTATCAGCGGAAGCAATAACGACATCACCCGAACGGCAGAAATTAAAGAACGTGCCCTGCTTTACGCCAATTTGAAGCATTATTTTATCGTGCGTTTCCCACAACGTGCCGGAGCTCTGAAAGAATTTGTGGCGGAAATACTCGGTAAAACTGACGATATTACTTATTTTGAATATTCCAAAAAGCATAATCGTGAAAATGGTCCTGCCGTGGTAGGTATCGAACTAAAACACGAATCTGATTTACAACCTCTTATCGACCGAATGAAAAAACACAATTTCTACGGCGATTACCTCAACAACAAACCCGATTTGTTCCAATTTTTGGTGTGATAAAAAAAGGCTATCTGTTTGATAGCCTTTTTCTTTTCAATATAGAATTTCTATTTTTTTAAACCATTTTCGTACTCAAAAAATTTTTCTTTATTCTTTTTGATTTGCACCAAACGATAATTTTCAGTTGCAATAGCGAAGTTGGTAAACTTATGATTTACTTGAATTTCTTGTAGTTTTTCGATGATACTTTCTGCTGTATTTCGGTTTTGAAGTCCGTGAATGACAAGCCAAGTTTCTTCAGAATTGTAAATATCTTCTGACACAGAAATTTTATCTGAAATTGTAGCCGACTTTTCAATGAGCTGATTTCTAATCTCTTGTCGATTTTCCGAAGAAGTACCAACGATAACTACTTTCCAAGACTTTGTTTTTTCGTCAGTAACAAAATCTTCCTTCTCTGTGTCACTTAATTTTTCTAATAATTCCTTGGCTAACTTACTTTCATCAGTTTCAGGATAATTTATCGTAATTTGCTCAAGTACTTGACGATACGATGCAATTCCATACAAACGAGCGACAGCATCAGCCTTTAACATTTCCAATTTAGGAGCAACAGCCGTTTCGTGGAAAGAAAGCCTATTATCTTCCAAAGTACGCAATGTTTCTGCAATTTTTCCACTTTCAAAATCAGCGGTAAGAGCTTCTAAAAGTTCCTGAGCCTTTTGGTCTTTCTGTTGTTGTGAAGATATATTTCCCTTCAAAATGCTTACATAATCCGATTCCGGAAATTTATTAAATAATTGATTTTTAAAATCTTCCGATTTTGAACTATCCAAATCAATATAGTTTTTGTACAATTCATACAATGCGGCTACTTCCAAATTGGCATCAGGATTGGCTTCCAATAATTTTCCCAAACGACTGATAGCTAATTCATTATCACCAAACTTAGACCTATACAAAACTCCTAATTGATACAAAGCCTGATTTCTATCTTTTTCCAATCGTATTATTTCTACTTCCGATTTTGGTAACTTTTCAATGAAAAATTCAGTCGTTAAAGAATTTTCATCAGAAATACTCTTCTCATTTTCAGAAACTTCCGCAGATTGCACAACTATATTTTTCTCTTTCGATGACCAACGCCAATTATCCTCCAAGGCACGATTTCCCCAATATTGCTGAAATTGTTGCTTTCCGTAGGCTATTGCCATTGGGTTATAAAAATAGAACTTTCCTCCTTGCTGTTCAGGCATATTTTGAACATAAAATCCTGAACCTAAATCATCTGAGGAAGAATTGAGTTGCTTTTGTTCCGCAGATTTTTGTAAAGAATCAATATGTTTCTGAAAGAAAATCAATTGCTCTTCTTTTGGTAATTTTGCGATTCTTATGACGCTATCATTCTGTTTTACAGTGTATTCGAGCTCCGTGATTTTAGCCAAATTCTCTTTTTTTCGCTCAATGTAAAGACGCTCAAAGGTATGTTCCGGAATGTAAGCTAAAGTACTGTCCAAGTGATGATAAGCTCCTGTATAATCTTTCTGTTCAAAGAAAATTTCTGCCAAACGTTCGTGTGTTTTTGCTTTAAGAGGATTATTTTCTTTGTTGTTTTTCAAAGATTTACGATAGAAATCGGTGGCGGTTGCTTTGCTATTTTCTTGAATAAGAGAACCGTGCGTGAAGTAAAGAACATCTAACAAATCTTTATGTTCATAGCGTTTTTCTAATTTCGTCAAATACTCTAAAAACTCAATTTTCTCTTCGGGAGAGAAATCTTTATTACGAGCCTTGCCTGCTTGGGCTTCCATCCATAATTTTCGTGAAATTTTCCAATTCAGGTTAATCACTTTTTCGTAGGCAACCACCGCCGAATCTCGTTGTTTTTGTTTCTCATAAAGCTGAGCTGCAATGAAATAATATCGCCCTCTGAGGAGATTATTTTTAGTAAATTTTCCTGCCAAATAAAGAGCTTCAGCCGCATTAGGATACATTTCCTGATTGATGTACGCTTGCCCTAATGTTGCGTAGGCTTCAGCTTTATCGTTCTTGCGTAATTTTTCAACAGACAGTAATTCGTGAAGTTTTTCAATTGCGATTTTGTCTTTCCCTAACCGAAGATTTGTTTTTTGAGCCCAAATGGCGGCTTCAGGGATGCGTTCGCTTTTTCCGTAGTTCGTAAGTAAGTGATTAAAAGCCTCTAACGCAGGAAGAAAACGTTCGTTGTAATAGCGAGCTTTCCCTAATAACACATAAGCATCGTCAATTTTATAATTCCGCTGAACTCCCTTGAAAACCATTGAATGCAGCTGAATTGTTTTGATAGCCTTTTCTTCTGCTCGTTCAAAATTCGGATTTTCAATGCCGTCCAATTGAATTTTTCCTGACATTTTGATAGGCTCCACAGGTAAAATCTCACTGAAGTTATCCTGATACTGCTGCTGAAGTTCTTTCAAGCCCAAATCAAAAGCTTCTTCTCCATTGAAAAGCACGTTGTACTTAGTAACGATGGGTTGCATTTGTCGGTTGTAATATGTGTTTGCATTAGGAGTACAGCCAAAAATAAACAACTGAATTACAACGACTAAAGTAAGATATTGTGTATGTTTTTTCATTTTTTGTTTCCTGAAAATCTCTTATCAAGTTACGAAATTACTGTTTTTCTTTTGAAAAAAAAAGACTTTTAATTTTTTATTAGGAAATGAAGTTACTCACATTCCCATACAAAATCCTCTACTTTTGAGTTCATTTCAGGTCGAAACTCATAATGCCACCATTCGGAATAAATTGATTTGAAATTGTGTTTGTTTAAAATGTCTTTCAAAAGCTTCCGATTTTTCAGCACTTCTTCCGGCAAATTTGTGTAAGTGTGATGGGCTTCTTTCCCGAAAAAATCAAAAGGAGTGCCCATATCTAATTCATTTCCAGCCACATCCACCAGAGTTAAGTCCACCGCAGCTCCTCGATTATGTTTTGAACCCTTTGCAGGATTTGCCACATAATGCGTTCCCGGCAAAATTGCCCACATTTTTTTCTGTACCGAAAGAGGACGATAACAATCAAACAATTTAAGCCGAAATCCTAAAGCTTTAAACTCTTCACTAGCAGCCACTAAAGCCTTTGCCGTAGCTTTGCGTAAGTAACATTCGGGACAGTCATACACAGCTTGCTTCAAAAAATTATCTTCCGTGGCATACTTAATATCCAAAATAAAATCATTTGACAAGCTTTTGATATTCACAAAATCACTGTGAGGCGACTCCATTTTTTCTTCTTCAGAAGCAACCTTCTCATTGTCAGAAACTTCTGTTAAAGAAATATTTTCCGGCTCAGACTTTTTTTCTGCTTCAATTACGTCTGTTTTTGTTTTTGGAGAAGCATTTTGGTTATTATTTTTGCAAGAAAATAACAATACAAGAAATATAAGAAAAAGGAAATTTTTCATTTTTAAAGTCTTTATTTTTTCATAAAACCTTTCGATTTCTTCGAGTTATTGCAACATCATTTGAGCTTTTTTAAGCCCTTCAACAAAAGCATCTATTTCTTCGAAAGTATTATAGACTGCAAAACTCACTCGAACAGTTCCTGGAATGTTATAAAATTCCATAATTGGTTGTGCACAATGATGCCCCGTTCTGACGGCAATTCCTAATTTGTCCAATATCGTGCCTACGTCATACGGATGTATCCCTTTCAAATTGAATGAAATAACTGCTGTTCGTTTAGTAAGGTCATCGTTTCCGTAAATTTCAATTCCATCAACTGTTTTGAGTTTTTGAGTGGCATATTCCAACAATTTGTGTTCGTAATTTGCTATATTTTCAACTCCAAGTTCGTGAATGTAATCTATCGCACTCCCGAAAGCAATTCCTCCGCAAATATTGGGCGTTCCTGCTTCAAATTTATGTGGCAAATCGGCGTAAGTTGAACCTTCAAACCTAACCTCTTTAATCATCTCTCCCCCACCTTGATACGGAGGAAGTTCGTTTAATAATGCTTCTTTTCCGTAAAGTATGCCCGCACCCGTAGGACCATACATTTTATGAGCAGATACAGCGTAAAAATCAACATCAAGAGCCTGAACATCAGCCTGAATGTGTGGAGCAGATTGAGCACCATCTACCAATACAACAGCTCCTTTTTCGTGAGCTTTTCTGATGATAATTTCAATAGGATGAATATTCCCTAACGCATTGGAAACGTGCTGCACACACACTAATTTTGTTCTATTGCTCAACAATTTCTCAAATGCCTCAAGGTCTAAAATTCCTTTTTTATCCATCGGAATAACCTTCAAAGTTGCTCCACTTCGCTCGCAAGCAAATTGCCACGGAACGATATTGCTATGATGCTCCGATGCCGAAACAATAATTTCATCTCCTTCTTTCAAAATTGAAGCATATCCGTTGGCTACCAGATTGATAGCTTGTGTAGCTCCGGAAGTAAAAATAATTTCAGATGACTTTTTTGCATTGAAATGTTTCTGCAATTTGATGCGAGCTTTTTCATAAGCATCGGTAGCTTCTTGGCTGAGAGTATGTACTCCGCGATGAATATTAGCGTTCAAAAAAGAATAATAATTTACAATGCTATCTATCACTTGCACAGGTGTTTGTGAAGTAGCTGCATTATCAAAATATGTTAGAGGTTTACCATTTACTTTTCGTTCCAGTATAGGAAAATCTTTTCGGATTTCTTGAATAGATTTCATCAATGTATCGTTTTAAATTCTATCAGAAGCAAAAGTATTTATTTTTTGTGATATTTATAATCGAATTGAAAATAAAATGTAACTTTGTGGCTTAGCCCGATTTTAAAAAATGCACATTTTCAGACTTTTATCATTTTTCGTAGAAAACGATTTTCAAAACATAACTGATAACTAATTTTTTAACACGTAAAGATGCCATTATTTTATTTACAACCTATTTCAGATTCAATTACTTCGCAAACGTATAGACAGCAACAGATTGGTTTTCAGATAAAAAAATATCTTCTGGAAGATGGATTACCTGATTTGGAAGGAGTAAAAATAGCTCTTTTCTGCATTGAAAGCCACACCCGAAAAATGACAGATTTTCGGAAGAAATTGTATTCACTTTATGTAGGAAATTGGAATTTTACAATGGCAGATTTAGGAAATCTGATAGAAAGTCCGTCGGAAAAAGACACGTATTTTGCTATTAGAGAGATGGTTAGTTATCTGACAAAAAAAGGAATCACTTCAATTGTAGTTGGAGGCGAACAGCACTTGACATATGCTTTATACCGAAGTTTTGACGATTTGGAACAAATGGTAAATTTGGTGAGTGTCGATGCAAAATTTGATTTCAACGATGAAGAAGAACTTTTTTCCGAAAATTCTTATTTTAGCAGAATTTTAACTGAAACTCCAAATAACTTATTCGATTTCACTAATTTAGGGTATCAATCTTACTACGTGGCACAAGAAGAATTGGATTTGCTTGACAAAATGTGTTTCGATGCTCACCGATTAGGAAATGTAGTGAATGACCTCCCATCAATAGAACCTGCAATGCGTGATGCAGACCTTGTGAGCGTGGATATGACAAGCGTTCAGGCTCGTGATATTAATAGTGAAACGGGCTATGTAAACGGATTTTCGAATCGTGAAATTTGCACCATTTCTCGTTATGTAGGCATTAGTAACAACGTGCAAGTTTACGGAATTTTTGATATTCCACAAACAGAATTAGCCTCGGAATTAGTAGCTGAAATGATTTGGTACTTCAATGAAGGATACAACTTCAGAATCAAAGAATTACCCATCGTAAATGACGACAATTACACAAAATATATCGTCCCGATTGATGATGTTCAAATTGAATTTTTCAAAAGCAATGCCACTGGACGTTGGTGGATGAAACCCGGAAGCGATAAATTTTCAGGACATCAGAATCATTTGCCTTTGGGATTAATGCCTTGCAATCAAAAAGAATATATTGAGGCTACTCAAGGAACTATCCCTGAAAGATGGTGGAAATCTTACAGAAAATCAATGCAATAGAAAGAATTAAAATTAATTGGAAAAAAAATCTAACTTTCCTCACTTTTCAATCGAACAGTAAATGTGCTTCCCTCCCCTTCTTTGGAAGTCAGGGAAATTGTTCCGTTATAGGACGAAACGATGCTTTTTACCATTGCAAGCCCCAAACCACTTCCCGTAGATTTTGTAGTAAATTTGGGTTCAAAAATTTTGTCCATATTTTCGGCAGAAATACCAACTCCGTTATCACTTACGGATAATTCAACAAAATTATTTGATTTGGTCAAAGAAACCAGAATGTTTCTATTCAACTGTCCTTCAGTTGCTTGCAAGGCATTTTTCACCAAATTAGTTACAACACGTCCCATTTGGTCTTTATCAAATAAAACGGTGATTTCTTTTTCTGCACAAACGAACGTAATATACTTAGAATCAAAAATATCCAGCGTTCGTTTAACAATCGGGATGATATTGAAATATTCATCATTTTTATCCGGCATATTGGTTAAAGCTGAAAAAGCCGTTGATATATTACTCAGAATATCAATCTGTTGAATCATTGATTCGCAAAATTCATTTACTTCTTCACTATTTTCAGGTTGTTTTCCAAATTTCCGCTGAAAACTTTGTACCGAAAGCCGCATTGGAGTAAGCGGATTTTTTATTTCGTGAGCCACTTGTTTTGCCATTTCCCGCCACGCTTGCTCTCGTTCGGACTTGGCTAACAGCACTTTACTGTTTTCAATTTCGTCAATCATACTGTTATAAGCCCCTACTAATTGCCCTATTTCTGTACTTGGTGATTTTAATATGATTTTTTCATTTCGTTCCAAAAGCCGAGTTCGCTCAAGCCTTTTCTCAATGGTTTTCAACGACTTAGTTATATAAGAAGAAATAAAATATGCCAAAACCAATGCTAAAACCAACAATGAAAAATACACCATAGAAAGATTATATAAAGACCCTTCCAAAGCTCTTTCATTGAATGTATCATTTTCAAAATAAGGAATATTTAAAATAGCTATTGGCTTGAATTGCAAGTCATTAACATATCCATACGAAGTTTGATAGCCCCTGCCTTCCAGCTCTTTATGTTCCGAAAAACGCTTATCAATATCCGTTGCGAGTTTCTGCAAAATATCCTTTGAAATTTTCAAAGTGTCTTTGTTATCGCCAAGTACCGCACGCGAACTTTTCAGAAGATTTCCGTTTAGGTCATATAAATCAAAATTTACGTTTAAAATATTAGCAATATTATATATTGATTCCCTGAAAATCAATGAAATATATGAAGTTTCAACCGGATATGTAGTTTGTGAGAGAACGTAGTGAATTTGTGTTTTAATTTGGCTTTCTTTGTCAATTAGTCGCTCATCGTGGTACTCAACCGCCTGCTTTTGATATTGAAGAATCATCACCACGGCAATCGTAGCGAAAGCAATCAATATCAAAAAGGTCATACTCAAGAAGATACGTAACCGAAGCGAATTTTTCTTAAACATAGCCAAACCCTCAGATTTTCACTCCAAAACTATTTTTTAGGAGCCATTACAAAAGCAGCCGGATATACTTTTTTTACTTCAACTAAGTGTTTTTCAGCCTCAAGACGGGTTCTGAAACTTCCAATTCGGATTTTGTAATTTGGAGTTTCAAAAATTAGCTGAGAAGGATATTGCTTTAATTGTTCCTTGACCTTTGCCAAAGCTTCGTTAGCTCCTGCAATGTTTCCGTTATAAATTTGTATCTGATAGGCACTTTCATTTTTAGCAACTTCTTTTTTTAGTTCCATCAATTCAGAAATATTATTTTCCTGATTAATAGTTACTTGCGAATACAACGAAGAAACCACAAACGAAAAAACAAATCCTAAAACAATTTGCAAACGAACCATAAATTTTCTTTATTTTGATGAATAGAAGGCAAAAATAGTGATTTTAAGGCAAAAGACAAATTATTTTCTCATTAATACAATTTGCTTTGCGAGAAAGAATTAGAAGAAAAATAATTTCTTGAAAAATGAAAAAATCCCTACGAAAGAAAATTTCATAGAGATTTTTGCAATAAAAAACAATTAAAAGTATTATGAGCCTAATTTTTCATTATGATACACTCGGAATCCGTAAATTCCTATAATCAAAAAGCACAACAGCGGAAGCACAAAAGAGACATTTACAGCCGCAAAATTTCCAATTCTTTCCAAATCAATGATACTTCCTTGCAAAGGAGGCATTAACGCACCTCCCACAATAGCCATAACCAAGCCCGCAGCTCCCAATCCTGTGTCTTTACCTGTTTTTTCAAGAGCTAGTCCGTAAATCGTAGGGAACATCAGCGACATAAATCCTGAGGTGAGAATCAAGCAATACAAGCCCAACATTCCTTCAATAAAAATAACACCTAAAATAGAAACAAATCCGCCGATGGCAAAAATAGTGAGCATAAACGAAGCCTTTACGTATTTCATTAAAAAGGTGCTGACAAATCGTGAAGAGAGAAAAATAGCCATCGCTAAAATATTGTATCTCTGAGCAGTAGCTTTATCCAAACCGATATTTTCAGCATACTGGATAATAAACGTCCAACACATAATTTGTGCCGCCACATAAAAAACCTGAGCAATAACTCCTTCACGATACACCCTATTTTTTGATAATCGCTTAAGACTTCCTAAGAAATCTATTTTTTCACTAACTTTCTGGCGTGTTTCGGGCATTTTTGCTAAAGCTATGACAATGAGCATCAACAAAACAAAAAATCCGAGAAGAATATAAGGCTGGCTGATGATGCCCAAGTCGTGGGTTCGGATTGACATTTTTTCCGCTTGAGGCAAAGTTTCAAATATCAGATTTCCAGCACTATCACGCTTATCTGATTCCAAGTTAGAAAGAACAAAATTTGAAGCTACGAACATTCCTAAAAGCGAACCCATTGGGTTGAATGCCTGTGCCAAATTCAGCCTTCGAGTAGCAGTGACTTCGCTTCCCATTGAAAGAATATAAGGATTTGCTGTGGTTTCCAAAAAGGCAAGCCCGAAAGTTAAAATATAAAGAGAAATTAGGAAGAAAGAGAATTCTTGCCACTGTGCCGCCGGATAAAACAACAATGCCCCAACGGAATACAGCAACAACCCTAATAAAATTCCTTTTTTATAACTGTACTTTTGTGCGAAAATCGCAGCAGGAATTGCCATTGTTCCGTAGCCTCCATAAAATGCAAACTGAATAAGGGCGGCTTTACTCACCGGAATTTCCATTACTGTCTGGAACGCAGCCACCATTGGGTTGGTAATGTCGTTAGCAAATCCCCAAAGAGCGAACAAACTCGTTATAAGTACAAAGGGGAATATGTACTTTCTTTCAACAATTTTTGGTTTCATATGGTTGGTATTTAATGGGGTAAAGTTACGATTTTTTTCAAAGATTTTCAAAGGTTTTTGAAAGAAAAAGGGATTAACTGTCGCTAATCCCTTTTCGTATGCAATGAAAATTCGCTTGTTTAAAATTGATTATTACCAACCTGGGTTCTGCTCGTACCCAACCAATTTTAACTCATCTGTTGGTATGGGGTATAGGTACATTTTGTCGTCCCAAGTGCGTCCGTTAGGAAATGCTGGATAAACAATCCGATATTTTTGGTCGTCAACAGGAAGTTGACTAACGGCAGGGCTATTATACTCCGCTTTCAACTCATCTGTTAATTTCATTCCTTTTATAGTTTTCGGATTGTTAAGCAGTTTTCCAGCCTTCCAACGTAAGATGTCATTAAATCGGAAACCTTCTCCTACAAGCTCTACACGACGCTCTCTGCGTATTTCGTAAAGAATGGGAGCTACGTCATACCCATAATCACTGGCATTAGTGTCTGCTGCTACTCCCATTGTCAGGTGTGGCATAGCCACTCGGTCTCTGATTTTGTTGATAGTTCTATCCAAATCAGCTTGTGACAATGTACCCAATTCGTACTTGGCTTCGGCGTAGTTTAACAATACTTCCGCATATCGAAAGATGAACATATCCGTATCACTACTGTACGCCTCTTCCTGTTTTGGATCGCTTGACATTCCTTTGATAAACCAATACCCTGTGGTAGTTACTGGTGTGCCTATTTCTGGGAGATTTACAATCACTGGCGGGGTAGAACTCGTTTTTACGAACCCTGGTGTGGCTACGGTTTGTGCATAGCGTGGATCTCTGTTTTCAGCTTCTTTGCTTGGGGTGCTGTCGTCATAGGTATAAGAGGTAGTACTAATTGGTTTTCCATCTTTAAAGAGGTAGTACTCCATAAAATCCTTGCTACATCCGTTGTTAGAGCCTTTGGCTGAACGGCTATATTCGTGTCTTCCAGTTTCAACAGCACGCAGATAATGTCTGTGGAATATAGCTTCTTTATTGCCTGCCAAATTATCCTGAATGAATAAATTGCGATAATCCTCATTTGGCTTTCCTGTGGAATAGATTTCATATCCTTTTGTCATCAGTTTTTCACTGGCATCAACGGCTGCTTCCAAAAATACACGCTCATCACCTAAATTGTGATACTTACGGAAAGTACCTTCCCAAAGTGCAATTCTTGATTTGAGAGCAAGGGCAGCATCTTTGTGTAACCTTCCTGCCTCTGCATTTGCCTTTTCGGGCAGATGCTCAATAGCAAAATCAAGGTCTTTCAAAACTTCGTCCATCACTTTTTTGTGAGGTTCTCTTGGACCATATATTTCAGGTGAGGCATCACCTACTTTTTTGAGTATTAACGGCACATCACCAAAGCGAACTACTTTTTCCCAATAGTATAACGCCCTGAAAAAACGAACCTCTGCCGCATATTTTTCTTTGGTTGTCCCTGGAACTTTTTGGTAATTTTCTAAAAAGAAATTACAATTTCGTATGCCATTCCAAGCACCTGTGTCCCAACCTCCTCCTGATGAGGGAACTGTGTATGTCCCAAATAAAAAGTCATCAGGACTATTAGGTACCATATTATCCGACTGTACATCTCTATGTTGTAAGATGCTCAAAGGCAAGCTTCCGTAGAATCGGTTAGCAAAAAAACTCAATTCTTGTTCTGTTTTAAAATAGGAAGGCTCGGTAAACGCATCAGGAGGAAACTTGTCCAAAAAATCATCGTTTTTACAAGAAACGATTGTCAGCACAGCCGATAATCCTATTGCGATATGTTTAATTTTATTCTTCATTGTTTTGTTCTTTTTAAAATTATTAGAATCGTGCTTGTACCCCAAAGGTAAATACTCTGTTAAGTGGGTAAATCTGATTAAGCAATTCAGGGTCGTATGATTTTATGAGTTTGGTAAATTCCATTACATTTTCTCCTGTTACATAAACCCTCAAATTACTCATTCCAATGGCTTGCATTACGTCCTTAGGCAAGGTGTAACCCAATGTGATTTGTTTTACACGTAAGTAAGAAGCATCTTGCAAGTAGCGTGTAGAGGTTTGGAAGTTTCCTCCCCCGAAACGTTGTCTTGGGAAGTAAGCATTTGGGGTTTCAGGTGTCCAATAATCCAATTGCTCGGTAGTAGGTACTGCCCATTGGTTGGTAAAGCCCCAAAAATAAGTGCCACCCAAAGCATAATCTCTTTTTGCCGTACCTTGTAAGAATAACGAAAAATCGAATCCTTTGTAATTAGCTCCCATATTTACCCCGAAAGTGTAACGTGAACGGTTGTTTCCTATAATGCTCATATCACCAGGATTATCTAAGGTATTATCTCCATTATTGATTTTTCCATCACCATTCAAATCCTCAAATTTTACGTCACCAGCCAACCATTTGTAACCGGCCAATTTTTTCTTATCAAGTTTAGCGGCATCTTCATCGGTTTGGTACAAACCATTAGAGGTATATCCCCATATTTCTCCAATTTCTCTACCAACATAATATTGATTTATATTTCCTGTTGGGTTCAAATCAAATTTGGTAATGAATGAACGACTATCTGCCAAATTGAAACTTATATTATAACTAAAATCTTCGGAAACTCGGTCTTTCCAGCCGATGGAAAACTCAAATCCTTTGGTTTCCAAATCGGCAGCATTTCGCTGTGGAGACCCTGTTCCCAACACTTTGGGCAAAGGAACTCCGTTCACCAACATTCCTTTAGTATTTCGGATATAATAGTCAAACGAACCTGATAAGCGGTTGTTAAAGAAGCCGTAATCTACCCCTATGTTACGCGTTTCTACGGTTTCCCAAGTAAAGTTATCGCTCACTAATCCAGGAGCATTTACGTAAGGAAGTCCTGCATTGCCGAACAGATAGCCTGTTTGTGCTCCATAGCCCATTGTTGCCAAATACGGGTAATTTCCTCCCACATATTGGTTGGGTAAATCACCGTAGGACACACGGAATTTCAAATCACTTACTACTTTGGTTAGAGGCTCAAAAAATCCTTCCTTAGAAATACGCCAACCCAACGAAGCCGAAGGGCTGAATACATATCTGTTATTTTTGCTGAATTTGGAAGAACCGTCATAACGCCCGTTGATTTCTAACAGATATTTTTCAGCAAATACGTAGTTCAAACGGAAGAAAGAACCTATCAAAGCCCAGTCAGAAATTCCACTACCTACGCCAGGTTTATCATCGTTGTTTAGTTTCAGGTACGGATAATCTTGATTGATGAGGTTTTTCACACTTACCCAAAAAGATTCGTTGTGTTTTTCTTCTTGGCTATACCCTACCATTGCTTTGAAATAGTGTTTTTCAGCAAAGGTGTTTTCGTACTGTGCATAAATGTTAGCTGCTTTGTAGATATCTTGGCTGCTACTTTCATCTACTCGGGAAGTATTGGTGTGTGGGAAGAAGCCCAAATCAGCAGCCTTTGTAGGGTCAAAAATACTAACACCATCGGTAGGTGCTCCGTATTCTTTGAAACGTTTTACGTTTGTTTTACTATTGTTTCTATACGAATTCCAAGTATAGTCCCCTACCACTTTTACGTTTTTAATGGGTTTGAATACAAAATTTCCTGTTACCCATATATCATCAGAAGCGTACTTTTCTCTTCCTCCTGTGGCAATCATCGCGAACGGATTGGTAAAACTACCTTGTCCTGAGAAATTTCCGTCAGGGTGACGCACTGGCATCAAAGGTTTTAAATCACTTGCAAAACGTTCTGTTTCAACACCATTACGCCCGTTTGAAGTCTGGTCGTTTTGTTTGCGATTTAGGCTTGTTTTAACTCCAAGAGTAAGCCACTTGGTAACATCAGTAGTTAGCCCGAGATTTAAATTGTAACGATTAAATTTTTGATTAGACACTTTGAAAAGTCCTTGTTGTTCGAACATTCCAACAGAGGCGATATAAGTAGTTTTTTCTGAGCCTCCTGAAAGAGAAATGTTGTGTTGCGATTGCGGAGCCCAACCAGGGTACATTTCCTCAATCCAATCGGTATTGCCTACATAACGGTATTTTCGCGGATTGGTAGGGTCAATATACACCGCATTTTCAGGACGTGGGTCAGCCATATATTTTTTTACCCTGTCAATGTCTTCTTGTCCAAAGCCTTGGCTTCCGCTCGCCCCTCCTGTAAGCCTTCCAACTTCATCGGCTTGTATATACATCGTTAAATATTCTAACGAATTTACCAATTTAGGCAAACGTGTAGGGCGTGTAAGCGAATAATTTGTGGAGATGTCCACTTGAAGCGGAGCTCCTTTTTTTCCTTGTTTGGTAGTGATAAGCACTACCCCAAAAGCGGCACGCCCCCCATAGATAGCTGCCGAAGCGGCATCTTTAAGTACGGTTACATTCTCTACGTCATTCGGGTTAATTTGATTAGGATCCATTTGCACTCCATCAACAAGTACTAAGGGATTTCCGCCATTGATGGAAGTAAAACCGCGAATATTGAAATTGGCACCTGTTCCTGGACGACCATTACCCACTCCGATATTTAAGTTAGGGACTAATCCTTGTAACCCTTGTCCGATGGTAGTGAGCGGACGGCTTTCTAATACTTTTGCATCAACGGTTGCCACCGCTCCCGTTAAATTCTCTTTTTTCTGTGTTCCGTACCCAACCACTACCACATCATCGAGTTGTTGGGCGTCTTCTTTTAGTAAGAAGTTGATAATTAATGATTTACCCCCCCCTTCCGTTACTTTTTTGGTTTGGGTTTGAAAGCCAATGAACGAGACTTCGAGTACATCGCCTTGTTTGGCTTGGATTTCATAGTTTCCATCGAAATCGGAACTCACTCCGCTTGTAGTCCCTTTTACCACGATGCTAGCACCAGGCAGCGGACTGTTGTTTTCATCGGTAACCTTTCCAGTTACCTTTACCTGTGCTGACAGTGGCAACGCCAAGAGCATCAGCACAAATGTTGCAAATAATTGTTTAAACATACTTTGGTTATTTTAAAAATTGTTGTTAATATAGTTCTATAATATTGATTCACTCTCTCAAAATGTTAAAAATAGATATTTTCACAAACATTTTTTACATTAAATTTTTAAATAATTATGATTTAATTCACTTATCACTATCAACTCTAAAAAATTTGAAAACAAATAATTTTAAAATCGCACAAATCTACAAAAACGAAATCTATTTTTCAAAAAATTTAATACTTAATTCTTCCGAAATATTTTTAAATACAATCTATTACTTTCGAATTACTTTTCCTATATCCGATTCTTTTCTAAGGTTTTGCCTTTAACAACAAGAAAACCCATTGAATATCAACAAATAAAAAACCTTATCAAAGCTTTTTCACTCTGACAAGGTTTCGTATTTCATCTATTTATATAGTGCTCCGTAAGTTTGACAGGCACGATAGTCCGAACCTTCTTTGTCCATTCCAAAGCCACTCCACGCTGACGGACGGAAAATATCTTTATCGGCAATATTATGCATCTGAATTGGAATACGAAGCATTGACGCCAACGTAATCAAGTCAGCCCCGATATGTCCGTAACAAATAGCTCCGTGATTTGCACCCCAATATGCCATCACAGAATATACATCTTTGAAATTATCCTTAGTTGGATCTAAACGCGGAACAAACCAAGTTGTAGGCCACGTTTGGTTGGTGCGTTCGTCAAGTACTTTATGAATTTCATCAGGAATATCCACAGTCCAACCTTCAGCTATTTGTAATACAGGCCCGATTCCTTTTATTAAATTGAGTCGGCACATCGTCACTGGTATTTCTCCGACGGTTTTAAACTGTGAGGAATAACCTCCGCCGCGGAAATATTCGTGGTCAGCTTGAGGCCAAAGCGTATTTTCCAAGCACGCCTGAACATCTTTTTCTGTTACTTCCCAATATGGTTTCATTGTATTTTTTCCATCGGAAGTAAGCATTCTGCCCGTTGCATCCAAAGTGGTTGACCCTGAATTAATAAGGTGAATAATACCGTCTTTAGCTTTTCCTGTTAGCTTTTTGCCTGTTACACGCTCTACTGCCTCAGGACTCCAATAAGTACGAACATCTGAGAATATTTGTGCCGTTCCGGTTAATAAGTGTCCGAAAAGCATTGAAATTCCGTTAAGACAGTCATTCTCAGTCGCTACCACAAATGCCTGACGGATGCCGTTCCAATCGAAAGATGAATTAAGAATGGCTTCTGCAAAATCGCCATTTGGCAAATAGTCCGTCCATTGGCGTTGTCCTTGAAAGCCCGATACGATAGCATTTCGCCCGTGTGATTCCTCTCCAAAGCCCATTTCTTTTAGTTTTGGGTTGCCGATCATCATATCACGAATGATAATGGTCATTTTTACTACCATTTCCCATTCGTACTCCTTACGTTTGTCGTCAATTTTGTTATGAGGTTTGTTGATGTCAATTCCTTCTTTGCAATGTTTTTTTGTCCATTCCATTGCTTTTTTGTATTCCTCTTGGTCAAAAATACCTTCATCAATACGACGCAAAATTTCAGTCATATCGACAAACTCTGTTCGGATTCCGAAATAATCTTGCAGAAAATGAATGTCCACCATTGAACCAGCAATTCCCATAGAGGAGTAACCGAGTGAAAGGTACGATTTTCCTTTCATATACGCCACAGCAATTCCCGCTTTGGCAAATCGGAGGATTTTTTCCTGTACATCTTCAGGAATAGAAGTATCGTTTGCATCTTGCACTTCGTGTCCGTAAATTCCAAATGCAGGCAATCCTTTTTGCGAATAGCCAGCCAATGCAGCAGCAAGATACACAGCTCCAGGTCTTTCCGTTCCGTTAAAGCCCCAAACAGCTTTCGGGATAAGCGGGTCAGTATCCATAACTTCCGTTCCGTAACACCAGCAAGGGGTTACAGTTAGCGACACGCCCACTCCTTCACGCTGGAACTTATCGGCACACATTGCAGCCTCGGCAACACCCCCGATGGTTGTATCAGCAATAACGCATTCCACTTTTTGCCCATTCGGGAAACGTAAATTTTCTTCGATAAGTTTGGCAGCAGCCTGTGCCATTTTCATTGTTTGCACTTCGAGTGACTCGCGTACGCCTCGCTCGCGTCCGTCAATTACCGGACGGATTCCAATTTTGGGCAAACGCCCTATCAATCGTTCTTTCATAGTCAGTTATTCTTTTTAAATATAATTTTATTTATTGGGATAAAAAATGTTACTCTCTTTTATAGTTTGTTGTGCTTCTTTTATAGATTTAAAAAATCCTGCAGAAGTAAATACATAGAAAGACGCTCCAAGAACGGTAGTTTCCTTCTGTTCGATAACTTTAACGGGAATACCGCAAACATCAGCACGAATTTGATTCCACAAAGCATTTTTTGAACCTCCTCCTACGCAAATGATAGATTCGGCTTTAAAATTACCCGCTTTTTCAACAGAATTCAACGCTTCTTTTAATTTAAAAGCTAAGGCTTCCAATGCTGCTCGGTAAATATGCCCACGAGTAGTGTGCAAGGTAAGCCCTTCGATACTTCCGCCAGAAGCACCTTGTGTAGCGTAAAAATCAGGATTTAACTTCACTCCTTCAACTCCTTGAGGAATTTGTGAAGCCTCACGAATCATTGTTTCATAACACTCTGAACCAGATAAGCTTCCGTAGAAATTTCGTTTTATCCATTCAAGCATTCCTGAAGCAATGTAATTCACTCCGATATTATATTTTCCTTTTTCGGCATCAAATTCGGTGGTAATTCCCAAATCCAACTCACGAGGAGTAGAAGTGGCTTTTTCACTTCGGGTCATCAAAATTTCCCAAGTTCCTGAACTTAGCACAGGCTGGTTAATATCCGCTCCTGACCCGATGATGGCAAATTGCGTATCGTGCCCTGCAAGATATACAGGAGTTCCCTCAGGAAGCCCGGTTTCTTTTGAAGCAGAAGAAGTTACCTTCCCTACAACATCGCCCGATGCCCCTACTTTTCCAAAAATAGCTGGAGAAATCTGTAATTTTTCAAAGATTTTTTCCGAAAAATTTTGACTTGCTACACTTGTCAGCATCGAAGTTCCCATCATTGTATTGTCATTGCACTTGGCTCCTGTAAGTCTCATATTAAGAAGTGAAGGCATAAATAGAAATACTTCGGTTTGGTCAATAATCTCAGGACGATTTTCCTTGAACCAAATCAGTTTGTTTATGGTGTTGAAATTATACGGAAATACTCCTGATTCAGTATATAGTTCATCTACAGGAAGATACTTACTTATATTATCTAAAATAGGTATTGTTCTGGGACATTGCCACGATATGATGGGATACAATAATTTTCCTTCTGCATCAACAAAAGCCCCATCAACACCGAAAGTAGTGGTGGTGACTCCAACAATGCGATTAGGATCAATTTGGCTTGTTACTGATTTACAAGCTCGAAGCAATTTGTTCCAAATGGCATCAAAATCCCAAATCCGCCCCTCGGGGTAGTTAGGATCTGTCTCCGTTTGGTTCGGGTAGGACTGCAAAGCCTCGATTTCGCCTTGCATATTAATCGCCACTACCCGAACGTTAGTTGCTCCACAATCAAAGATGATAGCTAACGGATTCATTGGTAAATTTGTTTTTTGGTTGTTGGTAATTTGGTTTGGTTATGAAAAAGTTCCTTTTTCGGTAGTTATTTCTTTAAAAAATTTACTTCTAATTCATTGAGTTGCTCATCACTCATTCCTTGAGGCTCAAAGCCGGCCGCCCAAGCCATCAATAGCATTTTGGCTCCTTTGTTGGCAACATCTAAAAAGTCAAAGGCTTTTACAACGTCTTCTCCCGTAGCCAACGCTCCGTGTTTTTCCCACAAGATAACATCGTGATTTTTAAGACCTTCGATAGTAATATCAGCTAAAGCCTCCGTTCCGGACAAAGCGTACGGACAGCAATGAACTCCATTGGGAACAAACACGCGTATTTCAGGACAAAGTTTCCAAAGTGAATGATTGAATTTGGCTTCATCTTGGAAAAGCTGATGATGACTTAGCACGATTAATTCAATGGTATGTGTATGTAAAACAGCCTTGTAGGTAGGTTTAAATTTCTGATTAAAGCAGTGAATCTTTATGTGTGAAATTAATTCGCTTGTTGGTGCAAAAGGCTTGCTTTTTCCTCCCCAGATAATTGCATATCCTGAAGCAGAACCATTAACGTGAATGATGCAAGACGCCTCCTCAATGTTATTAATAAGCGAACGCAAGTAGCAGCCTGTTCCTGTTATGAAATACGTTTGGTTAGCAGCCTCTAAAGGAAGTTGCCTGCACGAAACATAACTGGTTAAATAATCAAAATCGGATGGAGAGAAATGCTCTGTCAGGTTTATTGAAATGTTTCCTGCATTGCGTTCAGCCCATTCGCGTTGCCACAAATATTGTGCTACTTCACTTACTTTAGCTATCTCTTTTTGTACAGATTTAGGTAGTTGATGTGTCTCCATTAAAGTATATTTTGAATTATGGAACAAAATTATTCAAAACTAATTGATTGAAAAATGAATAATTTTTGTATTTTTGTATCTGTTTTAAACATTTTTTCAAAATGGGAAAGGAAAATTTGACTCAACGTGGCGACCCTTCAAAAGTGGAACAGGTTTTTACCTCTGTCCGATTGAAACTATGGTGCTGCCGATATTGGCAATTAAGAAAATGGGACACAACAGATATGGCTTTTCCTTATTGGAGAATTTATTGGAATAAAAATTACGGCGGAATCATTGGTTATGACCAAAAAGAGTACGTAATGTCTCCCGATACGCTTTATATCATTTCACCTAACACGCCTTATTTTTCGTGTTTCTTCTCAAAGAAAAAGGAAAACATATATGATGAGGAAGTTGAGGGCAAACGTGTAGATGAAGACGAAAATGAGCAGCTCATTGCGATGCATTCATTATTACATTTATATATCCATTTTAACCTTGGAATTCCGTTTGATTATGTTAAGGAAGGGATTTACACCATTGAATTAAGTCCTTTTCAAAAAGAAAAATTAGAGAATTTAACCCAAAACCTCAAAAAGGGAAATATTTTTGATTTTTCTGCCACAATGTATCTTCAATCACTTATTTTTGAATTTATTTCATTGTTAGACAAATCATTATGGAATTCCGCTCGTATGGATAATCGGGTTCTTACTGTAATACGTTATATTGACCGCAACATTGCTCAAAATCACACCAACGAGCACTTGGCTTCGCTCGTTCATATGGCAACAAACTCATTTGCAAGGCTTTTTCACGACGTGATGAAAACTCCGTTGCAACTTTTCATCAAGCAAAGAAAAATCAACAATGCGTGCGGGCTTTTTGACCATAACGACATTCCGATTGAAGAAGTCGCACACCAGTTAGGTTTTGCCGACAGATACCATTTTTCCCGAATTTTCAAACAAATCAGAGGCGTTTCCCCGGGAGAATATTGCAAAACAAGGAAACGTATTTTTTAAAATTGTACGAGATAGCGTAAAAAGCTTATATTTGCCAAAAAATTAGAAAATGCAGTGGATTTTAGCCATAATAGGTTATTTATTTTTCAAGCTCCCCGGAGCTGTTATGGGTTTCATTTTAGGTCTTTTCCTTAAGAATTCCCAAATTAATATTGGTAGTTCTACTTTTCGCCCTACTTTCCAAAATCATCAAAATCAGAGTGCAAGCCCTGCTGATTTTGAAGTTAACTTACTGTCATTATGCTCCTTAGTAATAAAAGCAAACGGACAGGTAAGCCAAGCCGAATTGGATTTTGTACGCATACGTTTTGTAGAGATGTACGGAAAAGAACGTGCCAATGCTGTTTTTCGCACTTTTAACGAGCTTGTAAAAGGTCGGGAAATTTCTGCCTTCAGAGTAAGTACTTATTTGAAGACGAGAACTCCTTACGCGACACGCCTGCAAATAATTCATTTTCTTTTTGGTATTGCAAAAGCAGACGGAATTGTAAGCGATTCTGAAATTCAACAAATACACGAAATAGCTCGCTATTTTCAAATTTCATACAGTGATTTTGAAAGCATTAAAGCAATGTTCGTTCATAATCAAACTGAAAGTATTCGTGACGCATATACAATCCTGGAAATCAACAGAAATGCTTCCAATGCCGAAGTAAAAAAAGCATACCGCGAAATGGCTAAAAAATATCATCCTGACAGAGTGATAACACAAGATGAAGCTATTAAAAAAGGTGCTGAAGAAAAGTTCAAACAAGTGCAGAAAGCCTATGAACAAATATTGAAAGAAAGAGGAATCTAATCCAATAAAAAATGGCAAGCTACCTACATCGCACCGCTACAACCACATACCTTTGCTGTGTTCCCACCCTGGAGGATTTTGTAGGAGCTGGTCGTGTAGGACTTGCCGGTGCAAATATACGTACTTTTATTTAGTAAGCAAGTTTTTTTATTAAAAAAAGTGTATATTTGTAGGTCGAAGATTTCCTCCGAGGAAGAAAAAAGCTCAAAATAAGAATTGATTTACAGCATTTTGATGCAAAAAAAATAATAACAAATTTTTAAACATTCATCTTATGGCAACAAATAGAACACTTACGATGATTAAGCCCGATGCCGTTGAAAGCGGAAATATTGGAGCTATTTTCAATCAAATTACCGAAGCCGGATTCAAAATTAAAGCAATGAAGCTCACACAATTAACACGTCGTGATGCGGAAAATTTTTATGCAATCCATAAAGAACGTCCGTTCTTTGAAACCTTAGTTACTTTTATGACAAGAGGTCCTATCGTGGCTGCAGTTCTTGAGAAAGAAAACGCTGTGGCAGACTTCAGAAAATTAATCGGTTCAACAAATCCTGCCGAAGCTGCTGAAGGCACAATTCGTAAAAAATACGCAACATCTGTTACTGAAAATGCCGTTCACGGCTCGGATAGCGATGAAAATGCCGAAATAGAAAGTAATTTCCACTTTTCAGGAAGAGAAATTTTTTAAAAAAGCCCGATTCAGGCTTTAAATCATAAATATAAATGAACGAAGTAGATTATTTAAAAAATAAAATCAGAGACATACAAAATTTCCCAAAGGAAGGCGTTGTTTTTAAGGACATTACACCAATTCTATCAGACCCAGAGGCGATGAACAAAGCTATGGATTTGTTCTTGAAGCATCTTGGAAATGTGAAAATTGACAAAGTTGTAGGGATGGAAAGCCGTGGTTTTTTCTTCGGAACACTGCTCGCTCAACGATTAAACGCCGGATTTGTACCCGTTCGCAAGCCGGGAAAACTTCCGTTTGAAACACTCGCTCAAACTTACGATTTGGAGTACGGTCAAGACCAACTTGAAATCCACTCCGATTCCATCAAAAAGGGAGAAAACGTACTCATACACGATGATGTTTTGGCAACGGGAGGCACTGCGGAAGCTGCTGTTAAATTGGTTGAAAAACTCGGCGGAAATATCGTACAATTAAATTTTCTGATAGAATTAACATTTCTTGATGGCATAAAAAAACTGAAAAATCACGATGTTTTCAGCATTTTGAAATATTAAAAAACTTATTTATTGAAATATTAATCATTAATTGTTTATGACAGAATTACGTAAAAAGATAGAAAATGCTTGGGAAAATCGTGAACTTCTGCAAGAAGAAGACACACAAGAAGCCATCCGAGAAGTTGTCAATCTGCTGGATAGTGGCGAGTTACGTGTAGCCGAGCCTACCGAAAACGGCTGGCAAGTGAACGAATGGGTAAAAAAAGCCGTAGTACTTTATTTCCCTATCCAAAAAATGGAAACCCTTGAAGCTGGCATTTTTGAATATCACGACAAAATACCTTTGAAGAGAAACTACGAAGCAAAAGGCATCCGTGTGGTTCCCAATGCGGTTGCACGTCACGGAGCATATATTTCAAAAGGAGTTATCCTAATGCCGAGTTATGTAAACATTGGTGCATATGTAGATGAAGGCACAATGGTGGACACTTGGGCTACTGTAGGTAGTTGTGCTCAAATTGGCAAAAATGTGCATTTGAGTGGTGGCGTCGGTATTGGTGGCGTTCTGGAACCATTGCAAGCCTCACCTGTGATTATTGAAGACGGAGCCTTTATCGGGTCGCGTTGTATTGTGGTTGAAGGTGTTCGTGTTGAAAAAGAAGCTGTTCTGGGGGCTAACGTGGTACTTACTGCCTCAACCAAAATCATTGACGTTACAGGAGAAACCCCAGTAGAATTAAAAGGTTACGTGCCTGAGCGTTCGGTAGTTATACCGGGAAGCTATACCAAAAAATTCCCTGCCGGAGAATTCCAAGTACCTTGTGCTTTAATTATCGGGAAAAGAAAAGCATCTACCGATAAAAAGACATCTTTAAATGATGCCTTACGAGAATACAGCGTATCGGTATAAAAACAAAAACCTCCCTTTTCGGGGAGGTTTTTTTATGTTTTAAGTAATTCTTATTTTTTGAATTTAGCATATTTGCTTTTGAACTTGTCGATACGTCCGGCAGTATCAATAAGTTTTGATTTTCCTGTGTAGTAAGGATGTGAAGTTCTCGAAATCTCCAATTTCACTAATGGGTACTCAACTCCGTCAACTACAATAGTTTCTTTTGTATCAATGGTGGACTTTGTAATGAAGATGTCCTCGTTTGACATATCCTTAAAAGCTACCAATCTGTAAGACTCTGGATGTATTCCTTTTTTCATTGCAATGTATATTTTTTATCTTCTTAAATTTTTCAAGGGGCAAAGGTAGTGATATTTATTTAATTAACAATACTTTTTTCAAAAAAATCAACTCAATGTTGTAATTTCAGCCGAAATTTCCTTTTATTTATCATCACTTTTTCTCTATTAAATCTCGAATTATTTTGATAACACTGTTAAAATCATTGATTTCTCGCTCTTTCAAAAACAAAATTACAACATAAATAGAAAAGAATCTCTTTCTAATTTTAAAAAAACAGAATTAATTTTTATCTCTCGTGCAATCTGTTTTCTGACAAATTTCTTGCTTTTACATTATAAGTCAATCGTATTTTTTACTTACCTTTGCGAGCCTTTTTCCAAAAACATATTTTTCACAAACCCAAAACAATGTTAAATATTTGGAATTGACGCAGTTTTAATTTAATTTTGTAGAGCTACGTTCTGCTCTTTTAAATGATAAATACTTAAAAAATTTATTTAATATGTATCGAATATTTTATTTTTGTTTAATGATGCTTTTGTCGGCTCCTGTTTTTTCGCAGTCCGTTGTAGAAGGAACAGTTGTTGATTATCAGACAAAAGAGGTTCTGCAAAATGTCAAAATTGTTGTAGAGGAAACTTCAATTGAAAGTTTTACGGATAGCAACGGATATTTTTCCATACAACTTGCTGAAGGTAGTTACGTTTTTCGTTTTTCACTTAATGGATTTAACGAAATGCGAATGCCGATAAACGCTTCCAGCCCCAAAATTACCATTTCAAAAATTTATTTGGAGCCTGATTTGGCACGAGAAGCCGAGCAACTTGTTGTTATATCCGAAACTGAATTGGAAGATGACGAAAGTGGAGCTGATATGATTTCGGGCTTGCTGCAAAGCTCTCAGGACATTTTTATGAGACGTGCGGCTTATGATTTTAGTTCTGTTTTTTTCAAACCAAGAGGCTATGATTCTAAAGATGTTACAGTGCTTATCAACGGAATCCCGATGAATCGTGTTGAAAACGGAAGAGCACAATGGGCTAATTGGGGAGGATTAAACGATGTTACCAGAAATCAGGAACTTAGCCAAGGAATTAACAAATCGGATTACACTTTCGGGGGGATGTCGGGTTCAAATTACATCAATGTTCGTCCGTCACTGAATCGCACGGGTCTTCGTTTTTCTACCTCTGCAGGAAACCGAAGCTATGTAGGAAGAATTATGGCTACTTACAATTCCGGAATTCAATCTAACGGACTGGCTTACAGTTTATCAGCATCGCGTCGTTGGGCTGCAAACGGAAGCTGGGTTGATGGAACGCTTTACAATGCCTATTCTTTCTTTGGAGCTTTGGAGTATCAATTTAATAACCATCACAGTATCAATGCTATCGGAATGTTTTCACCCATTCGCAGAGGAAAAACTTCTCCGCTAACTCGCGAAGTGATTGACTTGGTCGGATATCAGTACAATCCTTATTGGGGAAAACAAGGTGGCGATATCCGAAATTCAAGAAATAGAATCGTTTCCGAGCCTATTTTTGTTTTGTCGTACAATTATAACAAGGACAATACTCGCTTGAATATTGATTTGGGTTACCAATTCGGAAAGATTGGAAATACGCGACTTAGCTACGCAAACGCTCAAAATCCTGAGCCAAACTACTACAAAAATTTGCCAAGTTATTACATCAATCAAGAATCGGGAGCAAATTGGAATTTGGCAAATCTACAAAAGGAATATTTCTTGAATAATTCGCAATTAAACTGGAATTCAATCTATTACGCAAACAGTAACACAACTAACGGACGAAGTGCTTTCATCATAAGCAACGATGTGAATGACGAACGTACTTTCACGGGAAACATCAACTTTTCTACGCCAATTCACGAGAAAATAAAATGGACCTCGGGCATTGTTTACCGAAATATTTCTTCTGAAAATTATGCTGAAGTTGATGATTTGTTAGGAGGCTCGCATTTTATGAATTATGATTACTTCGCCAACAAGCCTTATGACGCAAATGACACTGATTTTCAGAAAAAAGTAGGTGATAAATGGAGTTATTTTTACGGATTGAAAAGCAACGTAGGCGAGTTTTTCACACAATTGGAATTCAATTTCAAAAAATTAGAACTTTTTGTGGCTGGTCGTTACCACTATACTGATTATCAACGTGAAGGAAAATTTAATTATCCTCTTTTCGCTGATTCTTACGGAAAAAGTACTAAACAAACCTTTAATGGCGTGAGTACCAAAGCAGGACTTACCTATGCCCTTACTGGTCGTCACGTATTTCAGTTAAACACAGGATACCTGAACACTCCGCAATCAGTGCGAAATACATTCGCTAACATACGAAATTCCAACAGATTACTTCCGAATTTAAAAAACGAAACAGCCTATACTGTTGATGGAAGTTATATTTTGAGAATGCCTTACTTCAAATCACGATTAACAGGTTATTTCACTCATATTGAGAATACTTCGGAAACGAATTTCTTCTTTACCGAAACCACATTGACTGATGAAATATCAAGTGATTTTGTTTCTCAAACGGTTGATAACATCAAAAAAAGACATTTTGGTTTGGAGTTTGGGGCAGAAGCTCAGATTATTCCCACTTTAAAATTAACCGCAGTTGCGGCAATCGGTCAGCACACTTACGTAAACAACCCGAAAATGTACGTTTCTTCAGGAGAAATCGGTGTGGTTGAAATCGACCAAGTGCACTTGAAAAACTATCGCGTACCAAGCGGTCCGCAGCAAGCGTATTCCTTAGGTTTGGAATATCGTGACCCAAAATATTGGTGGGTGGGAGCAACGGCGAATTTATTAGCTCGAAATTACATTTCTCTTTCTGCTATCAATCGCACCAGAAACTTTTTTATTGACCCTGACACGAAAAATTATTTCACCAATATTGATAAAACTCTTGCTCGTAACTTACTAAAACAAGAACGCTTGGATGATGTCTTTTTGTTAAACATCGTAGGTGGAAAATCGTGGAGAGTGAAGAAAACTTATATCAGCCTGATTGCCAGCATCAACAATGTTCTTGGAAAAGAATTTGTTTCGGGCGGATTTGAACAATCTCGTACTGCCAACTACGGCGATATGGTTCGGGATAATGCCAATGGCGTGCCTTCGTTTGGTCCGCGTTATTTTGTAGGTTACGGACGAACATATATGGTCAATTTGGCTGTAAGTATGTAATAACTAAAATATTTTTTGAATTATTGAGTAATTTAATCAGATAAGATTATGAAACTGAAAAATCTAATTTCAATTTATGGTGTACTTTTACTTTCAACTATCGGGATTATTTCCTGCGTAAAAGACACTGATTACGAGCTTCCAAACTTGGGAGACTTAAAAAAAGATATTCCTTCTTTTGACGGAAACATAGTAACTTTTGCTCAAGCGACGGCTTCTGCAACCACAAATGTAGCTACTTATGAAAACAATGATGCTATTGAAGGGTATGTAGTTTCGAGCGATGAAGGCGGAAATTTCTACAAGAAAATTTATATCCAAAATGCTGACAAAACGGCAGGAGTCTCAGTATCCATCAATAAAAGTGGATTGTACACAGAATTCCCTGTGGGAGCTAAAGTTCAAATTCGTTTGAAAGGACTGACCACACAAATCAATAACGGAGGGTTAGAAATCGGGTACAACATTTACACCAGTGGCAGTGGAAGAAAAAGCGTAGGGCAAATGGCTGAAGCGGTTTATAAAAAACACGTTTACAATCTGCAAGAACCTCTGAAAGCAAGAGCCGAACTTACAAAATCAGATGCTTCGATTGACGTTTTGAAAACAAATGCAAATGTAAATCAATTAATTACACTAAAAAATGTTTCCTTTGAAAGTAGTGCTTCCGGCAAAACGTATCACGTAGCTAAAAATGACGCACAAAACGGAACAAATTACAACTTGATTGACGCCAATGGCAAAACCATCACTTTCAGAACCAGTAAGTATGCAAAATTCATCAATGAGCCTGTGGCTTCAGGTCTTTTGGATGTAACAGGAGTTCTGACAAAGTACGGTTCTACCTATCAATTTATGATAAATAATCCTCAGGAAGATATCATCGTTGTTGGTAGCGGAAGTAATTCTGAAACAACTACAGTTACCGAGTTAGAAGACTCAAAAGCAACAGCTTCTGATTATGTTGCAGGAAAAAAAGTAAAACTTCACGGGAAAATTGTTATTGAGAAAAACAAACCTCATTTCAGATTCTCGGACGGAACAATGATTCAAATCTACGCTCCGAATTCTGTTTTCAATAATCTTTCACAAGGAGCGAAGGACAAATTGCAGATTGAAGGACAGGAAATTACCGTTACTGGTGAATTTAAAGACTTTACAAATTCCAATACTGGCGTAACCGTAAAAGAAATTGTATATTCCAAAGAAGCCGATTTGGTTTTCGGCACAACACCAAATGTTTCTGTTACTGAGCTTGAGGCTTCAACAGCAACTGCTTCTGATTACGTGGTAGGAAAAAAAGTGAAACTTCACGGAAAAATCACTATTAATGGCGGCAAGCCTTATTTCAAGCTTTCCGACAATACAATGATTCAAATTTATGCTCCAAAATCTGTTTTCGACAATATTTCAAAAGAAGCAAAAGACAAACTAAAAATTGAAGGACAGGAGATTACTGTAACAGGAACTTTTGAAGATTACACCAATCCTAAAACTAATACCACCATAAAAGAAATTGTATACTCCAAAGAAGCTGATTTAGTTTTCGGAGCCGCTTCAGGCAACAATGACGGTGGCAACTCCGGAGGAAACACAACAGGTAATGTCTTTGATTTTGAAAGCCTTAATACAACTGGTACTGATGCAAATAAGTATAGCAATACTGGAAGTTTGACTGTAGAGAATGCCACAATTCATTATAAGGCTCGCTTAGATATGGACAATTATGGTATCAACGGAAAAGGGTTAATGATACACTCCCACAAAGATAATCCTTATATAAAAATAACTTTTTCAAAGGGAGTTAAAACATTAAAATTCAAATACAAAGCAGCTTACACAAGTACCAAAGATAGAAATTTAGTTATATATGATGGTAATGAAACTAGTGATAAAAAGCTAAACGAAGTTTCAATAAAAAAAGACGCTTCGGGTACTCATACTTTAGAGATTAACAAGTCAGGAAGCACTGTAATAACACTAAAATCAACTCAAAATCAAATCGTTATTGATGACATCGAATGGACTGAATAAAAAATATAAACTTATAAAAGGAGGCTCAAAAGCCTCCTTTTTTTTATTTAATCAATTCATTTTGCTTTTAAGTATAAATATGATACTTTTGCACCCCTTAATTTTAATTTTTTACATATGAGAAAAAGCATAATTGTATTTTTTATCGGGTGTTTAAGTTTCTTTTCAACATTTGCCCAAACAACACAAGTAAGCCCAGAGCGATATACAGCTCATAACAAAGGTAAATTTTTCGTCTATTGGGGTGGAAATAGAGGTTATTACAGCAAATCGGATATTCAATTCAAAGGCAGTGACTACAACTTCATTCTCAGCGATGTTTCAGCTATTGACAGACCTAAAGGATGGCACATTGACTATATCAATCCTTTGCGAATGACTATCCCTCAAACAAATGCAAGAATAGGATATTTCATCAGCGATAATTACTCTGTTTCGGCAGGAGTTGACCATATGAAGTACGTAATGAAGCAAGACCAAACCGTTAAAATAAATGGCTACATTAGCGGAAGCGGAACTTCTCACGACGGAACATATAACAATGAAGATAAAGTACTTACCGAAGATTTTCTAACTTTTGAGCATACCGACGGATTAAATTATGTTACAATAGAATTTTCACGAGTTGATGATATTTCAAAATTATTTGGCATCAGAAATACAGACGCATTTCAAGTGAATTTAACCGAAGGATTAGGTACTGGTGTTCTTTATCCACGCTCAAATACAAAGTTACTCAATAAAGAACGTTATGACGAATTTCATATTGCTGGTTATGGCTTAAGTGCCAAAGCAGGACTTCACTTAGTTTTCTTGAAACATTTCCTGCTTGTTGGTGAACTTAAAGGCGGATACATCAATATGTATGATATCCGCACAACAAAAAATATTACCGATAAAGCGAATCAAAAATTCTTCTTTTTTGAAACCATCTTGGGAATAGGCGGAATTTTCCGTTTCTAATATTTTAAAAACAATAAAAGCCTTTGAATTGAATTTCAAAGGCTTTTATTTCTATTGATTAAACTTTTAAATTGGTTTTACAATTTCCAAAAACCATTCTTTTACAGCACCTTCCAAATGTGGAGCTAATTTTTCCTGACAAGTTTTATGATAATTATTCAACCATTGTTTTTCTTCTTCGGAAAGTAATTTCACATTGATTGAATTAGGCATAAACGGACAAAGAGTTAAGGTTTCAAAATCATAGAATGTTCCAAACTCGTTGCTTTCCACCTCACGCACAGCAATTAAGTTTTCGTGACGTATGCCATATTTATTTTCCAAATAAAAACCAGGCTCATCCGAGCAAACCATTCCCACCAGCAACTCCTGCGGATTCATATCTTTTCGGATATTTTGAGGACCTTCGTGTACGTTCATAAAGCTACCCACGCCGTGTCCCGTACCGTGTCCGTAATCCTTCTTATTTTTCCATAAAGACATACGTGCAAATGCATCTAATTGCACACCTTTAGTTCCTTTAGGAAACTGAACCATAGCAAGTTGAATCATTCCTTTCAACACCAATGTACAATCATCAACAAACTCCTGTGAAATCTTGCCAAGCGGAATAGTCCGTGTGATATCCGTTGTTCCTTCCAAATATTGCCCTCCCGAATCTACCAGAATGCTTCCTTCTGCAAAAACTTCTTTACTTCCTTCTTTTGGGGCAGAATAGTGAACAATTGCTCCATTTCCTTGATAACCAACAATACTTCCGAAACTTTCTCCTACAAAATTCTTTCCTTCGGCACGGAAATCGTGTAACTTCTTGCCTATGCTGTATTCCGTCATCGGCTCCTTACCTACCTGATGCGTAAGCCAATACAAGAATTTAACCATCGCCACGCCGTCACGCACCATCACCGTTCTGAATCCTTCCAACTCTGTTTCATTTTTAGTTGCCTTCATCAGATTTCCGGGAGGTGGAGCCTGTACCAAAGTATTTTCTTTCTGTAAAACATTGAAAATCTCCTGATTGGCATTAGGAGAAATTAATATTTTTTGATTTTTTATCTCTGCCAAATATTTGAAAAAATCATCGTACTCTTTTATTGTTACGTTTGCCGATTTTAAGTGATTTTCTACTTCATTATTCACTTTCGTTTTATCCACGAATAAAATAGCCTCTTTTTCAGACAACGCAACATATCCCAAGAAAACCGGATTATAAGCTACATCGCTTCCCCTGAGATTCAGCGTCCAAGCCACATCATCAAGAGCTGTAATTATATGTAAATCAGTATGCTTTTCTGCCATTTTCTTGCGAATAGATTTTAACTTGTCCGCTACTGATTGCCCCGCCCATTTATCGGGATGTACAAAGACAGGATTAACTGCTTCTTTTTCTCTGCCCGTCCAAATTTGCTTTAACAGCGGATTATTCACAAGTTTTATACCATTGGTTTTCAATGCTTTTTCTAACTTTTCCCAAGCTAAATGTGATGTTGCCAAAGCATTCAAAGCCACTGTGGCTCCCTTCGGAAGTTCTGAAATAAGCCATTCGGTGTAGTCGGGCGTTCCTTCCACTCCTTCTTTGAATAATTCAATGCCTGAGCCTTTTAACTCAATCGGAGCTTGTACGAAGTAACGTGAATCAGTCCAAAGCCCAGCTTTATCTTTGGTTATGACCACAAAACCCGCCGAACCTGTAAAGCCTGAAATCCAAACTCGTTCCTGCCATTCTGCCGGCAGATATTCACTTAAATGCGGGTCAGCACTGAAAACGACAAATGCATCAATATTTTCAGCTTGCATTTGCTTTCTTAAAAGAGATATTTTTTCTGGTGTATTCATTGTGTAAAAATTGTTGTAGTTTATTTTGAATATTATTTATTTTGACAATTGGTTCTGACAAAGGTAGTAAATTATTTCTCACTTTTTATGCCGTTTTTGTTTTTTATTTTAATAAAGAACGAAGTGCCAACAAACTCACAAAAACTAAAAAAGGCTCTGCGATTTCTCGCAAAGCCTTTTTATATCTTTTTAAAGAGGTGTTCCTGCTTTTGTTTTGAAACGATATTCCAAATAAGAATACGCGTCGCGTGGCATAATCTGAATCCATCGCTTGTATTTTAAGAACCACTTAAAACGAATGGAATTACATCCCTTGGTCAAATATGCCGCAATAAAAGGATGTGCATTAAGCACTATTCTTCCTTTGTAAGTTCCCTCTTTAATAATGCCTTCAAGTTCTGTATTAATTTTATCAATCAGAACGATAGGTGCTTCTACTTCACCTTCTTTACTTGGATTTTCTTCTTTAGTTTTGATGTTTAGTTCTTGGCGTACCCGCTGACGTGTAATCTGAATCAGCCCGAACTTACTCGGAGGCAACACCTTATGTTTTGCTCTATCTTCCTCCATTTCTTTACGAAGATGGTCAAAAAGAATTCTTCGATTATCCGTATTTGACATATCGATGAAATCCACCACGATAATTCCTCCCATATCTCTCAACCTGAGTTGCCTTGCAATCTCTGTGGCAGCAATCAAATTTACAGCCAAAGCCGTGGACTCTTGGTCGTTAGCCTTGTTTGAATGATTTCCGCTGTTTACATCAATAACGTGCAGAGCCTCTGTGTGTTCTATAACCAAATAAGCTCCCTTTGTCATCGAAACGGTGCGTCCGAAGGCTGTTTTTATTTGTCGCTCGATATGGAATTTTTCAAAAATCGGAACCGATGAGCGGTAATGTTTAACGATATTTTCCTTACCTGGTGCAATATTCTGAACATATTTTACAACCTGTTCATACAATAGGTCATTATCTACGTGAATCCCAGTGAAAGTGTCATTGAACATATCACGGAGAATAGCTCCCGTTCGGTTAATTTCACTCATCACCTTCGACGGAAACACCGCCTTATGTATTTTCCTACACATCAAAACCCAACGTTCGAATAAAACTTGCAAGTCCTTATCTAACTCTGCAACTTTCTTACCCTCTGCAACAGTGCGAACAATCACCCCAAATCCTTTGGGTTTTATGCTCTGCAGAAGTCGTCGAAGTCTCTCTTTCTCAGCTTTGCTTTCTATTTTTTGAGAGATGGAAATTCTGTCCGAAAAAGGAACCAAAACCAAATATCTTCCTGCGATGGACAGCTCCGAACTTATCCTCGGACCTTTGGTCGATATCGGTTCTTTCACAATTTGAACTAAAATAGGCTGATTTGCCTTCAGAACATCAACCACACTGCCATCTTTGTTGATGTCTGGTTCCAAGGGAAAGTCTTTTAAAGAATAATCTTTCTGTTTCCCTGAAATTACCTGCTTCACAAATTTTAATAATGAGGCAAGTTGCGGACCCAAGTCGTGATAATGCAAGAAAGCATCTTTTTCGTGACCTACATCTACAAAAGCAGCATTAAGCCCCTGAATAGGTTTACGTATCTTGGCAAGCATAATATCGCCTACTCCCAATCCGTTTGAACCTTCTTCTTTGTGAAGCTCAATTAGCCTTCCTTCTTTCAATAAAGCAAAATCTACATAAGAGGAACCAGAACGAATGATTAATTCTTTATTCACTCTTTTTTGGATTTTTGTTAAACACTATTTAACTGATTATGAACATTTTTTCATTCATATCAGTTTTTTTTCAAAGAACATTCCTCAAAAAGAAGAAAAAAGTAGTTAAAAACTACTTTTTCTTCTTATGGCGATTAGCTCTCGCTCTTTTTTTACGTTTGTGATTTGCTACTTTATGTCTTTTTCTTTTTTTTCCGCTTGGCATAGCTTATCCTTTTTTAATTATTTCTTTTTGCTTGATTTTACTTTAACTTTAGTTTTTACTCCATCAACAAATACTTTTGCTGGTTTAAAAGCAGGTATGTTGTGTGCAGGAATTTTCAATGTTGTGTTTTTAGAGATATTTCTTCCTGTTTTCTCTGCTCTTGTTTTGATGATGAAGCTACCAAAACCTCTTAAATACACGTTGTTACCACTTTCCAAAGAAGCTTTTACTTCTTCCATAAAATTTTCTACTGTTGCTTGAACGTCATTTTTATCAAGACCTAACTTATCAGCGATCTTTGATACGATTTCTGCTTTTGTCATTTTATATATTTTTTATATTAATATTTTTAAATAAAATCGGAGTGCAAAGATACAAATTAATTATTTAAAAAACACAAGGTTAGCATTTTTTTTTCATTTAAACCCTCATTTTTAGCAGTTTTAAATAAACACACAATTTAAATTACTGATTTTAAGCGACTTAAAAATAAAGATTTAACATCAAAAATTACTTTCCTTAATGCTCTTTTTTCTGGATTACTACGCTTTCTACATCTTTCCAAAAATCAGGATAAGATTTTGAAACTACCTCAGAATCAGAAATTATTATATTTGTTTTGAGCATCAGTGGAGCAAAAGCCATTGCCATACGATGGTCATTGTAAGTTTCGATAGATACATTTTCATTAATTGTTCCTCCCGATTTTAGGAACAGAGCCTTATCAGAAACTTCTATACTTGCACCCAATTTCGCTAATTCGGATTTTAGAGCCTCCAAACGGTCAGTTTCCTTGATTTTCAACGTATGAAGCCCCGTAAGCTCGCAAGCTATTCCCAACCCGAAACAAGTTACGGCAATGGTTTGAGCTATATCGGGTGCATTCCGCAAATCGTACTTAAAAATCACATTTTCAACCGATTGAATTTTACGAAGTTCAATTTCATCATTCAAAAAAACGGTTTCCACACCAAAAAAAGCATAAATTTCAGACAAAATACTGTCGCCCTGCAAACTATTTTTCTTATAACTACTTAATTTTAAAGATGTTCCAATCTCCGACAAAGCTACAAAAGAATACCAATACGAAGCAGAACTCCAATCCGATTCTACAGTAATTTCTTTCTTATGGAGATTTTCCAGAGGTCGGACACTTATCGTATTTCCTTCAAAATCAGAACTTACGCCAATTTCAGAAAGTAAAGCCAATGTCATTTTAATGTAAGGAGCTGACGCCACCTCCCCTATTAAGTTAATTTTCAACCCTTTAGAAAGAGAAGAAGCAATCAACAACAAAGCCGAAATGTACTGGCTGCTTACATCGGCTGACATACACACCTCGCTGACCTTCAATTCCCCTCCTTTTATATATAATGGTGGACAACCTTCATTTTCCAAATACGAAATCTCTGCTCCCAAATCTCGAAGAGCTTTCACCAAAATGTGAATCGGGCGTTGTTTCATTCGAGCCGAACCTGTCAAAACCACCTCTTTCCCCTTTTGAGAGGCAAAAAAAGCAGTCAAAAAACGCATCGCAGTTCCCGCGTGGTGAATGTCAATTTCGCCGGATTGTTTCTGAAGTGCTTTTTTCATTACTTCGGAATCGTCTGAATCGGAAGCATTTTTTATAACAAGCTCAGGATAAATAGCTTGCAACAACAACAAACGATTTGTTTCCGATTTTGAACCCGAAATTTCAATTTTCTTTCCGGAAATTAATTCAGATTTTTGCAGTTTTCTGTCCATAATTTGCTTGAATTCATCACAAAAATAAAAAATACCTGAAAAACAACAAAATATATTATTGTTCTTCAGGCAATTTATAAAATTTATATTTCAAATTAAAATCGATAACCAATAGCCAAAGCTCCCCGACCTATGAAAGGAGTATAATCGTCAGAAGCTGAGCGAGGAATACGTCCCATTCCGGAACTCAACTCAAAAGTAAATCGATTTCTTATCCATTTCACACCGAGGCTTAAACCGAAGGCTATGTTTGTTTCTGTCTGTCTTCTTGAGCGGTATGCTCTCGGATGGTCATCTACAAAGTAATCCCTATTAAGAAACGTCGTAAAGACCTCCCCAAAGAAGCCCGACACGGGTTTCTTACCGAAATAATATCTTCCGAAGGCAGTTACATTGTAATTCATTCCTGAGTCTAAATCGGAATCTTTGTATGTAAAAATTAAAGAAGAACCTCCTATTGAACAGTCATAATTCAAAGCACGTTCGTATGAAAATTCCACTCCTTCAAAAAGTAAGAAAAGAGCATTCAACTTAAGTTCATTCCTTTTAAATTCCGGACTTAATTTAGCCGAAGTTTCCTGCGAATACATCGCTAAGGAAGAAATCAGTAGCAGAAAAATAAAACATCTTTTCATAAATAAAGTTTCTGTTAAAATTATCAGTGCAAAAGTATCAAATTAAAAACAAAAACAAAATTATTTATATTCTTTTTAAATAACAATTAATATTGTGATACTACCTAAGAACTCGTATGCTGCTTCGTCGTCTGCTTTGGTCGCCTTTACCACCTACTTTATTGAATTTGTACGAGAAACTAAGCATAAAATACTGTTTTAACATCAATTTTTGCGAATCTTGTACGTAATCTTGCGTGATGGTTCGCCAAGCATCTACGGTTTGGTTCAGCAAGTCGAAAGCTTTGAATTGTAAGGTAGCTTTCTCCCCTAAAAACTTGTATCCCAAGCTCATATTCCAATAAAGGTACGATTTTCTAAAACCTTCGCCCATATACGGCAGGTAGGAAAACTCAATATCACTTCCAAAAATCACATTTTTAGGTACATAAGTCGTTATCTTGAAAGAAGCGCTTTGTCTTGAATAATCCTGATTTTTAAATACATCCAAATCATACGTCGCTTTGGTAAATGAAGGCGAGTAGCTCAAATTCAAATCTACTTTTTCATCGTAATTGTATTCCAAACTTACCGATGGCGTTAAACTGTAATTAGTTATAGCATAACGTGTTCCGTTACTAAAAAGGTTATTTTTGTTGATATTTCCCCAACTACCTAACCGATAGCCGATTTTATTTTTCTCTACCTTGTACGACTTGTTAAAATTGATTCCTCCATATATCGAAAAATCGCCATCAATGTTGGTATAGGTAGTTTTTCGGGTTAAATCATCATTGGTTAGCGTTACAGAAGTGATTTTATCTTTTTGAAAATCAGCACTAAAATTAGCAAACCATCCGCTACGTGTTTCCCAATTATAATTGCTGTAATAGAGCTGGTATTGATGTGAAAAAGTAGGTTTCAAATCCGGATTTCCGACAAACGTATGAAGCGGATTATTCACGTTTTCAATAGGTTGCAACTGATTTACACTCGGCACACGCGTGCTGGTATCGTAATTAAAATTGATACTTGCACCTTTTTTAACTTCATAATTCACCCGAAATCGGAAATCCGGGTTTTGGAATGTTTTATCCAGCTCCAAATTTCGCAAATAGTCGTGATTTTCAAGTCTGTTGTAAACCATTCCCACTTCGCCACTTATACGAATTTTTCCGCTTCGCCATTCCACTCCCAATTGAGGTTTGTGTCGTGTGTTTTCCGTCAGAAAATCAGAACTTAATACCGTATTAAAATTGATGTAATTTCCGTAAGCATCAGCATCATAAGTATTTACATTGTTTTTTGTATCGGATTTTGAAAAATCATATCCTGCTCGCAACAGAAAATCTTTAAAAATCGGATAACGAACCTTCGCCGAAAGATTATAGCTATCATTTTGGTTGTCAGTATTTTGATGTTGGTCACGAATTTGCGTAAACGGATGAATTCCGAAAATTTCGCGTGTGTTGTACAATTCTTGCTCCCGTTCCGAACGACTGTTATTGTTTCCTACTGAAATTCCCCACGAACCTCTCGTGCCTTTAAAACGCCGATTAAAAGAAACTCTATTTTCAAAATTCACATTATGGTTGTGCGAATTACTTTTGGAAAGACTCTGATTTACAGGATTTCTGTTGCTGTCGTACGACGCTTCTTCGCTTTTGTTGTCGCTGTTGCTTCTGCTTACGGAAATTCGCGGACGCACGGAAATTTGTGTCAATGAATCAATTTTGTACTCCAATTCCCCTCGGAAATTGTGCGTGTCTCCCCACGAATTGCCCCACTGTTCGTTGCGTGAAAAATAATGGCGGTCGGGTAACGTGGTTTCACGGTCGTTTCGCGAGTAAGTTTCGCCATCATTGCGGGTGTAAAAATAATTGCCATCAACTTCCAAATCTTTTCCGTACTCATCTACATAACTGATTCCTGCCACGTGCGATTTGTTGAAACCGTCGCTTCCGCCGAAATTCATTCCGTTCGCAGATATGCTACTTCCCGAAACAGAAAAAGTTTCCACACTGCCCATCATCCCGAAAATTTCATCAAATTCAAAACCTAAAGTATTGATATTATTGGAACTACCAAGCACCGAAACCCGAGTTTTATCTTTAAAATAATTCCCGAAACCATTGATTTCGTAACGGTCTTTACTGCCATAACCTACTGTTGCCCGCCCGAAATAGCCTTTGTTTTTGTCCTCTTTCAGTACGATGTTTATCGATTTGTTATTCGGGTCGCCTTCTTCTTTGGTGAATTTCTGTTCCTTAGTTTTGGTGTCGCTCACCTGAATTTTCTTAACGATTTCTTTGGTGAGATTCTTTGTAGCGATTTTGGGGTCATCAAAAAAAGGCTTTCCGTTAACCAAAATTTCATTTACGGGAGTTCCGTTTACAGTGATTTTCCCTTTGGAATCGACCTCTACTCCCGGCAGGTTTTTGAGTAATTCTTCCACCGTGGCATCGGGACGAAGTTTGAAAGCATCGGCATTAAATTCAAGCGTATCTTTTTTTACTGTGATGGGAATAGCCTCGGAAAGCACTGTAACTCCTTCTAATTCTTCGGCTTGTGTTTCCATTTGAATAAGACCCAAATCAAGCGCGCCTTTCGGGGTGGTAATGCGTTTTTTATAAGGAGCATTCCCGACGTGGGTAATGAACAAATCCAGCTCTTGTTCTTGGCTTTTACCTTTTAGGTTGAAAATACCTTTGGCATCGGAAATGGTGTAATTCACTAAAGTAGAATCTTTTACCGATTTTAAAAACACGGTAGAAGCCTCAAGTGGCTTTTGAGTAGATTTGTCGTAAACCTTTCCTGTAATAGTAAATTGCTGAGAAAATGCAGAAAAACTCATCAACAGCAACAATAGCAATGCGTAATTCTTATTCATTTTGGTTGTTTTAACTTGAAGTTCAGGGCAAATATAATTCATTTTTATTAACTCCAAAGCATATTTATTGGAAGAAAAACAAAAAAAGTGAAATTTTAAGCAAATTTCACCCATCCTCATCCATATATCTTTAATAAAATGCTAAATCACTCTTCGTGTGCTCATTCTTTCAAAATGAGGATTTAAGTGCATACGCATCGCTTCTCTGAACGATTGTGGAGTGCCATTTTTAAGTTCTTCTACCAAATCTATGTGTGTTATCAAATTATTTTCCTTATTCAGATTACAAATTTCCTTCTCTTGCAAATCGTGAACATACTGAAAAACAGGAAGTAACAATTCCTGAAAACGTAATAATGTTTGATTACTCGCCATTTTGTAAAGCGTACTGTGGAAGGCAAATTCATCTTGCAACGAAAAATAATTATCAATATACTCGTAATTAGCACGTTTTGCCAGTGCTTCCAGCTCCTGAACCTGCTCTTCCGTCTTTCGAGCAAAAACAAAATCCACCATACCGATTTCAAACATCAAACGAAATTCAAACAAATCCTGCAACGTACTTTCGTCCAGCATTTTAGACTCAATCGTCCTTTGAATATTGAAAATCAAATCAGGCTCTTTCAAAACCATTCCCCGATGTTTTTTTGACTCAACAAGCCCCATAGTACGCATTCGCAACAAGGCTTCGCGAACAGCAGTTCGGCTTACCCCGAGCCATTCGGCGAGTTCCATTTCCTTAGGCAGAGAATCGCCCGGCTTCAAGTTATTTTCCCTAATATACTCAGTAATACGTTGTTCGATTCGGTCAACTAATGTTATACTTTCAAGTGGTTGGAGTTTCATATTCATAATTAAAAAAAACAAAAAATAAGAAATTCTTCTGATAATTCAAAAATTCAAACATTAAAAATTAAATAATTATCAAAAAAAAATTCTTACCTTTGCCTTGTTTGAAAAGTGATTTTTATTTTACGTTAAAACGACAAGGCTAAATTAATATTTTCTGTTTAATGAACAAAATTTTTTAACAAAAACAGAATAAAAATCTCTTTTTATCCATTTTTTAGAAAATAGAAACTTTTTATTAGCATATGAAATACAGCGAACTTTATAAAAAAACATTATTGGAAGATGTGGTTCCTTTCTGGGAAAAACACTCATTGGACAAGGAATTCGGAGGATATTTCACCTGTCTTGACCGTGAAGGAAAGGTTTTTGATACGGATAAGTTCATCTGGCTGCAAGGACGACAAGCGTGGACTTTCGCGATGCTTTACAATCAGGTGGAGAAAAACCAAAAATGGCTTGAAATTTCAAAATCGGGAGTTGAATTTCTGAAAAATCACGCAATGGACGCCGACGGAAATTTTTACTTTGCCCTTACTCGTGACGGCAAACCTTTGGTGCAACCTTACAATATTTTCTCGGATTGTTTCGCTGCAATGGCGTTCAGCCAATACGCGAAGGCTTCGGGTGACGAAACTTATAAAAAACTGGCAGTCAGTACTTATCACAATATCTTAAAAAAACAAAACAACCCGAAAGGAAAGTACGAAAAAACTACTGACGTTCGTCCTCTGAAAGGATTTTCGCTCCCGATGATTCTGTCGAATTTGGTACTGGAACTGGAAAGCGTTCTTTCGGAAGAAGAAATCAACAAAACGATAGATTTCAGCATCAATGAAGTAATGAATGTATTTTTAGATGCTGAAACGGGTATCATTTTTGAAAACGTTCGCCCTGACGGAAGCAAAGAAGACAGTTTCAACGGACGATTGCTTAACCCTGGTCACGGCATCGAAGCAATGTGGTTTATGATTGATATTGCCGTGCGTCGTGGCGACAAATCGCTTATCGAAAAAGCTACACAAACCATTCTTAATATATTGAATTACAGTTGGGACGAGGAACACGGAGGTATTTTGTATTTTATGGATGCCAAAGGAAATCCGCCTCAGCAATTGGAATGGGACCAAAAACTTTGGTGGGTGCATTTGGAAACTTTGGTAGCACTTTCAAAGGCTTATTTGCACACCCAAAATGCCGAAATCTGGGCGTGGTATGAAAAGGTACACGCGTACGCTTGGTCGCATTTTTCTGACCCTAAGCACGGCGAATGGTTCGGTTATTTGAATCGGGAAGGCAAACCGCTACTCACGCTTAAAGGCGGAAAATGGAAAGGCTGTTTCCATGTGCCAAGAGCGATGTTCCAATGCTGGAAAACCTTTGAACAGATTGAAAAACAATATTGAGTTCAGTACTTAACACATATTTTTATGATTTAAGTATTGATTTTCAGTGTTTTTTGCACTTTTATTGGCATTGGAGACGAAGCGTTAAGAAAATCAATGAATGGAACGCAGAAAATATCCGCTGTTCGAAGCGACCGTAGGGAGCAAGTTCGGAGATTTTCAGTGGAATAAATTGATTTTTAGCAAAGTATCCACAGACTTGAATTTTTGGTACTTTTGTTTCAAGACAAAAGTACAAATATGAAAACAAATAAAAACTATCATAATGAATCGAATTTTTTATCTTTTATTCGCTTTTGTTCTTTTGTCGGCTTGCGGAAGCCAAAAAAACGTAATCGGCGGAGGCGAATTTACACAACCCGAAATGCCTTTAACAACAGGCAAAGACAATTTGCTGACTTCGTTTAAGTTAGCCACCAAAAATCTAAACTCCATCACAGAAGTAAAAGTTTTGCTTAAATCAGAATTAAAATCTTTCGACTTAAGTGAAATATCCGTCTATTTAAGTGATAAAGAAAACTTTAAAGAAGCAGAATTGTTTGCATCTACAAACGTAATCAAATCGGAATCCCTTCTGAAAGGCAGTTATTTACCTAAAATGAAAGATATTTACGTTTGGATAACAGCAAAAACCACGGAAAATCCGAATCTTCTGAATAAAATAAAGGTTTTTCAGATTGAATTTTTATCAAACGGCTCACGATATGTGTATGTAAATCCGAAAAGTCCTTCACAACGCTTCGGGATTACGCTCCGAAGTAAAAAACAAGATGGCATTGAGTGCTATCGTATTCCTGGACTGGCAACGACCAACAAAGGTACGCTCATCGCCGTGTATGACAATCGTTATAACAATTGTAAAGACTTGCAGGAAGACGTAAACGTAGGAATGAGCCGCAGCACCGATGGCGGACAAACGTGGGAACCGATGAAGGAAATTATGGATTTGGGCGAATGGGGCGGATTGTCAAATCAGCTTAACGGAATTGGCGACCCTGCCGTATTGGTCGATAAAACCACAGGCACCATTTGGGTAGCGGCACTTTGGCTACACGGGCACGACAAAGACAAAATGGCGTGGTGGGCTTCTCGTCCCGGAATGACGCCTCACGAAACTGGTCAGCTGATGCTCGTAAAAAGTGAAGACGATGGCGTTACGTGGAGCGACCCCATCAGCATCACTCCGCAAACCAAAGACCCGAAATGGTATCTTTTCTTTAATGGTCCCGGTAGCGGAATTACTCTTAAAGACGGAAAAATAATGTTCGCCGCACAATACAAAGACGAAAACCAAGTTCCGCATTCTACCTTAATATACAGTGAAGACCACGGAAAAACGTGGCACTGCGGAACGGGAGCAAAATCGCACACCACAGAGGCTCAAGTAGTTCAGCTCTCTGACGGAAGTATTATGCTCAATATGCGTGACGACCGCAATCGTCAGAATTACACGCTCTCCGATGAATTTCACGGACGTTCGGTTGCCATCACTCGCGATTTTGGAAAAACTTGGGTGGAACACAGCACTTCACGCATCGCACTTACCGAACCGAATTGTATGGCAAGTATCATTTCGTTTGATAAAAACGGTAAAAAATATCTGTTTTTTTCCAACCCAGCAGACGCCAAAAGCCGTGTGAATATGACCATCAAAGCCAGCGATGATGAGGGAAACACGTGGAATAAGCTACCTCAAATCAAGCTGTACGCTAACGGAGGCTTTGGATATTCGTGTATGTCATTAATCGAAGATAAATACATCGGGATTTTGTACGAAGGTGCAGGCGATTTGCTTTTCCAGAAGATACCGATTGCGGAGTTAATCCCTATGAAGTAATTTTAAGCTAAACCTTTTAAAAAATGTTCTTCGTATGAAGTAGTACGAAGAACATTTTTTCTTTTCTCCACTATTTGTATTTTGTCATTTTATTTTTTTGACTTACCTTTGCCCCTGATTGTGTATTGTACTGCAATCCAAAAATGGCTAACTCAACCAAAATAACTACATACCTACTTTGTATATTCTTCCTTTTGGGAGCGGACTTTTTGTATGCACAGTGTAACAGCAATGTACCTCAGGTAGGGGGAACAGTTACATTTGTTTGGGACACCTCTAATGGACTACCCTCTCCCGTTACTATTAGTGGGGTAAAGCGGCACTATGAAAATTACATTTTGGTTAATGTGATAGGAGGCATCACTTACAGTGTTAATAGCCCGCATATAAGAGTCTGCTTTAATCAACAATTACTGAATCTTAGTGGGAATAACTTCACACCCAATCAATCGGGACAAGTACGTATTTATTATGATGGATGGTTTAATAATACAACATTAACCATTTCAGTTGTAAGCGGACAAAATACCGCTGACTCCCAAGATGTTCCACCTGCCATAAACAACAAATGGCGTACGCATTTTTATAAGGGTACAGATAATACCAACGCACCTCCTTCCTCTTATAAATATTTGGGGTACTTTGATTTGCCTGAGTCCTTTAATATTAAAAAAAGTTCTGGAACGTTTGAAATTTATTCACAAGAGAGTACCGATGTTAGAATGTTTGCCAGTCCCGATTTTTTTTTGACTCGGGCTTTGATGCGTTCAACCCGCAAGGGATTGTATTATGTGAATTTAGGAGCCGATGATGGAACAAGACTAAAAATAGACAATACATTAGTTTATGATAATTGGAATAATATATCACAACCTAAATGGAATCCCGTAAACAATCAGATTATTAACCTTTCGGGCAATAGCCTAATGTTTTACGAATTTTATAACGGAGGTTTGCCTCTTTGGTATTTGTTTGAAACCAGCGATTCTGACAAAATCATCGAAAACACCATTTCGGGAGAACAAACCCTTTGTGCGGGGGGAAGTAACGGAACGCCTGTAACGGGAGATGATTTCAACCGAAGAAACCAGTACGGTTTTACCCCAACCTTTGCCTTCCAGTGGTATTACACAACCAGCATCGGTGGAGTACCTACCGACATCAATGGAGCAACACAAAAAGATTTTACCCCTAATCCCCAAACTGCCCCCTTTAACCAAACAGGTACATATTATTTATATCGACGGGCTTCAGTTACTTTCAAAAACATAGGAATGTCCCAACAAACGGAAAGTGTTACCTCCAATCCTATAAAGATAATCGTACGAAACCAACCAACAGCCAAAACAAAACCCAGTAAAAAATCATTTTGCCAAGACGAAAATAACGCTAAAATTACGATAACGGTAAATAATGGTAGCGGTGGGCAACCACCTTTTACTTTAAATTATACAATTGATGGCGTTACGCAACAATATCAAAGTAATAGTAATATTTTTGAAATTCCCATCAACACTAACCAAGCGGGGGAATTCCATTACCAATACGTATCCATTACTGACGGCAACGGCTGTACTAACCAACTGAACCAGTCCGATATTATCACCATAAAACCGCTACCCACTGCCGTATTTTCAGGACAGGACACTACCTTGTGCTTAAACACTCCAGCAGCACAAATTCCGTGGGTTACCTTTACGGGGGAACTTCCCTTTACCGTAAAAATAAAAGCTGCCAAAACAGGAAATCCTCCCATAGAAATTGACGAAACATTGGCAGAAAATGAAAATAGTTTAACCATAAACCATCCCCCCAACGATGAAGGCGAGTTTACTTACGAACTCTTATGGGTTAGTGATAAAAACGGTTGTAAAACATTTTTTACCAACCAAAAGGTAGTGGTTAATGTGGTAAAACCCTCTATAACCCTCACAACGCCCGAAAACATTACGTGGTGTTTGCCCGAAATCGTTTCAGCGGTTTACGATGAGGGTAGCGGACATACAAATGTATCAGAAAATAGTTACGTGTTGCCCTCAGGGGACACAACGCTCGACGTAACCATAAACCCCGTACCTTGTTGCCCAAACCCCGTTTTGAAATGGACTATCAATAACAATTTGAGCAACGTACGAACGGGGCAACCCTCTACTCACACGGGTATTTCTTTTGAAAACGATACTTCCACCGACAAAACGTATAATATTACCTATTGGCTGGAATGTAACGGACAAAAATACAACTACGTAACCCGAGAAGTACGGATTATTCCCCGACCGCAAATCAATTTTAGTAACTAATTATAAAAACATATATTGAACATTTTTTAATTTTTTATTTATGAGAAAGTTAATCTTAAGTATGGCTTTAGCCATTGTATCAACAGGTGCTTATGCACAAGCACAAGATAGAGCTACAAAGGGAACAGCTCCTACACAAAACGTCAATTGTGTTGATAATGCTCAAAATCCTATAGTAGGAAAAAAATACACATATACAGTTGATGGACCGGAAGGAAAATATCACTTCTTTGCTACAAATAATACTACTTTCATCAACGATGGAAACTTATTGACCACAGGAGCATACACAGAGGGTGGCGGACAAATAAAAGTGACTACAGGAAGTTACAATGATGCTAACTCAGAAAGCAAAAGTATTGAGCTCGCGTGGACAAATGTTGCAGGAACATCTTACTTAGTAGTTAACCACACCCCTAAGGCGAATTGTACAACAGCAAACAACCTAAAGGTTCTGAAAATTCAACCTAAAAACGCTTTTTTTATTGAATTACGTAATATGAATAATGGTAAACAAACCCAAGCATCAAGTGCGTTAAGTAATGTAGAGGTTTGTTTAGGAACAATAAAATCTGCTGAAATTGAGGGCGATCAAGTAGCATATAACTATGGTGAACAATCCTTATTTTATGAATTAACTGCTGTAAATTACGACAAGTCTTTCGTGCCTCAAATAAAACTAGAAGGGCTTAAGACAGGTCAAACTGCCACCCTAAAGTGGGGATACAATAGAGACAATATAAGTCAAGTACTAAAGACCATAAATGTAGCTGACATAAATCAGCCAATTGATTTCCCTGAAATTGTAGCAGATGAACTAATTGATCCTTCTGAAGGTGTTTCTATTTACCTAGAGTTAGTTATCAACAATGGTAAAGAAGAAGGTCTTGTTGACCAACCTATAACCTTACTTGCAGATGCCACAACAGGGATTAATAAGAACATTAAAGATGTTAAAGTAACTGATTGCTCTGAGGAAAATGATTTTGCCGACAAAGCTATCCAAACTTTAAAAGCGAGAGCAACTGTTACAGCTGGTACAGGTTTGCAATTTATTTCTCCAAAACCATAAAAAAATAAACTGTGTATAAATTTCTCAAACATATCTTATTTAGCGTTTGCTTTATGGCGAGCGTGGTTGCGTTTTCACAAACTTCCAAAGTTGGTGAGGCTATCACGCTTTCCGTATTGCCTAAGGCAGGTGATAGATATGTTTGGGAACTATATGATTCCGCAGTAGATTTTGCCAAAACCTCAGGTAATTGTCCGCCCTCAAAAGCTCGTTTTGTAGGCACGAGCAACAGCTCACAAGTGCAAGTACAGTGGCTTGAAGCAGGCACTTATTATTACAAAGTAAGTGTAAGCAATGGCTGTTCTACCAATAGCAAGGTGGGAATGATTACCGTAACCGGTGAAATTACGCCTCCTAAAATACATATCACGTATGATTGCCACAAAGGCACTGCTACATTGCAAGCCTCCGATTTTAGTGGTTCACTACTGTGGAGCACAGGCGAAACTGCTGCCACAATTATGGTTGATACTCAGAACATTCCTGAAGGAAATGCTGTGCCGTATTGGGTACAACAAACCGTTGGCGGAGTACAAAGCTCACGTACTGAGGTAACTATTGAGCGAAACACCAAGCCCAACACACCAAATACTTCGGCTTTCCCTACACGAATTTATATTGGAGAGTCAGTAAGTTTGGCAAGCGTTTCTTGCGGTACTGACAAAGTACAATGGTTCGCCGATGTAGCACTTACACAAGAAATCACAACTTCTGAAATAAATCCTACCGAAAATACAACCTATTACGTAGTTTGTAAAACTTCTAACGGATGTCAAAGTGAAGCAGTAAGCCTTCTTCTTGAAGTAGTAGCTAAGGATTCCTGTGCAACTTTGTTTGAAAATATGTTCATACCGAATGGATTCTCTCCAAACAACGATGGCGTTAATGACACGTGGGAAGTTGAAGACCTCAAAAAATACTACATAAATTGTAACCAGAAAAATACCGTCCGTATCTTTAACCGTTGGGGAGCAAAAGTGTATGAAAAAGAAAATTATATGTTGGATGATCAACGTTTTCAAGGATTTTCTCAACACGAAAGAACCGTAAGCAAAAAACCATTACCTAACGGCACTTATTTCTTTATCATTACCTTTGAAGACGGAAAACAAAAATCAGGATATCTCTATATGAGAAAAGATACTGAATTTGACCTATAATCAATCTTTTTTCCAAAGTTTTTGTATTTTCGCGATTTCGTTTAATTATTACAGAAATTAAGCTTAAACAAAAACATAAAAATAAATGTTAACTCAATTACGTTTACACTTCATCGTTTTTTTATGGGGATTTACAGCTATTTTGGGAAAATTAATCTCCTTAGAAGCAAATCACCTTGTGTGGCACAGAATGTTATTAACTTCCTGTTTTTTGATTGCTTTTGTAAGTATCTTTCAAAAAGGAAACATCTTCATAAATAAATCATTGGCTATCAAACTCATTGGTGTTGGCTGCTTGATGGCTATCCATTGGCTATTCTTTTTCCATTCCATAAAAGTTTCAAATGTATCCATTACGCTGGCTTGTATTTCCACTGCCACACTGTTTGTTGCCCTTATTGAGCCTTTGGTGTTCCGAAGACGTATTGACTGGTCTGAAATTGTGTTGGGAATTATCATAACCATCTGTATGTTACTCATTTTCAAAACAGAAATTCGCTACAAGGAAGGGATTTTTTACGGAATTGTGTGTGCAGCCTTCGGGGCGTTATTCAGCGTTTTCAACGGAAAACTGCACGGACAGACGTCTTCAGGAAATATCATTACATATGAAATTTTTGGCGGTTTTTTGGTTCTTACCATTTATTTTCTATTTACGGGAGATTTAAACGGAATTTCAGAAATCTCATCAAATGATTTTTGGTGGGTTTTGCTTCTGGCAAGTGTTTTCACTGCCTATCCGATGTTTGAATCTATTCGTTTGATGCGTTATATTTCTCCCTTTACTTTGGTTTTGGCGGTAAATCTGGAACCCGTTTACGGAATTGTTTTCGCTTATCTCATCTTTGGCGAATCAGAGCATATGAATCCCATTTTTTATGTGGCTTCTGCCGTGATGATTTTGGCTATTGCCCTCAACGGAATTATTAAAGCAAGACGGAAATAATCAAACAACAGAACTCAAACATCTGACTACAAACAACATACACTTATTGAAATAAAATCTACGAATTTCTCACTTAAAAATATTATCTTTCCAAAGTGGATTTTCCTGATAAATTTCTTTGCTTTTCTTGGGAACGATTATAATTCCTTTGTAGCCTATTGTTCGTGTTACTTCGGGTGGCGTTGTGGCATCTAAACGCATTTCAAGTAAGGAAGAACAATCTCGGAAAGCTTCTAAACCAATTTTTGTAACAGTAGCAGGAAGTTTTATTTTTTTGAGAGAAGAACAGCCATAAAACGACTGAACACCAACAACTTGAGTTTGATTTGACAACTTCACCGAAGTCAAACTTTTACAATCGTAAAAAGCTTTATCTCCGATTTCAGTAACCAAATTAGGAATTTCTATCTTCCTCAAATTTACGCAATTAGCAAACGCAAAAGAACCAATATGGCTCAATGATTTGGATAGTTTTACCTCTTGCAAATTTCTGCAATCATTGAAAGCTCCGAAAAGGATATCCGTAACAGTTTGAGGAAATTCTATATGTGTGATACTGTAACAATTACGAAAAGAATGCATTCCTATTTTTTCCAATTTTTCCGGTAAAATCACAGTTTTCAAACGATGACAATCCAAAAAAGTATCATTTTTGATATGTGTCAGATTTTTTGGAAGAATAACTGACTCCAATCGTGAGCAATTGTAAAAAGCACTCACACCAATATACGTCACAGAATCAGGCAAATACACCTCTTTTAATGACTTGCAATGCTCAAAAGCGTCATTACCAACGTATTCCAAATTCCCTGAAATTTTAACAGAATTCAGCGACTCACAAAAAGCAAATGCACTTGCTCTAATATGAGTAACTCCTGACGGTATTTGAATGGTTTTGAGCCCTTTACACTGATAAAATGCTTTTTGAGGAATTTCAGAAATTTTGTCTGAAAGTACCACATTTTTCAGATTGGAACATTCTGTAAAAACTCCCTTTCCTAATGAAGTAACAGATTTCGGAAGTTTGATATTTTCTATATTGTAGCAGGATTTGAAAGCCTCATCTTCAATAATTTGCAAAGATTCTGCGAATTTTACAGAAGTTAAATTCACGCAGGAATCAAATGCATTTTTTCCTATTCGGGTAACTGAATCCGGAATATCTATCGAAGCCAAATTGGTACAATTGAAAAAAGCCTTTTCTTCAATAAATTCTACCGTATTTGGAATTTCAACCAATTGCAACCGATTGCAATCTTTAAAAACTTCTTTCTCAATTTTCTTAACAAAATAAGGGATTTTTATCTTCCCGTTAGTAGGAATTTTCTCAAAATTGCAGCCTTTCAAAATGTTATTCTCAATGAGAAAAAGCTCTGTATATTGCTGAGCATTAGCAGTATTTGCAAATAATATTAAAGCAAAAACGAGAAATATTTTGAGTTTGTAATTTCTATGCATAGTAAAATTTCCGTTAATTGGCTTTCATTTTTGCTTCCAATTCTGCCTGAAATTCTTCCATAACCGGCTTCATTGTGCTTTCAGGAAGGTCAGCAATGCGGATATACATCAAACCATCAATTGCGTTATTGAACATCGGGTCCACATTAAAAGCTATTACTTTAGCATTTTGTTTAATATACTTCTTAATCAAAACCGGCAAGCGTAAATTTCCGGGTTCTAATTCATCGATAATTTTATCAAATTTATTAAGGTCGGCTTGAGTTTCGTCAAAAATGAAATCTTTGTCGGCATCTTTAATTTTCACCTTAAATTCTTTCTTAGGACGCACATACTGAGCTATATAAGGGTCATAAAAATTCGACTTCATAAACTCAATCATCAAAGATTTTGAAAAGTTTGAAAACTGATTACTTATGCTCACTCCTCCCAACAAATAATGATGTTCAGGGTAACGTAATGTAGTGTGTGCTATCCCTTTCCACAAAAGGAATAACGGCATCGGTTTTTGCTGATATTCAGGAATGATGAACGCTCGTCCCATTTCAATGGTTTTGCTCATCATATCGTAAAGCTCTGGTTCAAAGCGGAATAAATCGTGTGTGTAAAAGCCTTCTATTCCATATTTTGGAAAAATTTCAGCTCCCAATCCCATACGATAAGCTCCCGCAACTCTTTTAGCTTCCACATCCCACAAAAACAAATGATGATAATATTCATCGAACGAATCCAAATCGATAGAAGCATTTGTTCCCTCCCCTACTTCACGGAATGTAATCTCCCGAAGCCTTCCTATTTCCTTTATTATGTTTGGAATATCCTTGTAAGGAGCTAAAAAAACCTCATAATTATTGGATTTTAACAAACGATGTCCTTTCTGAGTAATAGAATCTATCTCCCTCTCTATCAACTCCGTACCAACAGGCTTAATAATTTCCTCAGGAGTTTTCGGAACTCTGTTCGCCTTTAATACGGCTGCCAAAGGAATGAACTTTCTGTCTTGTTCAAATGTATTTGCTAAGATGTAAGTTTTCTTGCGTAAAAATTCTGTGTATGATTCAATATCCTTGTATTCTTCTTGTACGCTGACAGATATTGGTTTTCCAATTCGGATATAAATCGTTCTTTTTCTTTGAGTTAGCAACTCCGAAGGCAATTTTGCGGTACGTAATGTGTCGCTAATTTTTGAAAGCGAATAAAACAATTGGCTGTTTTTGGCGTGAAAATAAATAGGAATAACAGGCACTTGAGCTTTTTTCGCAAGTTTCATCGCTGCTTCCTCCCAAGGTTTATCAACCACAAGTTTGCCTTCACGACTAACGGAAACCTCACCCGCCGGAAAAAGCCCCAAAGGCATTCCTTCTTGCAAATGCTTGATTGTTTGCTTAAATCCGATTACGCTTGATTTTGCATCTTTGTGATTTTCAAACGGATTTACCGGCATCACGTACGGAGCCAAAGGTTCAATGCGTTGCAGTAAAAAGTTCGCCATAATCTTGAAATCAGGACGTTTTTCCAAAAGCAACTTCAATAATAATATTCCGTCAATTCCTCCCAACGGATGATTTGATATGGTGATAAAAGCCCCGTCTTTAGGAATATTTCGTAAATCTTCTTCAGGAATTTGAAACTGAATTTCAAACTCATCCAAAATCGTATTTAAAAAATCAAGTCCTTGTAAGTGTTTGTTTCTGTCGTAAATAGCATTAAGTTTTGAAAGCCGAAGTAATTTCATCAATACCCAGCCTCCAAAAGTTCCCATAAAGCCATATTTGTCAAGGTTTATAGCCTTAGCCACCTCTTTTGCACTTACAAGCCCCATATTTTTGAATATTCTTATGTTTTTATTAACAATTTAACGAGCTACAAAGGTAGAGAATTTAATTTTAAAAATAAAAAGTTTTACTGTTAGGCTATTGCTTAGACCAACAAAATCAAAAACAAAATATTGATTATTAAACTTTTAAACAAAAACAGAATGAAAATTATTTTAAATTGATTTTTCAAGATTCTTCACTTTTTTGCATAAAACTTATCAAAAAGAATTAACAACTCATTATATTTATTATTTTTGCAACTCGAAAAAGTTTTATCAGAAATTCATTCTGTCTTTGATATTTTTCATTGTATAATAAAAAAATAAATTCATTAAGAATATGTGTGAAACTCGACATAATTGGACAAAAGACGAAATTATTGCTATTTACAAAAAACCCCTGATGGATTTGCTTTATGAAGCAGCCACAGTACATCGTAAACATCACGACCCCAACATTGTACAAGTATCAACCTTACTTTCAATAAAAACAGGTGGATGCTCCGAAGATTGCGGATATTGCCCACAAGCAGCCCGCTACCATACAGGAGTAGAAGTTGAAGAAATGATGAGCGTTTCACACGTAAAAGCACAAGCCTTGCGAGCAAAATCTTCCGGAGCTTCACGAGTATGTATGGGTGCCGCTTGGCGTAACGTAAAAGACGGACCAGAATTTGACCAAGTCTTGGAAATGGTACGTACCATCAACAAACTAAATATGGAAGTTTGTTGTACTTTGGGTATGATTACTGAAAATCAAGCAAAAAGACTTTCCGAAGCCGGCTTGTACGCCTATAATCACAACTTGGACACATCGGAAGAATATTACAAAGAAGTAATCTCGACAAGAGGTTATGAAGACCGACTACAAACCATTGAAAACGTGCGAAAAACAAACATCACAGTATGTAGCGGGGGAATCATCGGTATGGGAGAATCTCTGGAAGACCGTGCCGGAATGCTTGTAGCTCTCTCATCGCTTTATCCTCAACCTGAGTCTGTTCCGATAAATGCTTTGGTTGCTGTGGAGGGAACACCGATGGAAGACCAAAAACCTGTTGAAATCTGGGATATGGTGCGAATGATTGCCACCACACGAATCGTAATGCCTGAAACTCAGGTACGTCTTTCAGCAGGAAGAACGCAAATGAGCAGAGAAGGACAAGCAATGTGTTTCTTTGCAGGGGCGAATTCCATCTTCGCGGGAGACAAGCTTTTAACAACTCCTAACCCTAACATCAACGAAGATATGATGATGTTTGAAATGTTAGGAATGCGTCCGCAGAAGCCTTTTGAAAAACACGCACAACCCACAACAGTGGAAGCGGAAGATTCAGAGTACGCTGATTTGGGTGAAAATCCGAAATGGACACGCCCTGCTCACAAAATTGAACGCAACGAAAACAAGCGAAAAACAAGAATTAAGGAGTAGAAAAGCTCTCATTTATTTGATTGTAAAAAAGGTAGAAAAATCTCAAAAGCTTTCAATCTTTCTTTTTTCCGAGTTTTTTTTGTAAAATGACTTGTTATTTACCTTAAAACATATTACTTTTGCACATCTTTTAAGATTAAGTCTGATGAGTTTACAAACAAAGGTAATGGATGCTTTGAAAGAAGCGATGAAAGCTAAGGACACCGTAGCTTTGGAGTCTTTGCGTGCTATTAAATCGGCAATTTTACTGGCTAAAACAGAAGCAGGAGCCTCAGCAGAACTTTCAGAGGCAGAAGAATTAAAAATTCTGCAAAAGTTAGTAAAACAGAGAAATGACAGTGCTGCTTTGTACACCTCGCAAGGACGTAACGATTTAGCAGAGCCTGAATTAGCACAAGCTGCTGTTATTGAGAAATTCTTACCGAAACAACTCTCTGAACAAGAAGTTATTGCGGAAATTTCAGCGATTATATCAAGCGTTGGAGCTTCGGGAATGAAAGATATGGGCAAAGTTATGGGAGTTGCCACACAAAAATTAGCAGGAAAAGCCGACGGAAAGCTCATTTCAACTATTGTAAAAAATTTATTGTCATAGCATACTATTTTAGGAGGCCGCGTAGTTCAACTGGATAGAATATCAGATTTCGGCTCTGAGGGTTAGGGGTTCGAATCCTCTCGCGGTCACAAAGACAACTCATTGTTTTACAATGGGTTGTTTTTTGTTTTCTTATAACATCTTCATTATTGTAACAGTTCAATTATTACCAAAAATTTTTTCTTCGTAAATCTATTCAAAATTTTCTTACCTTTGCTTTCTATGGATACAGTCAAAACTTATACCGTTGAAGAAGCAAAACGAAAATTAGAAGCTTTTTGTGCTTATCAAGAACGTTACCACAAAGAAGTAATCGATAAACTCCAAAAGATGCGTATGATTCCTATTGCCATTGATGAAATTGTAGTGCATTTAATTCAGAACAATTTCTTGAATGAAGAACGTTTTGCCAAGAGTTTTGCACGGGGGAAATTTCGGTACAAAAAATGGGGACGTGTTCGTATTGGGCAAGAACTCAAACGCCGAGGGCTTTCTCAGTACATCATTCAATCTGCCCTAAAAGAGATTGATGATGAGGAGTATATGGAAACTTTTGAAATCTTATCAGAAAAAAAACAAGCCGAAATAAAGGAGAAAAATATTTACAAAGCCAAACGAAAACTTGCCGATTACCTACTTTATCGCGGGTGGGAATCGGACTTGGTGTACAGTAAAATAAATGAATTGTACGATTAAATTGGTTAGTTGATTTCTTGCTTCAATACTATGGAAAAATTTAGGACACAGAGCATTCATTTACTTGAAAATTACGGTTTTAGTAACTTTTGGGCTGTTATTACACAATCCGTTGTTACGCTCGTTGCTATATTGATTGTAGCTTGGTTTGTAGACAAACTTGCAACTTATGTGATGAGACGAACCATTCCGAAATTGGTTGGGCATACAGCCACACAATGGGACGATATCTTTATGGAAAATATGGTCTTTGCCAAGTTTGCCCATTTTTTGCCAGGACTTTTATTACTTTATCTTCACAACATAATAGCCTCAGAAGCAATACGATGGCTCATCCAAACCTTAATAAGCACTTATTTCATCATTGTTCTGGTTTTATTTTTGAATGCTGTACTCAACGCTCTGGAACAGCTATATATTCACGTGAAAGGCACGGAAATAGCTATCAAAATCTACATACAGCTTGCCAAAGTAATCCTTTATTCCTTAGGTGCGGTTGCCATAATTTCAATCTTTGCCAACAAAAACTTTATTGACATTCTCACGGGGTTGGGGGCTATGATTACGATTTTATTAATCGTTTACAAAGATATGATTATGGGATTTGTTGCTGGTATTCAACTCTCTGCCAACAAAATGCTCTTTGTAGGCGACTGGATTGCTTCCCCAAAAGATGGAGCCGATGGAACCGTAATTGACATAGGGCTGACCACCGTAAAGGTACAAAATTGGGACAGAACCATTACCACTATTCCCACTTACAAACTTACCTCCGAGTCTTTTACCAATTGGCGAGGAATGGAACTCTCAGGAGGCAGACGCATAAAACGCCACGTAAGCATTGATATTGAATCAGTTCACTTTCTGTCGGAACAGGAAATTGAAACGTTCAAAAAAATACGACTGATTGCGGAATATATCGAAGAAAAAATCAAAACGATTAATGAGGTAAACACCAATGAAACGGAATATTTTAACCAAATACGGCTAACCAACATCGGAACCTTTCGGAAATATGTAGAAAATTACCTTCGGGAATCGGGCTTTGTAAATCTGGATATGATGTTTGTTGTCAGACAATTACAACCCACAGAAAAGGGTATCCCGATTGAGATTTATATGTTCTCAAAGGTAAAAGAGTTTGTTACTTACGAACAAATACAAGCAGATATTTTTGACCATATCCTTGCCATTGTCCCCACGTTTAACCTGCGAGTATTTCAAGAACCTTCTGGACATAATTTTTCAAAATATGGAAAATCAGAACAGAATTAATTTCGCAATCAAGCGGTTTTGTTATTGCTTTTCATTTTTGGGCATATCCAGCGTAAAAGAAAATTCAGAGCCTACACCGTAAACGCTATCCGCATAAACTTTCTGTTTGTGAGCCTCAATGATGTGCTTTACAATGGAAAGCCCTAATCCCGAGCCACCCTCTTTACGGCTTCCGCTTTTATCAACACGGTAAAAACGCTCGAACAAACGCGACAAATTCTCTTCCGTAACGCCTTCTCCATTGTCCATAATGCGTACCATTAGTTTTCGCTTTGGCAAAACTTCAATACTCACTTCCGTTGTTCCGTTGTATTTCCCATATTTAATAGAATTAACTACCAGATTTGCAGCCACTTGCTGTATTCGTTCACGGTCGGCATATACATACATCGGGGGATATTTTTTATCAAAAATAAGTGAAATTTCTCTTTTGGCGGCACGCATTTCCAGCATTTCAAATACGTTTTGGATAAGTTCAACAATATCAAACTCTTCAAAATCAAGGTTGAGCTTTCCTGTTTCTAATTTTGAAATCATTTCCAAATCCTTAACCACATAAATCAAGCGTTCAACTCCCTTTGCAGCACGCGAAAGATACTTTTTCCGTATGGATTTGTCTTCCACAGCTCCTTCCAAAAGAGTCAAAATGTAACTCTGTACCGTGAAAAGAGGCGTATTTAGCTCGTGCGAAATATTTCCTATATATTCTTTCCGATATTTTTCCTGAACTTTAAGGCTCTCTATTTCAAGTTTTTTCCTACGTGCAAATCTGTTAATTTCTTTACTTAAGGAAGCGACATCTGCGGTAATAGGCTTATTTCCGATATTGGAACTTTCCAGAAGAGAAACGTCTTGGTATATTCTCTTAATTCGCTTGTACATAAATTTTTCCACACGGTACTGCAATATGAAAAAGCAAATCACGTACAAGGTTAAAGCATAAGGAATTACAATCCAAACGGGAATATTTTTAAATACAAAAATTACAATTCCGAGCAAAAAGACGGAAAAAATTGTAACAAAGAAAGATGACCTTAACGCAAATCGGTACGATTTTTTTAATTTCCACATATTCTAAAAAAGATAGGGGATTAGCTCTTTTCACTAATCCCCAATTTAAAATCCTATTAATTATGCTACAAACTTGTAACCCACACCTTTAACTGTTTTGAAGTAATCATCTCCTATCTTCTCTCGCAGCTTGCGGATATGAACATCAATTGTTCTGTCCCCAACAACTACTTCACTACCCCAAACTTTATCTAAAATATCTTCTCGTTTAAAGACTTTCCCCGGTTGTGAGGCTAATAACCACAAAAGTTCAAATTCTTTACGCGGTAAAACCATTTCTTCCTCTTTATAAGTTACCTTGTATTCATCCCTATTAATAACAAGATTATTTATTTTCAGGATTGAGCCGTTTTCCTCATCAGTATTAAAGCGACGCAACAAGGCTTTTACCTTGCTTACAAGTACTTTAGGTTTTATTGGTTTTGTTATGTAATCATCAGCTCCTGCTTCAAAACCAGCAAGTTGAGAATAATCTTCGCCTCTAGCTGTCAAAAAAGCAATTACGGTTTTTGATAATTCAGGTTGCTTGCGGATACGCTCACAAGCCTCTATTCCGTCCATCTCTGGCATCATCACATCCATAATGATAAGGTGAGGTTGCTCTTTTTCCGCCTTTTTGACTGCTTCCAATCCGTTTTTTGCCGTAAATACGCGAAAACCCTCTCTTTCCAAATTGTATCCTACAATTTCCAAAACATCAGGCTCGTCATCAACCAACAAAATCTTCAAACTCTTCATAATATCCCTCCAAAAATTAGCAATCTACAACAAAACTATAGGCTTTTACCCCTAAATCAGACAAATACTGTCTAATCAAAGTAATCGTCCAACATTGTTCCGAACTCTGCCTTACAACGATAAAGTAATGCCCGCGTTATCCCCAAATTTGAGTGTTCACGCTCAAGTGCAGTAACCGAGAAAAATTTACCTAAGGCTGAAACCATAATAATAAACACTATTTTATTAGTTTCGATGATGATATCATCAATTTCCAAATTGGCTTCTGCATTACTATCAACCACCATTTTTACTTGATTCAGAATGGTTAAATGAAACGCTGACCCACTTTCAATGTTATCTGCCAACGGATTGTCTTCAACTTGGGCTTTAGAAAGTGTAGTACCATCTGAGGTACTCAAAATACCATAAAACAAGAAACCCGGCATATTGTCCTTCATTTCCTTACAATGGTCATCCAACATTTTTTGTAATTCTAGTGCATTCATCTGTAATTAATTTTTTCGGCAAAAATAGAAACTTTTTTTACTCAAAAAATTAAAAATGACATTTTTTTGATTTTACTTTGATTTTTTACTCAAACCAAATAAATACTTCACTCCGGCAAATATCTGAAGTCCTTGAACAGGATAATACGCCCAACGATTATAACTATTTGATGTTAAATTATTTGCTTTTGCAAAAATCATCCATTTTTTGTTAATTGTATAGTCTGCGTGTAGGTTCAGGTCAAAGTATCCGTCCAATTTTAATTTGCTCGGTAATGTGATTAATGAGGAAACGTAATCCATTTCATATCGGTCTCCCACATAAAATAAATCGACCCCTGCAAAAAGCCCTTCCGTAATTTTCACGTCCGTAAACAAGGAAACTCTTGTTCGAGGCAAGTTCCACGCTTCTTCCTGATTTTTAGCTGAATATCCATTAATCCTTCCTTCCAAATCAAAGAAAAAGACATCGTTGATATTTCCGCCTATTTCTGCCAAAAATCCGAATTCTTTTACCTCATCATACACTAATTTGAACGAATTATTATGCTGATAAGCCAATGTTAATGAAGCTGTTCCCACCTCCGAATTGCTTGTAAATAACGGAAGATTTTCATATTGCTTATAAATTCCCTGCAATTTATAGTACAATCCTGTTGCTAATTCTCCTTTGATAGAAGCAGAAATATCTACATTAACATTTGTAGGATTAATCACCTGTGTTGGAGCCAAATACGGATTAACTTTCGTTAACTTCTCAAATGTATTTTGCTGAAACATCCCGCGAATAGCCCCGTGCAGAATCGTATTTCCTCCCGAAAATTTGTACAATACTTCCACATCAGGAAAGGCTTTGAAATTACTTTCTTGCGTTGGGTTGGCTCCCGCATAGGCTACCGTAGCTCCTAATTTCAACTCCAACTCATTAGTAGTGAAGTGATATGACGGATTTACTCCCATCAATAACCATTTGTTTTTTTGCTCGGCAGTTGTTAAGTATCCTCTTTCAAAAGTGCCTGAGTAATAATCCAAAAGAAGATTCAAGTGAATTTTATGTTCTCCCTTGCTGATAGGCAGTTGAAATGACGGAGCTAACCTGAGATTCATTTCACTGGTATTAAATTTATCAGAAAGACCTCTAAATGAAACATCTACCCCTTCAAAATAAGAATCGGAAAGCTTTGCGTATCCGCCTAATCCGTAATCGATATACACTTGTTTCAAGCTTGATAACTGCTTGAGCTGGTCTTCCGTATACAAATCCTTCTGAACTCCGTAAAAGTTATAAGCACGTCTTCCAAAATCAGCATTAACTCCCCAATTTACGTCCTTATCCAGATAATCATAACGCAAACCTGCCGTAGTTTTTGCATAATTATTGTCCAAAATAACATCTTTTACCTCTCCGTTAGAAGACAAATGATTGAACAAAAAAGCAAAATTACTTTCGTCAGTAACAGGAAAATTGATTGAAGCATCGCCGTACAATGTATTCAAATTACCGAAAGCTCCTCCCACATACGAATCCGGATAATATTCCCTTTTGATAGTTTTTTTCATCGTTGTAGCCTTTCCTTTTTCTGGAACGAAAGTAGATGCCACTGGAACTGAATAAATTGAGTAGGTAATTTGCTTCTTAGTCAAAGCCAAGGAATCTTTTTTGATGTTTGCATCTTCTCTTTTTTTGTAAGCATCTGCAATGGTTGGTGCGTAGGATTTCACCACATCAATCACTTTGGTTGTTAAACTATCTTTTTTATTTTGTGCCGTCGATATTGAAGAAGACACTAAAAGAATGATTAACAATACTTTAAACTGTAATATATTTCTATTCATCTTTGTCATTTTTTGGTTATAAATTACATTTTAACTGAAGAGTTACTTTTTGCTGCTTCGGCTTTTACCATTTCAAGCTCTTTTTTAGCTTCAGTAACCACATCAGGATAATCTTTAAAGTTATTAATCACACTTTCAAGAATATACGTTGCTTGGTACGAATCTTTTAATCCGTAGAAGTTTTTCGCCATTACCACTAAACCTTTGGCTGCAAACTCTTTATAACCTCCGTAGTCTTTTGCCAACTTCTGAATAACTTCATTTGATTGTTTGAATTTTCCGTCCTTGTGCTTGAAGTACGCATCGTAGTACATCGCTTCGGCAGCCAAACTTCCTGTGGCTGTTTTCGCTACTTCCTGATAAGCTTTTCTCGCTTCCAATTCATTTCCTAACTGAATATGCGAACGAGCCAAAACATTGTAAGCATCATTCTTAATTCGTGTATCTATTGTTTTCTCCGTCAGCACTTTATTAGCATATTCGATAGCTTTGTCATATAATTTTTCATTGTAGCAAACTCGCATCAAGTTGGATTGTGCATATACTTTATTTTGAGCGATAGTAGCGGTTTTCTCCAATTCTTCCAAATAAGGTTTGGCTTTCAAATAACTTCCTGCATCAAGCAGAATTTGCGTAAGTTTCGTTAAAGATTGCTCTGTAAACTCGTTAGCTCCGCTTTTGATAACACTTTCGTACAGAGAAACTGCTTTAGATTTCTGATTTGAAGCATAATACAATTGAGCCAAATAAAACTGTGCGTTAGTATGGCGCATTCCGTTAGGAAACTCTTTGATGTATTTCTCGAAACCTTCAATTGCTTCTTTTTCATTCTGTTGGATATACTGACGTTCGGCAGCCTCATAAGTTGCACTTTCCAATTCCAAATCAGAAACCTCCACATAACCAAGTCCTTTCGCCCAAGAAGCGTATTCGCTCACTTTCCCCATATCGATATAAATCAGCTTGGCTGTAGCCACCGCCTGAGCCGATTCGTTCGTTTTTGGATAATCTCTGGCTATGGTTTTGAAAACCTGTAAAGCATTCTGGTTCTGATTTTTATTATAATAAACCAATCCTTCACGCAACATTGCTCGAGGCACAAAATTGTTACCTTTGTATTCTGTTTGAATTTGTTTGTAATATTGTACTCCTTTTGCTGTATTTCCTTCCGAAACGTATGTATTTCCTAATTCAAATAACGCATTAGGACGAAGATTCGAACTTTTATATTTTTTGACGAATTTCTCCAATTCCTCTATTTTTTTAGAAGCTCTATCAACAAATCCGTAGCTTATTGCTTTCTGATAAGCAGCGTAATCCTCATCTGATGTGTTACTTGCAATAAGTTTGTTGTATCTTTCCATTGCAGGCCAATACTTCCCTTCAACGAAATAAGAATCTGCCAAACGCAACAAAGCATCATTTGTCCAAGCATTCGATTTCGGATTTTCTTTCAAATATCTTTCAAAATTTTCAATAGCCGATTTGTAATCTTTCAAGTTGAAATCAGCATATGCCAAGCTGTAATAAATATTTTTATATTCGCTTGTTTTTGAAGAATTTGGCTTATTTAAAAATTGTGTGTAATATTTTTTAGCATTTTGAAAATCTTTCAACAGATATGAAGTCTCTCCCAACCAGTACAAGGCTCTTACTGAGATATTTGCATCTGAACTTTCGGTAGATTTCTGCAAATATTTGAGTGCCTCTTCATATTGAATTTCATTGAATAATTCTAATCCTCGGTAGAAAGACACTTTTCTGTAAACCTCTTGATCTTTAGAGTCTGTTGATTTTTCTAACAAATTAATAGCCGCTTGATAATTTCCTGAAGAAATATAAGAATCAATCAATAACGATTGAATTTCTTCTTTTTTATCATTAGGATATGTCTTTGAATAAGAAAGCAATACGGCTGGAACACTCTCATACGGATTTCCAATTTCGTAACTTAAACGAGCGTAATTCAAATGTGCATCTTTCTTTATTTGAGCATCAAAATTCATCTGATACGCATTACGGAAAGCATTCAAGGCTTGTTGTTTTTGCCCTGTATTCAGATAACATTCAGCCAAATGATAATATGCATTCTGAGCTACTGCGTCATTTCCACTTATAATTTGGTTAAATTGCTCAATGGCATTTGTATAATCTTTATTTTTATAATACGCATATCCCAAGTAGTAAAAGTCTGTATTTGAGAATTTTCCTCTTTTTCCTTTGTACTCTTTCAAATAAGGAATTGCCTGATTGTATTTTTCTAAATTAAAGTAACTTTCGCCTATAATTTTATTAAGTTCCGAAAGCTCCTGTGCGTTTTTATTTTTGTCTTTTTGTTTAAGTCCTTCACGGATAGCTTCTTCAAAATGTCCTTGTTTAAACTTCATATTTGCCTGAAAATATGAAACATTTTTGTCAAGGCTTTCATCTCCTTGTACTTTTTCAAAGTAGCTTTCCGCCTTTTTATAATCGTCTGAGTCATAGGCAATATATCCTAAATAATAATTTGCATCTGCTCCGTATTCTTTGGTGTTTTTCACCAAATTCAAATACTTTTCAGATTCTTTCCGATTGCCAGTGGTAAACAAAGAATATCCCTTCTGGAAGTAGAACTTGGTTCTTTCCTCCCTACTTACACTTGCATCATTCACCTGCTTGTACCAAACCAAAGCCTCTTTATAATTTCCTTTTTGAAAATAATAATCAGCCATTCGCATAAAAGCTCCCGTACTTAATGGAGATTCAGGATGTTGTTCAATAAACTTTTTCATCAGAACATCTGCCCCCGTTTCACCTAAAATAGCTGCAATTGAAGCAACATAATACTGAGATTTTATTCGTTTTTCTTCATCAAGTGATGCGGTCTGCTCCGTTCTGAACAAATGCTGTGCAGGTTTGTACATTTTCCGATTGTACAAAGACATTGCCTTCTCAAAATTGGCTGAAGAATTTGTGTGGATTTCTGTTTCTTGCCCAAGCAAAATCTGAGTAAAGAACAAGAAAAAAGAAATTGAAAAAATTGTTTGTTTCATAAAGAAATGTTTTTAACGCCCAAATTTATGGATTTTTGTTTTGTAAACCAATTTTTTACATCTGTATTTGGAAATAGACGAAAGGCTTCTTCAAGAATTATCCCACAACAAAACCCTAATTATCATCTACTTATAGAATAATTTCTCGAGAAGTTAAAAAAACGCTAAATATTTTATTTTCATCATCGTAGAAAAATAAAAGAGGTCGCCCTTGTGGTGACCTCTTTTATTTTCATCTAAATTTCTTTATCTGATAAAATTATTTTACCAAGTTGATTTCAACACGACGGTTCAAAGCTCTTCCTTTTGCATTTTTGTTACTTGCAATTGGTTTCTCAACTCCATATCCTTTTGCAGATAAACGAGTGTCAGAAACACCTCTTTGAACTAAGTAAAGTCTTACTGAATCAGCTCTTTCTTGTGAAAGTGTAAGGTTTTTAGCTTTGTTTCCTGTGCTGTCAGTGTGTCCTTCGATAGTAAATCTAGAGTTAGGATACTGATTTAACACACTAACGATTTGCTCCAATACTGCAGCTGATTGAGGTTTGATTGTAGCTTTACCTGTATCGAACAAGATAGTTTTAGCGTACTCATTCAAAGTTTTTTGAACTTCCTCAGTAACTTCAGGACAACCTTTGTTAGAAGCTGGACCAGCTACTTCAGGACACTCATCATCTTTGTCAAGAACACCATCTTTGTCTGTATCTGGCCAAGGGCATCCTGCATTTTCTTTTGGACCAGCTACTTCAGGACATTTGTCATCTTTATCAGCAACACCGTCTCCGTCTGTATCAGGACATCCGTTAAGTTCTTTTGGACCGGCTACTTCAGGACAAGCATCATCTTTGTCAGCGATTCCGTCTCCGTCTGTGTCAGGACATCCGTTGAATTCTTTCAAACCTGCTTCTTCAGGACAAGCATCGTTTTTATCAGCGATTCCGTCTCCGTCTGTATCAGGACATCCGTTGAATTCTTTTAAACCAGCAACTTCTGGGCACTCATCGTCTTTATCGAAAACTCCATCTCCGTCAGTGTCTTTGCCACCAAATTTGATAGCTACACCTACTGAGTGTTGGAAGAAATCGTGGTTTTTCTGATCTTTTTGGAAAGCAGAATTAAACGCAGTTTGTAAGTTCAAACCGATATTTTCTGTAAACCAGAAGTTTAATCCTCCACCTCCTAAGGCTCTGAATTTTCCTTCATCTTCGATAGCTGCATATCCTCCACCTAATTGTAGGTACGGATCAAACCATCTTGCACCTGTCCAAAGAGAATTTAAGTGATATTTAGCTCTTAAATCAACTCCCCAGAAAGATTGGTCTACTTTTGCTACACCATCAGTGTACCCATAGCCTTTTTCAATTTTGTTTAAAGACCCTGAAAGTTCAGCAGAGAAACCGCTTCCGATATATCTACCTACAGAAAGGCGAGAAACAGCCGGAAGAATGTTAAGGTCGCTAGGTCCTGCCCAGTCTTTCATAAGTTCACCAAACCCCTCGCTTGGTGTACGGACGTCAACAGAGTTAACTCCAAATCCTATCTTCCAAGGATTATTTGCATCCTGTGCATAAGCTCCAACTGTAAGAGCTGAAGCCAAAGCAATAAAAGTTACTTTGATTTTCTTCATACTTAAAAATGAATTTTGATTACTACTTTATTTTTGGGACAAATATAAATATTATTTTGATATATTTACAAAATCCCCTTCTTTTTTTTTACTTTTTTAACTTCACTTAATAACTCCCAACTCCTTACCCACTTCGGTAAACGCTCGTATTGCCTTGTCTAAGTGCTCTTTAGAGTGTGCAGCCGACAATTGAACACGAATGCGAGCTTTCCCCTTAGGAACAACAGGATAGAAGAAACCTATAACGTAAATTCCCTTTTCAAGGAGCTTATCTGCCATTATTTGCGACACTTTAGCATCATAAAGCATTACCGGAACAATTGCACTATCACCCTCAATAATATCAAAACCAGCTGCTTTCATTCCTTTTTTGAAATACTCAGCATTCCATTCTAATTTATCACGAAGCGAAGTATCTTTCGATATCAAGTCAAAAACCTTTATAGAAGCCCCAACAATAGCAGGAGCTAACGAGTTTGAGAACAAATACGGACGTGAACGCTGACGCAACATTTCAATAATTTCTTTTTTACCTGTTGTATAGCCTCCCATCGCACCTCCAAGAGCTTTTCCTAAAGTACCTGTAACGATATCAACACGCCCCATTACTTTTTTAGCTTCGAGCGTTCCTTTTCCTGTGGCACCGATAAAACCTGCTGCGTGGCACTCATCTACCATTACCATAGCATCATATTTTTCAGCTAAATCACAGATTTTATCAAGCGGAGCGACTAATCCGTCCATTGAAAAAACACCATCCGTGACAATTATTTTAAAACGAGCTCCCGCAGCATCAGCTTCTTTTAGTTTCTCTTCCAAATCTACCATATTGCTGTTTTCATAACGAAAACGCTTTGCTTTACAGAGTCGGACTCCATCAATGATAGAAGCGTGATTCAATGAATCAGAGATAATTGCATCTTCATCAGTAAAAAGCGGTTCAAAAACCCCTCCGTTTGCATCAAAAGCCGCCGCGTACAGTATTGTATCTTCAGTACCATAAAAGTCAGCGATTTTTTTCTCTAATTCCTTATGAATATCCTGCGTTCCGCAAATGAAACGAACCGATGACATTCCAAAACCGTGTGTATCAAGCGTATCTTTTGCCGCCTGAATTACCTCAGGATGAGCAGAAAGCCCCAAATAGTTATTCGCACAGAAATTTATCACCTCCTCACCGGAAGAAATCTTGATTTCAGCTCCCTGTTTCGAGGTTATGATTCTTTCTTTTTTGTAAAGTCCTGCTTCTTTAATAGCTTCTAATTCAGCTTGTAAATGTTGTTTTATTTTTCCATACATAACGCCAAATTTAATTTTGATTGTTTTTGAAAGCACAAATGTAGCTAATTTCTGACAGAACTTCAAAAAAATATGCACTTTTATTCTTAATTCTTCTGTAAAAACCAAGATATTTCTTCGCTTCTTGATTATCTTTCACGTTTCAAAAGCTCTTTAAAAATTTCAAACAAGACACAAATTTTATCTTTTCAGCTATTATTCTTACCTTTGAGGCTTGATTTAAGTGAAGAACCGAGCAGAATTTTATGACATTTAACAATATATTAGGATACGATTCTATAAAAAAGTACTTGAAAGACAGCGTGGAAGCTGAACGAATTCCGCACGCACAGCTTTTCGTAGGGAATGAAGGATGCGGAACTTTGCCAATGGCTATTGCGTACGCAGCTCACATTTTATGTAAAGACAATGACTCTTGCCTGTTGAAATGCAACAATTTATCTCATCCTGATTTGCATTTCGTTTTTCCAACGGCAATCACCACAAAAGTAAAAAAAGACCCAATTAGCTCGCTTTTTTTGGACGAATGGCGAAAATTTGTGAAAGAACAACCTTACGGAAGCCTTTTCGACTGGTATTTACAACTCGGAATTGAAAATAAACAAGGAAATATCGGAGTAAACGAAGCCAAAGATATTACTTCAAAATTATCATTGAAAGCTTTCGAAGGCGGATACAAGGTAATGATTATCTGGATGGCAGAAAAAATGAATACTGAATCTGCCAACAAATTACTAAAATTATTGGAAGAACCGCCTCAACAAACCATCTTCCTGTTAGTAACTGAAGACGAGGCTTCTATCTTGGATACTATTCGTTCACGTTGCCAAATTTTACGATTTCCGCCTTTGAGCGAAAACGCTATAAAACAAGGACTTATCCAAAAAGGAATTTCCGAAGGAGAAGCAACCAAATTAGCCGTTCGGGCTCAAGGAAATTTCAACAAAGCCTTGCGTTTTTTCGAAGAAACGGACGAAGAAAATATTTTTGAAAAATGGTTTATCACTTGGGTGCGTTCCGCTTACAGAGCCAAAGGAAACAAATCTTCCATTCACGGATTATTGCAATGGAGCGAAGAAATTGCAGCCACAGGACGTGAAAAACAAAAGCAATTTTTGATGTATTGCATTGAAGTTTTCCGTCAAGCATTGTTACTGAACTATAATTCAGGAAGTTTGGTGTATTCAGAATTTAATGACCCTACGTTTGACCTGAAGAAATTCGCTCCGTTTGTTCACGGAAATAACATACAACAAATACACGAACAGCTGGAAGAAGCTCTCTTTCACGTTGAACGCAACGGAAATGCAAAAATTATTTTCACCGATTTATCAATAAAATTAACACGATTGTTACACACAAAATAATTTGATTTTTATGGATTTTGCCTTGCTTTTCGTATTTCTTTTTCTGATTATAACATTTGGATATAGTGCTTTTGAAAAAATCATAAACTTCAAAGAATCAGTAATTTATTACAAAAATTATCTTTCAGAAACTTTTTTAGAGAAATACATTACCTTGATTCTATTTTTTGTCATTGTAGCCGAAGTAATTTCTACAATTTTATTTTTAATCGGGATATTTGAAGTGTTTAGTTTAAAATCAGTCTATTACGGATTTTACGGACTTGTTATTACCTCCTCTACTCTGCTTTGTTTTCTGTTTGGGCAACGTTTAGCAAAAGATTACGAAGGAGCCAGAGGAATAGCTATTTATTTCATTATCTGCCTAATAGGATTTTTAATTTGCTAAAAACTATTTACTGATTTGGCGTCTGCTTGCAATTCTTGAAGAATCGTGTTTCTAACATCTTCTTTTAGTGCATTTTTATCGTTAAAGGTGAGCCCTTTTGTAGGAACAAATGAATGTACTTTTACACGCATCTTCCCCGGACTTCCGGCAAAAAAGCGGAAGGGATAAAGCCTTTTGTTATCAAAAAACGTCATCGGAACAATAGGAATCTGAAAATCAATAGCCAAGCTAAAAGCTCCGTCTTTGAATTTGTCCAACATTACAGATTCATCCGGCACACCTCCTTCAGGGAAAATACAGATACTCAGCCCTGAATTAAGTCGTTTTTTAGCAGAAGCATACACTTGTTTCCTGCTTTCCGCACTTGACCTATCCACCAAAATAGCAAATCTCTTGTAAAAATAGCCAAAAACGGGAGTTCGGGCGAGTTCCTTCTTCCCCACAAAAACAAATGGATTTTTGCTACAAACGTACATCAGCATTACGTCCGTTACGCTGGTATGATTTGCAACTAACACATAACTTCCATTCTCATCAATCGATTGGTTTTTAGATATTTCAGGATAGAAACCCATCCCATAAAGAATTGGTTTTGCCCAAAGATTTCGAGCCACCCAATAAAATTGCGGATACCATTTTTCTCGCAATGTAAAAACGAATAAAACGGGAGCCAATAGTAGTATAATAGTGGTTACCAGCACGTAAAACCATATTTTCCAAATGAACCAAAAGGCATATTTCAGAAAAGTCATTCCTTAATTAAAAATTTTGAGGGCACAAATATACAAATTTGCTGGAATGATGTTTTCGTTTTTACTGAAAAGCATTATTTAACGATTGTATTTCTCAGAACAACATACATATATTCGGAAATACACAGAGATTTCATCGTTGATTTTTCTTTACTTCATTCTCAAACAATTCAATATTTGAAGGACTAACAATAATCTTTTCATTATCAGTTGTTTCTATAAGCAAATTATGCTTCAAACTTGTAGAATACGATGTAGCACCGTCCATCGTTTTTCCCAAATATCCGAAAAATCCCTTTGTACTAAATGTATATGAAACCGTATTTTTGATTTTATAAAGATTTTTTATATTGCTTATCTTGATGATTTTCTTAGAGAACAATCTTTTTATAACAATTTCTTGTTCCGTAACCACATAAAACACAGGAAAACAACCAACGACAACAATTGTTACTACAAGTAAAATACCTACCACGACTGCTCTTCCAAAATCCATATTCTGAAATAAAATACTTGCAGACACGATAATAACCAATGATAAAACGATCGTTATTATTGTTGAAATCAGGTCAAATTTTGGTAAAAATTTTCGTTCCATAATTAAATTCAAAAGAATTAAATAAAATATAAATCAAAAGCCCCAACATAGCAAAGTAAAAGCTCCACAAACCAAAAAATACCCCAATAAACAAATGAAAAAACCCTGCCGCCAAGAAAATCATTTGTTTGTATCTTTGTGAAGATAAAAATACAGAAATTGCTATTAACAATTCTAGAAGCAAAACTCCCCAAGTAGAAAAAGTTACAATGTATGGATTTTTCAACAAAGGAAATACAACTATACAACTGGTCGCAACGTGTCATTCAGTTCAAACACAGAATCGGAAAACCAATAACACAAAGCCGTCCCACTTTTCCACTCAAGAACATCAAATTTACACACAGAAGCGAAAAAATAGATCGTGAAAAATTGTAACCTGCCATAAATGCTATAACTAATTGATTTTCTGAAATTTTTCTAACTCTCTTTACATAAAACTAATTTTTGTTAAATTAAAAAATCATAAACAGTTAACTTATATCACTAATTAAGTATATATCATTCTCCCGCAAAATTATTCACTCATAGACAAATTAAAGCTACCCTTTAGGATAGTTTTTAAATTAAAAAAACATAAAAATCACATATTTATACGTAATATTGCACCAAAAAATAGGAATAAATATGGACAATCTCATTTATTTTGGTGCTATAAAAGCATTTGATAGAACAACACACAAAAGTATTGTTATATTTAATTATCAAACAAAAGAAATAGAATACATATCCAAAAATCTCTCTTTTTTTTTGTGAAGACGCTATTGATAAATTTCGTAACTTATGCTTTTCTTTTTATTTGAAAAGCATAAAAAAAGAAGATATTGAGTTGTTTAAAAAAGTAAAAATTGCATTTTCTAGTTTTTTAGATAGAATACCAGCAGAACACGATAAATGTTGCTACACTATGTGTTATACAATAAGATTACAAAACAAAAGACCTATACATAGTTTTCTTATACATCACAAAATCACTCCAATACTAATAGATGACAAAGGACACATACATAAGGTTCTTTGTGTACTTTCGCTATCGGGTAAGCGAGAACACAACAAGATTTCTATTTATAATGAAAATGATGCTTGGGAATTTGACTCGAATAAACTCTTTTGGAAAAAAAAACAAAAAATAACATTATCAGACCGAGAAAAGGAGGTAATATACCTGTCTGCACAAGGGTATAATGTAAAAGAAGTTGCTAAATTGTTATTCATAGCTCCCAACACTGTGAAATTTCACCGGAAAAATATTTTCGAAAAAACAGGAACGAATAATATTACTGAAATACTAAATTATCTAATTGACAACAGAGTGTTTTAAGACAGAATTACAACTCCTTTCTAAGTCTTGCTACGGGAATATCCAGCTGTTCACGATATTTTGCAACGGTTCTGCGAGCAATCGGATAACCCTCATCTTTAAGAAGTTGAGCCAATTCATCATCAGGATAGGGTTTGCCTTTATCTTCAGTGGCGATGATTTTTTGTAAAATTTGCTTTATTTCGTGTGTTGAAACGTCCTCACCTTGGTCATTTTTCATTGATTCGGAAAAGAAATCTTTAATCAACTTCGTGCCATAAGGTGTTGTAACATATTTGCTGCTTGCCACGCGAGAAATGGTGGAAATATCCATCCCTACTTTATCAGCTATATCCTTCAGAATCAAAGGCTTTATTTTCAATTCATCTCCTGTCAAGAAATATTCACGCTGATGCTCCATAATGGCTCCCATCGTAACCAAAAGCGTTTGTTGGCGTTGCTTAATGGCATCAATGAACCACTTGGCAGAATCAAGTTTCTGTTTTATAAAAAAGACTGCTTCTTTTTGTGAAGCACTTTTCTCTTTTGACCTTTTATATGTATCCAACATTGTGGAATATTCTTTCGACACGTGCAATTCAGGAGCATTTCGTCCGTTAAGGCTAAGTTCTAAATCATTGTCATTCACACGAATTGTAAAATCGGGAATGATTTGTTCCACCTGCACACTGCTTCCCGAGTACGAATTTCCGGGTTTGGGATTAAGTTTCTCTATCTCTTGTATAGCCTCTTTGAGCTCATCTTCTGACACGGAAAATTTTTGCTGTAATTTCGCATAGTGTTTCTTTGAAAATTGCTCAAATCCTTTTTCTATAATCTCAATAGCCAAACTTGTCGCCGGGGTTGCTTTTTTTCGTTGCAATTGAACCAATAGGCATTCTTGCAAATCAAAAGCACCTACTCCGGCTGGGTCTAACTTGAAAATAACCTGCTCACGAATTTGTTTTACCTTATCTTCCTCTGTATAAATATTTTGCGTAAAAGCCAAGTCATCGGTTAAGTCTTGAATTGTTCGGCGAATGTAACCGCTATCGTCAATGCTACCAACCAAAAACTCAGCTATAAAATAATCTTCGTCCGAAAGTGTAAACGTATTCAACTGATTTAAAAGCGATTGATGGAACGACACTTCGGCACTGAACGGAATTTCTTTTTCTTCATCGTCATCACTATAATTATTTGCCTGCAATCGATACTCGGGAATTTCATCATCACTGAGATATTCATCAATGTTAATATCCTCCATATCAATCACTTCACTATCATTATATTCGTCTGTGGAATTATCAAATTCATCTGCAAACTCATCAAATTCATCTTCCTCACGCCCCGATTCCAGAGCCGGATTTTCCTCCAATTCTTGCTTAATACGCTGCTCGAAAGCCAACGTAGGCAACTGCACCAATTTCATTAATTGAATTTGCTGAGGCGAAAGTTTTTGTGAAAGTTTGAGTTGTAAATTTTGTTTTAACATTTGCTAATAACTGAATTATGTTGGCAAAAATACATAAAAAAGAAGAAAGTGACAAAAAAATAAAGTTGGTCATTTGATTGTTTTTGAAACAATAAAAAACGAAAAACCCAAACAGATTCAGGTTTCTCGTCCTAAAAAAATCAATTTTCTTGAAAAAGAAATTATCGCATCAATGTGAAATTTCCTACAAATTTACGACCATCACGAGGTTCGTTAGTTTCGATGGAATACCAATAATCTCCTGACGGAAGTGAAGTTCCGTTGTAAGTTCCGTCCCACGATTCACCTTCGCGTAGCGTTTTGATAAGTCGTCCGTGTCGGTCAAATATTTGTGTAATCATTCGTGGATAAGATTTGGTATTTTTCGGGCTCCATCGGTCATTATTTCCGTCATTATCAGGAGTAAAGAAATTCGGAACATTAAAATCAACGAATACTTTTTCTATATCCAAAGTAACTTCACAACCCAAAGCGTCACGCACCACAACATTGACCTGTTTAACGGTTCTGCCCTGTGCGTCAACATATCCCGGGTCGGAATATTTCATCACGTAAGTTGGTGTATCATAGGATTTTCCGTTAAAAATGTACTCATAAGGCGTACGACCTCCACTTGCTTCGACCGCAACCAAAGCGATATCCTGCTGAGGAACCTCAACTACGGAAAGTGGCTGTAAGTGACTTATATTGAACGTTTCAGGAAGCGTGTATTGGCAAGTTTCATAGAAAATAGTGAGTGAAATTGCCGTTTTCTCAGGCAAACGACTCGTTTCGATATAGCCAATTTTGTCTTCAAATCGGTCAAAAGCCATACTTTGAGCAATATCCGTACTGTTCACGGCATAACGAATGTTTGCGAAATTCAATCTGTTTTCAAATGAAATCGCAACCAAACTGCTTCCCACATTATTTTCGCAACTCTCTAAAATAGAAATGCTTCCTTTCAAAGAAGGAATGGTCACAAGTGAAATTTTAGCAATACTGATACAGCCATTCGCGTTTTCAATTCGGGCATACAAACGACTTGAACGATGTGGAGGAACGTTGTAAACTCCTGTTTTGCTCATCAAATTTGTTCCTGTTCGAGCTTCATTTTCACTTTGATAATATGTGACTGTCACCCCAACCGAAGTTGTAACTTGATTATCCAACGTATTCAAATCCAGAGGATAAACACCATCCGCATCATCATCACAAAGAGTTAAATTCACGTCAGTTACAGCAGGATTTGCAACTTTTTCCAGCTTAAGCGAACGAACTTCCGAACAGCCTTCAATATTCGTAAAACGAACCCAGACCACTTTTTGCCCTACCGGAAAATCATAATTTGCAAGATTATTTGTAATAGGCGAATTTCCGTTTTCGGCATCAGCCTGTGAATCGTGGAATGTAATCGTAATTGAACTTTGAGCCGAATGTTGCGTAAGTAGCATTGCATCAGCTTCTTGCGGAAGATTTATTGTAATTCGATTTCCGTTATTGTCAAATTCACAAACTGTATTAACCACTCTATCAGCAGCCTGAATATAAGGATAAACAACAAGATTTATCGCAGCCCAATCATCACAGAAGCCACTTGCTCCAAATCGTGCAAAGACAGTTTCGGAATATGGTTTTGTATTTGTGTACGCAGTTGGGTCAGCAATTGCATTTGTCTGATTTTGAGCATCAACGTATGTTGGGTAGAACGTAAATGCAACTCCTGTTTGTGTAGAAATAGCGTTCTGAGCTTGGGTCAAGTCGAACGTTTGCAATCCGTCATTTGAGTTATCATCGCAAAGTGTGAGCGTTGTGGTTCGGGTGTTGGTAGTAGGTTTCAGAAAAGCATCAAAATTGATGACTGATTGGGAAGCACATCCAATACCTCCGTTGGCTACAACTCGCACGAAAACACTATGCCGAAGTTGGTTCGGAGCGGAAAGATTCGGTCGAAAGTTGTTATACGAAAATTTGTAAGCCGTAGGCGAAACCACTGCATTTGTTCCGTTTTGAGCATCAACCAAAGTTGTATGATAGGTAAATGTGTACAACAAATCCACATTTGGCTCACCCGTAATGATTTGCGTTACGTATTGTGTTAAATCTTCTGTAAAAGTTCCAGACAAATCAGTATCACAACGACTTTGAAACACAGGATTTACCTTGGGCGACGGATAAATTGACACTGCTAATCGCTTGATTACAAAGCATCCCGTATCTTTGCTAACAAATTTCATCCAAACCACCGATGTTGGAATCACATAATAATTCGTAATATCGGAAGTAATTGGAATGTCATTCACTGCATTGGCGTGCGACTCGTGATAGGTAACTTCGTAAATCGTTGTGTCTGAAACCATTTTAGCAGGATATTCCGTTAAATTGATGTTTCCGTTAAGTTGCCCATCGGCACAAAAAGCAATACTCGTGTCGGAAACTGCTAATTGTGGATGCTCATTAAATGTTATTGATGAAACTGAATAACATTTCGTGGTGTTGTTTTCTGTTCGGACATAAATAACAATCGGAAAACTCGTAATGGTATAATTCGTTCCGATTTCATTAGTTCCGCTCAAAGCATCGTTTTCATTTGTAAAGAAACGGAAATTATCATCCAAAGTTAGCGTTCTTCCTATAATTTCTTCTCTGTAAGCATTCAAATTAACTGTTTCAGAAGTATTTCCTGACAGATTTCGGCTACTATTATTACAGATTGTTTTGTTTAAATTTTGCACTTTTGGAGAAGAAACCAAACTAAATTCAACATCTTTCACGTAAAAACAATCCGTTCCGGCGGGAGTAATACGCACCCAAGCCGTAAAGTTCTGTGTAGCAGTAACAGTGGTTTGTGAGGCTGTTGCCGACAGAGCGTCCGCTTGCGAAAAATACAGAGAAAAATCCATACTATCATCAAGTGTTGTTGAATTATTTGCCACCAACTGGGCTTTAACTTCGGTAAGCAAAACTTCCTCTTTTCCGTCATTGGCAAAATCACAAACCGCAACCTGATTGTTTGCTATTTTGGGGAATGAAATAAGATTAACGGACAAAGGCAATACCTTCTTACAGTTAGTAACCGCGTCTAAAACCCTCACATACACCGTGGTTGAAGCTGTTGTAAGCGTTATGGAAACCGTTTGAGACGGGCTATAAACCCCATATAAGAAGTTACTGTCATTTGCATCGGCGGCGGCTTCATTATTGAAGAAACTAATAGTTGAACTTGCATTGGCTCCGCTTATGGATTTGCTTAAATCCACCGATTCAGTTCCGTCATTGAGAATATCACAAACATTCAATGTTGTTACTGTGGGTAAATCCACCGCTGTGGTAAAACCAAATCGCAAATGAACAATAACGAAGCAGCCTTCCGTAAACTCCACCCGGGCAAAAACGGACATTTGCCCTGTTTTTACCTGAGCTTGCGTTTCATCAGCAATAGGATTCGTTGCCGTATGAGCATCTCTTTCTGAATAATAATAACTTACAGTTGTAGTTGATGAGCGTTGGTCGGCTGTGAGTTTAGCATCAATATCTGATTTATAACGAACCAAATCAACAATTTCCTGTTTATCGTCATTAAAATCACATATCGTAAGTGGAACTTCCGGAACATTAATTTTTTCCAACAGAAAACGAAGGTCATATTCATAATGACATCCTTCCAATGAAACCAAAGCATAAACGGTGGTGGTTTGTGTTCCGCTAACTTCAACGGACTCTGTTGCAAGACTTTCGTCTTTCGGGCTTGAGGTTATGTAAAGACCACGATTTACACTCGTCAAGAAAAATCTCACTGATGGATTGCTAAACGGATATAAATCTTCAAGTATTTTACGATATTCCGGCACCAATGGCACTTCTTCCCTGCCATCGTTCTGTACATCACAAATTGTAAAGGTATCTTTTGGCAAAGTCCCTTCTTCAGAAGCATTTACTATAAAGTTTATCGATGCTTCAGTGCCATTGGCATTGATTCGATATTTGACATATACGGTTTTGGGCGTGTTATCTTCAGTAAGTTCGTAATGCGTTGGAGTTGCTATGGAAGAAGTCATCGCTGCATCATCATAGAACCCAAGAATTGTAACATTTGCAGGTGTAAGCCCAGTAGGCAAATAGTGCGGAAGATAATCTGTTTGCAGATTTACATTAATTGGGAATGTAATACCGCAAAGTATAGGTCCTCCACCACCGCCGCCAGCTCCACCGCCGCCTCCACCGCCTCCGCCAGCTCCATCGCAATCGGTATCAGCGGTAAGTTTCAGTACAGTTCGTGACTCGCAAAAGTCAGGATATTCAAGTTTTACGTACAAGGTAGCGTTCATCACAATCGAAGCATTTGTGGGATTGGCAATAGGATTAGTGTAACTTGAATTTCTGTAAAAAGTAGCCTTAACATTATTCAAATTATAAGTTAAAGTACCGGAAACCAAATTGGCTACATATTGGGTTAAATCAACATTAATCGCTTGCCCTTCCAAAACGTAACATATTAAAGCCTCGTGCGGAGTAACCTCAACATAAGGTTTTAAACGCAACCGTATAGGGAAAACCGTCCCACACGATGCATCGTTAAAGTTTCGATTCCACACACGAACGTAAAGTGTTTTCTCTCTGTTTGGCAAGGAAACATTCAGCTGGTAGTTACTCACCGCAACAATGGCATTAGCGTTGTTTTGTGCATCTGCTAAATTCTCAAAGAAAGCCCTATTATGCAAGTAATTAACTCCCGGAATGTTGACATTATTCAAATTGATATTTTCTCGCAAATCATTCCTCTCATCACAAAAATCAAATGGTGTTGTGGGAGTTGTAATTTTAGGACGAATATTAGTTCGAAGATTTATCCGAGATACAGTGTAACAGATACCACTTCGCAAAGTACGAACATAAATGGTTTTGTCCGATGTTAGTGAATAATTATTCGGATTAGCTATAGGAGATTGATTATTATGTGCTTGTGTTTCAGTTTCGTGATATGAAAAAGTAAGTGTTGTGTCACTATTGATTGCCGTTTGGAAAGATGTTAAATTAACCATTTGCGTACTGCCCAAATCTAAACAATATGTCCGTTCCACGTCTTTTGCTGTGGGGAAATCTGTTGAGAATGAAACCTGTACAACATCTTTAACCGTGATAGGCGAACACAAATTATAAGTCACACGAACCTCATATCGGGTATTAATAGTCGGTGCTCGAGTAATTGTATTTCCAGAGCCTAAATATGTTTGATTATCTGCATTATACCATTCCACATTGATAGTTGTAGTCCCCGAAGGCACAAAACGCCACGCCTCTTGCGTTGCCGACCAAATCCCTGTATTGCGATTTGGAGGAGTCACGCCTTTTGTTCCGTCAGCGTTGATAATACCAATAAGTGCTTGTTTCCTGAATTCAGTAATGTTTGTAGCATCATTCTGAGGCTTATCCTTCACATACACCTCAATAACACCTGTAGTTTCATATAGCACAATTTGAGTTGTACTCCTGCGAAGACTGCCATACTGCGGAATATCATCATAATTAATAATGAACTGACGATAAGGAGCCGTGCCTTGTGTAAGTGTACGCACTTTATCCACATTTTGCAAATCGTGATAAACCCCGAAAATGGCATTTTTGGTCAATCCCAAATTCGGATTTTGCCCAGCTATGGTATAAGGGCTATCTCCGTTACTGTTTCCTGCCCCAAAACTAACAACACCGTTGTCACTTATCACAACTTCCTGAAATTGATTCCCATAGAAACAAAATTCAAAAGGAAGCGACAAAGCCTTACTGAAAACATCGTCTTTTTTTCCCAAATCACTTTCAATCTTCACCACCGTTCCCGCTGAAAACGGAGCTACGGGAGCATACGTTATGGATACCACATCGTAATCCTGCGTTTGATAAATAGTAGGATAATTAGCTGTTAATGTGATACTTTTATTCTGAACAAAATTATAATCACAATCAATTTCAATAGTGTTTGTGTTTCCGTTATGGTCGGAAATATTAACCGTGGGAGTAACTTGGGCGTTTGCCACAAACCAAACCGAAATATTCAACAAAAAGGAAATAACTAATCTCATCTAAACTTCATTATAACATCTTCAAAAATAACATTTTACTTTCAAAAACAAAATTTTCTCAAAATTTATATTTTATCAAAAGCTCTCTTCTGCAAAAAATCAAAAACTATCTTTCAAATTCAATTACTTCAACATTTTTGATTTCTTCCCCATCAATCTCAAAACGAATCATCGTTCGGACAGTTTGCCAGCCGTGTTTGCCAACCGCTCCCGGATTCAAATGCAATAGCTGAAATTTTTTGTCATATATCACTTTTAATATATGCGAATGCCCCGAAATGAAAATCTTTGGCGTTTTTGAAATAATTTCTTTTTTCGCCAAGGGTGTATATTTTTCAGGATATCCGCCAATGTGAATCATCAAAACCTCAACTCCCTCACAATGAAACCTATTTACTTCCGGAAATTTGCTTCTTATTTCTGTTCCGTCAATGTTGCCATACACGCCCCTGACCGGTTTTATTTTCTCCAAAGCTTCAACAACTTCAAAAGAACCGAAATCGCCACAATGCCAAATTTCATCAACTTGTTGGGCGTAATTCAAAATTTTGTCATCTATGTAAGAATGCGTATCAGAAAGAAGAAGAATTTTCATATAAAATCATAAAAATAAATGGCTCAAAAAAACGTAACGCTTTCCTTCAACCATTAATTATCAGAACCAGAACAAGTAAGCTATTACCGATAAGAATATTATACTCAATATATTAAGCACAAATCCTGCTTTTATCATATCTTGTTGCCCCACCATTCCCGTTCCGTATGCAATTGCATTTGGAGGAGTTGCAACAGGTAGCATAAAAGCACAAGAAGCTCCCAAACCAATAAGCAAAGAAAGCCCTAACGGATTCATATTCAAAGCCTCGGCAATTGAAATAAAAATAGGTACCAATAAGGCTGCACTGGCTGTGTTTGATGTAAATTCCGTAAGGAAAATTATGAATGCAGCCACAAGTAACCCAATTAGGAAAAAGTGCTTGCCTTCTACAAGAAAAACAACGGCATCTACCATTGCTTTATTAGCACCTGAGTTGGTCAAAATAGCACTTAACGTAAGTCCCCCACCAAAAAGCATCAGAACTCCCCAATCGGTATTTTCTTGCACTTGTTTCCAGCTTGCAACTCCTGACAAACAAACCAATACCGAAGCCGCTATTGCCACAACAGCATCAAAAGAACCTATTTTATCAATCCCTAAAAAGCCTGAAATTGACTTATTTAGATATTCTCCCAAAATCCAGCAAATGGCTGTTACCACAAAAATAGCAATGGTAACGTATTGTTTTTTGTTCAGCTTTTCTACTTGCGTATTCGAATCGACTTTAATATTCAATTTCGGCTTGAAAACGAAATACATAGCCAGTAAAAACAAAGGCATCAGCCCAGCCACTGCGGGGATTCCGTATTTCAACCAATCTGAAAACGTCAAATTCAACTGCGAAGCTACAATGGCGTTGGGTGGTGAACCTACTAAAGTTCCCATTCCACCAATGCTGGAACTATATGCAATTCCCAGAATAACAAACATATAAGTTCCTTTATTCGAGTCATAATCTAAATTCTTGAGCATTCCAATTCCAAGCGGAATCATCATCGCTGCAGTTGCTGTGTTGCTAATCCCCATTGAAAGCAAAACCGTAACGGAAAGTAACAGAAAAATTGCTATTGCAAAATTTCCCTGAGCCAATGAAATTACTCTATTGGCTATGTACTGGTCTAACTTCTGGACGCTCAAGGCTGTTGCAATGGCAAAACCTCCAAAAAATAGAAAAATGGTAGGATTGGCAAACGCCTGCAATGCCGGTTTGGTTTGTTCAAGACCGAAAAAGATTGCCAAAACAGGAATTAACAACGCCGTAACCGTAATATGAATCACTTCGGTAAGCCACAAAATAGCAACTAACACCAAGAGTGCCAAGCCTTTATTCACCTTTTCTTCATAAGGAAGAAAATAATTAAATAGCAATGCCAAAGCTATTGCAAACACAATAATTACTGTTTTTCGAGTTTTTACTTGCATAACACAAAATTGAAAAAGAATTACCTCTACAAAGTTAAATAAAAATTTTCTTCTCTCACCTCATATTATTCGTTTTTTTGCGTTTTATGAAGAAAATCCTACCTAAAGACTAAAATTTAACAATTAAAATGTATCTTTGCAAAAAGTGAAAAATAGTAACTTTTTATTTTGTTTTTTTAACATTCAAACATAAATGAAAATAGCCGTAGTAGGAACAGGATATGTAGGCTTAGTTTCCGGCACTTGCTTTGCCGAAGTAGGAAATCACGTAACTTGTGTTGATATTAATTCAGAAAAAATTGAGAAATTAAAAAAGGGAATCATTCCCATTTATGAGCCGGGACTTGAAGCGATGGTTACACGCAATGTGGCAAGTAAGAATTTAGCCTTCACAACCAACTTGGCTCAAGCCATTGAAGATATTGAAATTGTGTTCATTGCAGTTGGGACTCCTATGGGCGATGATGGTTCGGCAGATTTACAATATGTGCTTTCTGTTGCCAAATCAATCGGTGAATCAATGCAAAAACAATTAATCGTTGTGAACAAATCCACCGTTCCCGTAGGGACAGTCGATAAGATAAAAAGCACCATTTCAGAAGCGTTACAAAAAAGAAATGTTTCTATCAAATTTGATGTAGTTTCAAATCCTGAATTTCTGAAAGAAGGAAAAGCCATTCAAGATTTTATGAAGCCCGACCGCGTGGTAATTGGTGCTGAAAACGAATACGCTTTAGGCAAAATGAAAAGCCTTTATTCATCGTTTTTTATGCAACACGAACGCTTCATAACAATGGATGTACGTTCTGCTGAAATGACAAAATACGCCTCGAACGCAATGCTTGCCACGAAAATTTCTTTTATGAATGAAATTGCCAATATCTGCGAACGCGTTGGAGCTGACGTGAATAAGGTGCGTTTGGGAGTTGGCTCGGACTCGCGCATTGGTTATAGTTTCATCTATCCGGGTTGTGGTTACGGAGGTTCTTGCTTTCCGAAAGATGTTTTGGCGTTAAAGAAACTATCAGAAGAAGTTGGTTACAATGCCGAACTTATCACAGCCGTGGACAATGTAAACAATAGGCAGAAATACATCATCGCACAGAAAATCATCAAAAAATACGGCAACGATTTATCTAACAGAACTTTCGCCATTTGGGGACTTTCTTTCAAGCCCGAAACCGATGATATGCGTGAAGCTCCGGCAATTTACATCATCAAAGAACTCATAAAACACGGAGCAAAAATCAGAGCTTACGACCCGAAAGCAATCAGTGAAGCAAAGGCTTGTTATTTGAAGGATTTGCCGAATATTTCCTATTTTGAAAGCAAATATGAAGCCTTGAAAGGAGCCGACGCGATGATTCTTCTTACCGAATGGAAAGAATTCCGTTCGCCCGACTTTGATGAAATCGCCAAACTTCTTAAGGAAAAAGTCATTTTTGACGGACGAAATCAGTACAATTCATTCGATTTGCCAAGCAGAGGTTTTGAATACATCCAAATTGGTTGTAAAGTGCGAAAAATGTGATTCAGAAGTAAATTATTTGACAAAACAACGACGAAATTAAAAACCGAAATAATTTTCTTTTTGAGAAAAAAATGAACAATAACGATTGTCAATCAACATTAAAAACAAAAATATTAGTCACCGGCGGAGCAGGATTTGTGGGGTCTAATTTGTGTGAATCACTGGTTAAAAACCCTGATAATGAAGTATTTTCACTTGATAATTACTTCACCGGAAGCCGTGAAAATCACATCGAAGGTGTAACATATATTGAAGGAAGTACGGAATATATCTTTGAATTGATTAACTTTGCACCCGATTTGGTTTATCACTTGGGGGAATACTCGCGTGTGGAGCAAAGTTTCGAAGACATTGATAAAGTTCTGCTATTCAACAAAGTAGGCACTTCTAAAGTATTGGAATTCTGCCGAAGACACAAGTGTAAATTGGTCTATGCAGGCAGTAGCACGAAGTTTGGAGATGGCGGCATCGGAAGAAATCAAAGCCCATATGCTTGGTCAAAAGCCTCTAATACGGAATTAATTAAGAATTACGGCGAGTGGTACGGATTGAAATATGCTATTGTCTATTTTTACAATGTGTACGGCAAACGAGAAATCAGCGAAGGGAAGTACGCTACTCTCATTGCCTTATTTTCAGAAAAAATGAAAAAAGGGGAGCCTCTGACAGTAGTTTCGCCCGGAACGCAACAAAGGAATTTTACACACATTGACGATATTGTTGAAGGCTTGTTGTTAGTCGGGGAAAAAGGCTTAGGAGATGAGTTTGGCATCGGAAATTCAGAAACTTACACAATTCTTGAAATCGCGGAAATGTTTGGCGGAAAAATAGAAATGCTTCCGGCACGCAAAGGTAACCGAATGGTTTCGGACGTGATAACCGAAAAAACCGAATCCTTAGGATGGAAAGCCAAAAAATGTGTGAAGGATTATATTAAGGAGGTAGTTGAAAGGTAATTTACAAATAGTTTTATATCATCAAAGAAAGAAAATTGACAGAATACTTTTGCTGAAGAACGTAATCAATAGAACTGATTTGATTTGTCAAGTAAATGGTTGGAGTATGTATAAATAGAAAAAATAAACTTTTAGAAAAATTAAAAAGTAAATTAATATATCATTTGAAATGCTTTCAGATAAAATTCTTCGCAAAAATTTTTCCTATTTGTTAATTTTACAGATAGCTCAGTATCTCATCCCTTTAGTTTTGCTTCCATACTTAGGCAGGACATTGGAGTCGGAGAATTTGGGAAAAATAATGTTTGTTCAGGCATTTGTTGGATATTTTATTCTTATAGTAGATTTTGGATTTAATGTTTCTGCCACAAAAGAAATAGCAGACTCTTCAAAAGATAAAAACAGAATTAGCGGTGTATTTTGGAATACAATGTTAGCTAAATTTTCATTACTCATTCTGAGCTTGTTATTATTTGTTGTCATTGTTTTTTCATTTGACAGGTTTCGACAAGAATACATTCTTTTCCTTATAGGGTTTATCGGTGTGTTTTCATCGCTTTTATTTCCTCTTTGGTTATTTCAAGGTATGGAAAAAATTGAATCCATTACTGTTGCTAATGTAGTTCCAAGAATCGTAATGTTATTATTAACTTTCTATTTTGTCACAGAAAAAACGGATTACTACGTAGCCCTACTAATACAAATGTTAGCTCTATTAGCTTCCGCATTACTGAGTTTAATGATTATCATAAAGAATCGTTTAGTACATTTCGTTAAACCTACTTTTTATGAAGCAAAGAAACAGCTTTTGAGTGGTGCTCATGTATTTGCAATGAGTATCTCCACTAATCTGTACACCACCACTAATGTTGTTGTACTAGGCTTGTTGACCAATGATAGTGTTGTAGGAATTTATTCGGCTGCAGACAAACTAATAAGAGCCTTAATTTCATTACTTTCATCGGTAATACAAGTCATTTTTCCAAGAATGAACATTTATTTTCTGGAATCGAAACAGAAAAGTATAAATTTTATCCGCAAAGTCATCTACTTTATGTTTGGAGTAGGAATTGCATTAGGAATTGTTCTATATTTTGGTTCGGAGCAAATTATTCACTTGATGTACGGTACTGACAAATTTCATCAAGCAATTTATGTCTTGAAATATTCAGCTTTACTACCCTTATTCTCTGTTATTAATGGTATAATAGCAATAAATATCTTCATCACTTTCGGAATGAAAAAGGATTTATTGAAGGTTGTTATGGTTGGATGTATGTTTAGCTTACTCTGTATAAGCCCTTTAATTTTGATTTTTGAAGAAATGGGGGTTGTATTATGTGCAACGTTTACAGAATTGATTATATTTATGTTATTAATTTTCATCTGTAAAAAACAACAAATATTTTTATTCCCTAAGATTAAATAATATACTATGACTGTTTTATTATTAACAGGAGCAATCAATATTGAAAAAAATGAAGTTCCTTTTACAAAACTTAAACAAACTCAAGAACGATTAAGGCAATATCTCAATTCGATAGAATATGCCATAGACAACTACGAAACTGTCTCCCATATTATTTTCTGTGAAAATACATTATATGAATATGACTATTCTGAATTACAACAAAAAGCAAAAGTTAAAAATAAGATTTTGGAAGTATTAAGCTTTCAGGGAGATTTTCAGAAAGTAAAACAACAAGGTAAGGGGTACGGAGAAGGTGAGATAATTCAATATGTGCTTACACATAGTAAATCTGTACAAGAAGTAGATTTTTTTTACAAACTTACTGGACGAGTGCTTGTAAAAAACTTTGATTATATTCACAGAAAATCAAAATCACCAACACACTTTACAACTTATCATTTTTTAGATAAAGGAAAGAGTAATTACGTAACCACCGTCTTTTATAAAATTTCCAAAAGCTTGTACAATGAGAAATTGCTAAATGCACATAAAAGCGTTCAGGATCATAAAGGAAAATTTCTGGAAGTAGTTTTTTACGATAATTTAAAAGAAGAAAAAATAAAAAATTTCCCTATAATACCTCAACTTTTAGGAGTTTCAGGTTCAACGGGTAAAGGGTATGATGTTAGTAATAGACGTATTTGGATTGAGAGTCTTATTAATAAAATAGGGTTTCGTGACATGATTTTAAATAACATCTCACAGATATTGCTAAAAGTCCTGACAATGGCAAAATAAATAGTTTTTAAAATATCAAACCAAATATTAAAAATGAAAAATAAGATGAATACTCCGCTTGTATCAGTCATTACAGTATCATTTAATGCCGTAAAAACTATTGAACAGACTATCTTATCTGTAATCAATCAAACCTATCCTAACGTCGAATATATTATCATCGATGGAGGAAGCACCGATGGTACACTTGATGTTATAAAAAAGTATCAAGATAAAATTGCCTATTGGGTAAGTGAACCTGATAGAGGAATTTATGATGCAATGAATAAGGGAATTGCTAAAGCAAAAGGAGATATTATCGGGATTATCAATGCTGATGATTGGTATGAATTGGATGCTATAGAAAGTGTGGTAAATCACTTAAACAAATCAAAAGATAATAGCATTTATTATGGAAGGCTCAATATGAGACAAGGAAATAAAATCTTGTACGCTAGTGATGTTCCTCAAAAGCTTAATGGATTAAAAAAAGGAATGGTTATTAGTCACCCTACCGTGTTTGTTTCTAAAAATATTTATCAAAAAGAAGGAGGTTTTTCGACTGATTATAAAATTGCTTCCGATTGGGACTTTATTTTACGGATGTATCTAAAAGGTTACGTATTTATTCCTATTGATAGAGTAATTGCAAATTTCAACATTGGAGGGGTAAGTAGCGGGATATCAATAAAAACACTAGAAGAATTGCATATTATACGAAAAAAAAACAAAGTTTATAAAATAATTGATTTTTATTATCTATATGATATGATAAAATTAAGCATCTTTGGTAAATATACATATGCTTTTTCATTATGGAAAAATAAGATTTTTTATAAAAAATGATTTTTTATATAACATATTATATTTTCATAGGATTGATATTAACCTATGGCTACATAACAAGAAATAAATTTTTTAATTATGTAGCCTTGCTCTTTATTATTTTAGTTTCGGGGTTGAGGTATGAGGTAGGATATGATTATTTTAATTATGTTAGTTTTTTCAAAGGAAGAGGAACAGACTCAATGGAACCTTTGTCAAAATTGGCTATTTTTACTTTATCTCAATTATTCAACAACCCCTTGAGTATGTTTTTCTTTTTTTCATTAGCAACCTTGTCAATTACTTACATTGCTATTGAAAAATTCACAACAAGTCCCAGAATGGCTTTGATGATTTATCTATTGATACCAGGTCTGTACTTGAATTCTTTTTCTATTCTGCGACAATCCATAGCTATCAGCGTTTTCTTTTTGGCTCTGTATTATCTTTTCAAAAATGAGAAAACAAAATATTTCGTGTTGAGTATGGTGGCAATTTTATTTCATTACTCAGCTGTATTTCCATTTTTGCTCATCTTTTTTGGAAGAAAATGGCTTGAGAAAAAATATACTTTAAAATTTTATCTTATTGGAATGCTAATAGCCTTTATATTATCTTACATAAATGTATCGAAAGTACTCATTGGTTTAACAGGGAAATATGCAGTATATGCAGATTTACTGGTGAGTAAGACTTTTCCTTTGGCAAAAGTATTATCTTTGACTATAATTAGTACTATTATTATTTGGGGGCTCAAGCATAATTCTGAAAAAAAAATCACTTTTTTGTTAAATATCTATCTAATAGGAGTCGGAATTAACATTCTTTTCGCGAACTTCATACCAGTAACAAGAATGGGGTATTATTTTTTAATAGCACAAATAATTTTAGTTCCAAATATTATTTTTTTCATGAAAAAAGAAAATTTAAAAATATATACTGTATTCCTTTTTATGATTTATTATTTTGGCATTCAGATAAATGCCTTACAAGTTGATGAGAAATCAGCAGATGTTCCCAGAATGATACCATACAAAAATTATTTAATAAAATGAAAATTTCCGTAATTATTCCGATGTATAATGCCTCTAAAACGATTGTAAAAGCATTAAACTCAGTACAAAACCAAACCTACAAATGTGATTATGAAATTATTATAATAAATGATGGTTCACAAGATGAATCAAGAGAGGTAGTAGAAAATTATATGCGTCAACATCCCGATTTAGACATAACTCTCATAAATCAGAAAAATGGAGGAGCTGCAAAAGCCCGAAATGAGGGACTCAAAAAATCAGTAGGTAAATACATTGCTTTTTTAGATGCAGATGATGAATGGTTACCTATGAAAATAGAAAAACAAGTTCAAGTATTTGAATCGTCTCCTGACGTAGATCTGTTGGGAACAAATCGAAATGAAGAAGTTTTCAATACTTTTTTAGGAGTCAAGTTTCAAAAACTAACAAAATTAAATCCAAAGCTGTTGTTGATAAAAAACTTTTTGTCTCCCCCTACAGTAATGATGAAGAAAGAAATTTTATCAAATACGGGTTTTTTTAAAGATAATCAAAGGTATTTTGAAGAAGGAGAGTATTGGTTGAGAGTGTGTGCAAATAACAACTGCTATTTATTTCAGGAAAGTTTGGTTATTACCGGTGCAGGGAAGCCTCACTTTGGCCATTCTGGATTATCCTCCAATCTATGGGAAATGGAAAAAGGGGAACTCAAGAATATAAAGGTCGCTCATGATATGAAAATAATAAACCCAATTGAGTTTTTTTTATTAAATATCTACTCCATTCTTAAATATATTAGAAGAGTTATTATAGTTAGTTTAAGAAAACTGAAATGAAAATATCGATAATAACAGCGACCTATAACAGTAGTAAAACTGTTGCTGATACAATCACATCTGTGTACAACCAAAATTACCCAACTATAGAACACATTATTGTAGATGGCAACTCGAAAGATAATACAATTGAAATTATTAAAAAGTTACCAAATCGTGTTGTTAAAATTCTTTCTGAACCTGACAAAGGGATATATGATGCTATGAATAAAGGAATTGCTTTAGCTACTGGTGATGTTATAGGAATTCTTAATTCAGACGATTTCTATAGTTCTAACGACATATTGACTCAGGTTATGAACGTATTTGAACAGACAGATTGCGAGGCTGTTTATGGTAATTTAGAGTATATCGATGAAAAAGACAGCAACAAAGTTATTCGGTTCTGGAAATCACGAAAATACAAAAAGGGATTATTTAAAAAAGGCTGGCATCCAGCACATCCTACTTTCTTTGTAAAAAAAGAAATATATCAAAAGTATGGAAGTTTTAATCTTAAATACAAAATAGCTGCTGACTACGAAATTATGTTGCGATTCATCGAAAAAAATGGTATTAGAACAATATACTTACCAATAACGATGGTCAAAATGAGAATGGGAGGAGCGAGTAATCAGAGTATTAAAAATATTATACAAGCCAATAAAGAGTGTTATTTAGCTTGGAAAGACAATGGTATGTCAATTTCACTATTCCACTTTTTAAGAAAGCCTTTGTCCAAGTTTTTGCAGTTTATGAAGTAATGCATAAGAAGAGGTAGACTCAACAAAGAAAATTCCAGAATAACAATAAATATGGAATAGGATAGAATTTATTGGTTTACAGAGAGAGTATTGAGGCTCTTTTCTTTCAGATTTATGATAAAAGGAGTCTTGTAATACTTTTTACAGATTCAAATTTTTCACAATCTGAAAGAAATAAGAACAGTAACAAGTTATTCAGCAAATCAATAAATTCATTTTTGATAAGAATATCAATAATTCCAAAAAAGCATAACATAAAATTGTATTGAAGGACTGACAGAAGCATAATGTGTAGTGATATAAAATTATTTAAAAGAGACAATTACTTAAAAAAAGTAATTTCATAAAAATAAATTATTTTGAACAGAAAAAAAATATTTGTTTCGGGATGTTACGATATGTTGCATTCGGGACACGTTGCTTTCTTTGAAGAAGCATCGCAATTAGGAGATTTGTATGTAGGCATTGGTTCAGATAAAACCATTCAGGAACTCAAAGCCAGAAAAACCATCAATCCAGAGCAAGAGCGTTTGTATATGGTAAAAGCATTACGCTTTGTGAAGGATGCTTGGATCAATTCAGGCTCAGGGATTTTGGATTTTAAAGAGGATATGATGCGGCTAAAACCAGATATTCTTTTTGTTAATGAAGATGGACATTCACCCACCAAGGAAGCTTTGTGCAAAGAGTTAGGAGTGGAATACTACGTAAGTAAGCGAATTCCACACGGAAATTTGCCTACTCGTAGCACAACGGCCTTACGCAAGGAATGTCTTATTCCCTATCGAATCGATTTGGCTGGTGGTTGGCTTGATCAGCCTACGGTATCTAAATTTTGTGCAGGTCCTGTTATAACTATTTGTATTGAACCAGATTATGATTTCAATGACCGCAGCGGAATGTCTACAAGTACGCGTAAAAAAGCCATTGAGCTTTGGCATACTGATATCCCTGAAGGAGATAGAGAGCATTTAGCCAAGGTTTTGTTTTCATATGAAAATTTTCCCGGAGAAGATTATATCAGTGGCTCGCAAGATGCACTCGGAATAGTACTCCCTGGGCTTAACTACTATTGGTACGAAGGAGGTTTTTGGCCAGAAAAAATTGAGAAAAATTTATCAAGTGATTTACTTTCTTGGATTGAAGAACATTTGTATCTGTTGCCTTTACAGCCTCGACATAGTGATCTTCACGTAACAGAAGGAGCAGATGTTACCCCCGAAAAAGTAAAAAAACTATCCGAGGCAGCACAACAACTCTGGGCATCCTTACTTCAAAAAGACTTAAAAGCCACAGGAAAAGCGATGACCACTTCTTTTGATGCACAAGTTGCTTTATATCCCAATATGTTAAATGACGAAATTCGTAAGGAAATTGCTTCTTTACCCGAAACAGTAGTTGGTTATAAACTCAGTGGTGCAGGAGGAGGAGGTTATTTGGTGGTTTTATCGGATATTCCTATTGAAAAAGCACTAAAAATCAGAATAAGAAGATAGTAAATTATGAAACGATTTGGACAAGTTATCAAGGTAAAACCCGAAAAATTAGCTTATTATCGGGAATTGCACGCCAATCCGTGGCAATCTGTTTTGGATAAAATTCACGAATGTAATATCCGAAATTATTCCATTTTTTTATTGAATAATGAGCTCCTTTTTGCTTATTTTGAATATATTGGCGAAAATTTTGAGGAAGATATGCAAAAAATGGCTGCCGACCCCGAAACTCAACGTTGGTGGGCAGAAACCGACCCTTGCCAACAATCTTTGGAACTTAAAGAAGGAGAATGGTGGCACACAATGGAACAGGTTTTTTACACAAAATAATTAAATACTATGAAAGGAATTATTCTTTCAGGAGGCTCAGGAACAAGGCTTTACCCTATCACGAAAGGTGTTTCGAAGCAGTTACTCCCCATTTATGACAAACCGATGATTTACTATCCGCTCTCGGTGTTGATGTTAGCAGGCATTCGGGAGATTTTGGTAATTTCCACTCCACAAGACTTGCCTGGTTTTCAGCGACTTTTAGGAGACGGAAGCGATTACGGAATTTCCATTTCCTATGCCGAACAGCCCTCACCCGACGGACTGGCACAAGCCTTCATAATTGGAGAGCAATTCATTGGAAATGAAGATGTTTGCTTGGTTTTGGGCGATAACATTTTTTACGGACAAAGTTTCACCAAAATGCTTCTGCAATCTGTGGAAACTGCCCAGAAAGACCGTAAAGCAACCGTTTTCGGTTATTGGGTAAAAGACCCTGAACGTTACGGAGTTGCCGAATTTGACGCAGAAGGAAACGTACTTTCCATCGAAGAAAAACCCGAAAATCCCAAGTCCCACTATGCCGTTGTTGGGCTGTATTTCTATCCGAATAAAGTAGTAAAAGTAGCTAAAAGCATCAAGCCTTCGGCACGCGGGGAATTGGAAATTACCACTGTAAATCAGGAGTTTTTGAAAGATAATGAACTGAAAGTCCAATTATTAGGACGAGGATTTGCGTGGCTTGATACAGGTACACACGACTCTCTTTCTGAGGCTTCTAACTTTGTGGAAACCATCGAAAAACGTCAAGGACTTAAAATATCCTGCTTGGAAGAAATCGCTTACAAAAAAGGCTGGATTTCAGCAGAAAAAATCAGAGAATTAGCTCAACCGATGCTTAAAAACCAATACGGACAATACTTAATTGATTTATTGAAATAATTTTTTATCACCTTTAGGTAACTTACCTTTTGGTAAGATAAAAAGTTCTTTTTACCTTTGCAAAAAATTTTGGTTATGCAGGAGGTACTTACAAACACACCATTTGCATTCGGAACGATTATTCTGAAAACAGATTTTGTCAATCGACAAGAGGAAATAAAATCATTAAGACAACGTTTTTTGTCAGGGACGAATGTAATCCTGATTTCTCCTCGTAGATGGGGAAAATCTTCTTTGGTAGAAAAAGTTTCCGAATCATTTCAGAATGATAAAACATTAAAAATATGCAAGTTAGACCTTTTTAATATACGTACAGAAGAGGAGTTTTATATCTCTTTCACTAACGCAGTTTTAAAAGCTACTTCTTCACGGTGGGATGATTTTGTAACAAATGCAAAGCAATTTCTTTCACAATTGTTACCACAAGTTTCATTAGCCTCAAACGATGAAACTTCGTTACAGTTTGGTATCTCGTGGAAAGAATTACAGAAAAATCCGGATGATATTTTGAACTTAGCAGAGAATATCGCACAAAAGAAAGGTGTCAAAATTGTGGTTTGTTTTGATGAATTTCAGAACATAGCCTCTTTTTCAGATAGTTTATCGTTTCAGAAGAAATTAAGAGCTCATTTTCAGCGACATCAGCACGTTTCATATTGCTTTTATGGTAGTAAGCGACATATGCTGATAGAAGTTTTTACAGATACATCAATGCCTTTTTATAAGTTTGGTGATATTATTTTTTTAGAAAAAATTAACACTAAAGAATGGGTAAATTTCATTAAGCAACGTTTTGAAGAAACCAACAAACAAATCACAGATAGTCAGGCTAAAAAAATTGTAGAACTTGTTGATAATCACTCATATTATGTGCAGCAATTAGCTCAACAAGTATGGCTTAGAACAGTACAAAAAAGCAATAAAAAGATTATTGAGAGTACCCATCAAAGCCTGATACAACAACTTAGCTTACTTTTTATAACACTGACAGAAACCTTGACTAATACTCAGTTAGGATTTTTAAAAGCATTGCTTAATGGAGAGCAAAATTTGAGTTCTAAAAAAGTGATGGACACTTATAAATTGGGCTCCTCTGCCAATGTGGTCAAGCTAAAAAGAGCTTTAGTAGATAAGGACGTTTTAGATGACGTGGGAGGTGTTTTGACTTTTCAAGACCCGCTGTATCGAGAGTGGTTAAAAAGATATTATTTTAAATTAAATTTCTGATTACAAGTAACCTATGAATATTATCCAAACAGAAATAAAAGACGTTATCATCATTGAACCGAAAATTTTTGGCGATGAGCGAGGATATTTTTTTGAATCGTTTTCACAGCAAAAGTTTGTAGAACAGATTTGTAATACTACTTTCGTGCAGGATAACGAGTCAAAATCGCGTTACGGCGTTTTACGCGGGCTTCATTTCCAAAAACCACCTTTTTGTCAGTCAAAATTGGTGCGTGTGGTAGCAGGAAAAGTTTTGGACGTAGCGGTCGATATCCGCAAGGGTTCGCCTACTTTTGGCAAGCACGTAGCCGTTGAACTTTCTGCCGAAAACAAGCGACAATTGTTCGTTCCCAGAGGGTTTGCTCACGGATTTGCCGTGCTAAGCGAGGAAGTCATTTTTCAATATAAATGCGACAATTACTACACTCCCGAAGAAGAAGGAAGCATCCTTTGGAACGACCCCGCTATCGGGATTGATTGGAAAATACCTGCCGAAGCCGTTATTCTTTCGCAAAAAGACAAAGAAAGTCCGCTTTTGAAAGACGCTTATCACTTCGATTTTAATGTGAATTTGTACGAATAATTTACAATCTAAAACAATGAAAAACATTTTAGTAACTGGAGCCGGTGGGCAATTAGGTTCTGAAATTCAAAATATTAAAACCAAAATCGGGAATTATATCTTTACCGATGCTTCGGACTTGGATATTTCTGATTCGCAAGCTGTTTCGGATTTCGTGAGGAAAAACAACACTCAAATCATCGTTAATTGTGCGGCATACACCAATGTGGACAAAGCCGAAGACGATGCCCAAACCGCCGACTTAATCAATCACATTGCGGTGCGTAATCTGGCTGAAATCTGTAAAGAAAACAACATCGTACTTATCCATATATCAACCGATTATGTTTTCGCAGGCGACAAAAACACTCCTTATTCCGAAACCGACCCAACCAAAGCTTTGGGCGTGTACGGAAAAACCAAATTAGATGGCGAAAAAGCAATCCAAAATGCGGATATTGACCATCTTATTATCCGCACTTCGTGGTTGTACTCGCTTTCCTTCGGGCATAATTTCGTAAAAACCATCCAACGATTGAGTTCTGAACGAAATGAACTAAAAGTAGTTTTCGACCAGGTCGGGACGCCTACGAATGCTCGCGATTTAGCTGAATTTATCGTCTATGTCATTGAGAAAGATTTGTTCAAAGGCAAACGCGAGGTGTATCATTTCTCGAATGAAGGCGTGTGTTCGTGGTTCGACTTCGCAACCGAAATCGTTACTATATCGGGAAGCAGCTGCATTGTAAAACCCTGCTTGTCGAGCGAATTCCCAAGTAAGGTAAAACGTCCAAGTTATTCGGTTTTGGACAAATCAAAGCTAAAAAACGATTTTAATTATACAATTTCACATTGGAAAGAGGCTTTGAAAGGGAAATGAAATAAAAAGTATAAAGGATAAAGTGAAAAGTATAAAAAGAATATAATATGAAAATAGACCACATAGCTCTTTACGTAAATGACTTGGAGAAGACAAAGGAGTTCTTTGTAAAATATTTTGATGGAAAATCTAATGAGGAATACCATAATAAAAAAACAAATTTCCGTTCATATTTTATTTCATTCGATGACGGAACACGCCTTGAAATAATGACAAGACCTTATATGATTGACAACGAAAAACACTTAACACAAACAGGTTATATTCACATAGCTTTTAGTGTAGGAAGTAAGGAAAAAGTAAATTCGCTTACGGAAAGACTAAGGATTGACGGATTTGAGATTATAAGCAACCCCAGAACAACAGGAGATGGGTATTACGAAAGTAGCATTATTGGCATAGAAGGAAATCAAATTGAAGTAACGATTTAAATCTTGTGTGATGATAATGAACTCGTTTATTTCATTGTGAAAAAACATATTAGGAAGCTCTAAGAAAAAAATATAAAAAGGAGGTTTTTTTTGTCAGACTGAGTGTAGTCGAAGTCTTATTATTACAAGACTTCGACTACGCTCAGTCTGACAATCAGAACCATTGCCATCTTTTTGAAACACAGCTAACTTTAAAACAGGAGAGTAACGAATTGAAGAATATTTTAGCTTCAATCTATAATAAAATGAAATTAAAAAAATAGAAATCAATACACATCAAACTAACTTGGTACTTGTTAATTGGTTTTTGGTTACTTAAAAAGCACTTTAAATGAAAAAAAATATTTTAATAACAGGCGGAGCTGGATTTATAGGCTCACACGTGGTTCGGTTGTTTGTAAACAAATATCCTGACTACAGAATCATCAATTTGGATTTACTAACCTATGCCGGAAACTTGGAAAACCTCAAAGATATAGAGAAATCACCTAACTACGAGTTCGTAAAGGCTGATATCTGCGACTTTCAGGCTATGAAACAACTCATAGAGAGCAAAAACATCAGCGGAATTATCCATTTGGCAGCAGAAAGCCACGTAGACCGCAGTATTAAAGACCCTTTTACCTTCGCGAAGACCAATGTTATGGGTACGCTATCACTCCTACAGGCAGCACGTGAGGTTTGGAACGGCAATTGGGACGGGAAACTGTTCTACCACGTCTCCACCGATGAGGTTTACGGTGCTTTGCAGATGGACAACACGCTTTTCACCGAAAACACAAAGTACGACCCACATTCGCCCTATTCGGCATCGAAAGCCTCGTCCGACCACTTCGTTCGAGCCTATCAAGATACCTACGGACTTCCGACAGTTATCTCCAACTGCTCCAACAACTACGGAAGCTATCAGTTTCCTGAGAAATTAATCCCATTATTCATCAATAACATTCGGAATAACAAGCCACTACCGGTTTACGGACGTGGCGAAAATGTGCGAGATTGGCTCTTCGTTGAAGACCACGCCAGAGCAATTGACGTGATATTCCACAAGGGCAAAATTGGCGATACGTACAACATCGGGGGCTTTAACGAGTGGAAAAACATCGACTTGATACGCGTCATCATCAAGGAAGTAGATAAGCAGCTGGGTCGCCCCGAAGGAACCTCTGAAAAACTCATTACCTTTGTTACTGACCGAGCAGGACACGACCTTCGCTACGCTATCGATGCCACAAAAATTAAGAATGAGCTCGGCTGGGAGCCTTCCTTACAGTTCGAAGAAGGAATTCGCCTCACCGTGAAATGGTATTTGGAAAATCAGGATTGGCTGGATACTATCACCAGTGGCGACTACCAAAAATACTATGACCAGATGTACAAAAACCGATAGAGTAACATCTTTCAAAATAAAATGCTATTCGAAAACCTTTTTAACAGAGGTAAAATGTCAGGCTGAGCGTAGTCGAAGCTTTTTACTTGCAGGGCTTCGATTACGCTCAGCCTGACAAAACAGCACATACGTATCAAGTTAAATAATAATATCAAAAAAAATAAAAAAAGCGACAACTTTCCAAATGGAATAGCTGTCGCTTCTTTATTTTCTTAATATTTTCAGAGTAAATAATAAATAACATCCCCCTACCCCCTTCAAAGGGGGAATAAAAAACTTATTGAAGATGTATAATTCTCATAAAATTAAAAAATAAAACTCTTAAATCCTTCTTTTAAGGGGGCAAGGGGGATATAAAACAATAATTCAAAAGCGAATATTTTTCAAATTCGTATAAAATGGTCAAAAAATATAAAAAAGCGATAACTATCCAAACGGAATGTCTGTCGCTTTTTGTTTTAATACATCTTTCAGGCAGAAATACTATCTGAAAACATTTTGACAATACCAGAGTGTCAAGCTGAGCGAAGTCGAAGCTTTTACTCACAAGACTTCGACTACGCTCAGCCTGACAAAGCAGTACATATTTATCAAGTCAAATAATAAATATCAAAGAAATTATAAAAGCGATAACTATCCAAACGGAATGCTTGTCGCTTTTTGTTTTAATACATCTTTCAAATTAAAATACTATCTAAAAACATTTTGACAATATCAGAGTGTCAAGATGAGCGAAGTCGAAGCTTTTACTTGCAAGGCTTCGACTACGCTCAGCCTGACAAAACGGTACATATTTATCAAGTCAAATAATAAATATCACAGAAAAAAGAAATCGACAACTATCCCAATGGAATGCTTATCGCTTTTTTGTTTTCTTATAGGTTTCTTATTAAATAACAAATAACATCCCCCTACCCCCTTCAAAGGGGGAATAAAAAACCTATTGAAGATGTATAATTCTCATAAAATTTAAAAATAAAACTCTTAAATCCCCCTTTTAAGGGGGCAAGGGGGATATAAAACAATAATTCAAAAGCGAATATTTTTCAAATTCGTATAAAATGGTCAAAAAATATAAAAAAGCGATAACTATCCAAACGGAATGCTTGTTGCTTTTTGTTTTCTTATAGATTTCTGATTGATTTTAAGTAGAAAAATAAATCAAATTTTTGCGGTAGGCGGTCAAGAGCTTGGATTTCGATATGAATCCCACATAAACACCTTCTTTTACTACAGGCAAATTCCACGCATTGGTCTTTTGAAATTTATCCATAATATCCGACATCTTGTCTTTCTCCAATCGGATGATATCAGGGGGAGATTGCATCACATCTTTCACCTTTACAATTTCATAGAACTCGTGTTTGAACATTATCGTGCGTATATTATCCAGCAAGATAAGCCCTTCAAGAATTTTTGTACTTGGGTGAACCACAGGGAATACATTTCTGTTTGATTTTATCACCGCGTTATCTATCAACTCCCCTAACGTCATCTGTGCTGTTACTGGGATAAGATTTTTTTCGATAACGGACTCGATATCCATCAGCGTGAGAACTTTCTGATCTTTATCGTGCGTGATAAGATTCCCCTCTAAAGCCAGACGCTTGGTATAAAGCGAGTGTTTTATATAGTATTTGGACAGAGCAAATGAAACGGAGGCTACAATCATCAGTGGGATAAATAGCGTATATCCGCCCGTGAGCTCCGCAATGAGGAAAATAGCCGTCAAGGGAGCGTGCAACACTCCGGCTACAAGCCCTGCCATTGCCACCAATGTAAAACTTGCCAGCGGCACCGAGTGTCCGAATATTTCCAACTGATTGGCGATTCTTGCAAATAGGTTTCCTAATATACCACCCGTAAAAAGAGCCGGCGAAAACACTCCTCCTACTCCGCCTGCTCCTACCGTAGTTGCCATCGCTACGACTTTGAAAAGAACCAGACCCATCATCAGCACGATAATAGACCACGCTCCTTCAACTTCCCAGTTAAAAGCATTCTGAAGCACGTCTTTCGGATTGCCACTAATGAGCGTATTCATCACCTCAAACCCTTCCCCGTAGAGTGGAGGAATAAAAAAGATTACCAAACCCAACATCAATCCGCCAAAGAACAGACGCTTCAAATAGGAGTCTATTTCTTCAAAATAGGATATAATTCGCTGGTAGGCTGTACAAAAATAGATTGAAATCAAGCCCGTCAATCCGCCTAATAGCACATAGTAAGGTACATCGCTTAAAGTAAACTCACCATCTAAGTTAATTGGCATCAGAATTTCATTTCCTAAGAAGAAATACGAGGTCAAAACAGCCAGCAAGGAGGAAGCCATCAGCGGAAGAAGTGATAATAAGGTTAAATCCAAGCTAAAAACTTCAATTGCGAACACTATTGCAGCTACCGGAGCCTTAAACATTGCCGCCATTGTTGCCGAACAAGCACACGCAATGAGCAACATTCGTTCCGATTGATTAATGTGAAACAGCTTGCTTATATATGAGCTGAAACTTGCTCCTGAAATTACCATAGGACCTTCCAAACCCGCAGAACCACCAAAACCCACCGTGAACGGAGCTGTAATAAGGCTCGCATACATCTGTTTCGGAGGGATTAGCCCTTTCAGACGTGAAATCGCATACAAAGTATATGGGATTCCCGGTTCGGGACGTTTTTTTATCAGGTATTTTATAATGAAAAATACTATCAGAAAGCCTATCGTAGGGAAAAAAAAGTAGAAAGCCCTATGATACGATGCCACCAAGCCATTTTGTAATATATGTTGAATCAGCAATGTAAACTTTTTGATGAAAACCGCCATAATACCCGACACAATACCTATAATGGCACACAAAATCAATATGAATTGATGATTGGTAAGGTGTTTGGACTTCCAACTCAAAAATTTTACAAGTTTTCTTTTTCCTATTTTCATAAAACTGAAAAATAAAGTAGAATTACATCACGTTTTTTCTCTATTATCCAAAAAATAACCTCTCGTCGGTTCGAGTGAATTTTATTGAAACAAAGCGAAAATAAAATTTGTATCGAGAACCAAACTCCAAACTTCTCGATATGATTTGCTCCACTACCTTTACGCAAATCACTCGAAGTGACGCAAAGCAAAAAACTGTTTTTACCAAAGATACCCAAAAAATAACCTCTCGCGGTTCGAGTGAATTTTATTGAAGCAAAGCGAAAATAAAATTTGTATCGAGAACCAAACTCCAAACTTCTCGATACGATTTGCTCCACTACCTTTACGCAAATCACTCGAAGTGACGCAAAGCAAAAAACTGTTTTTACCGCAACAAAATTACAATATATATTCCATCATTGGTATAAATTCATCGCAATCCGAATCAAATTTTGTACCTGCGTTAAACAAAAAGAGCCAAAGCCTTTGAAAAACAAGACCTCAACTCCTTTTCTTATCTAAATTCATTTATCAAGTTCTTAAACCAACACACTTTTCATTGCAAGTTAAGCAACATCAGGGAGTGTTTTCTTATTCTTTCTTGCTTTAATTTGTGTTTTATGATAATTAAGCAATTCCTGCAACTCGCTAATTAGCGGTTTGTAATCTTTATCCTCGTATTCCGATGCACAGAAATCGATTGCTACAAAAAGTTTGTTCAACTCCTTGTCTGCTTGTTGCCTAATGGCTTTTGCATCTACTTCGGGTATGCCGGCAATTTCCGAGGTGCGGGAGCGGAAAAGTCTTTCAAATTCCTCATTGGCTTTCTTGAGTCGGTTGAGTAAATCGGTAAGATGCAAGTTAGAAAGTGCCTTTTTAATAGCTTCATCTGCTTCCATCTGAGCGATTAACTGGTTCGTTTTCTCCGTCTGTGAGGTATTATTTTCCTTAACAATGCCTTTTCCATACTTTGACAGCCACAAATGAAGTACTTTCGCATTATCGGAGTAAGGCGAAATCCCTAATTGTTTGAAATTATTCACCAAATTGAAAATAACTATCGTTATTTTATCCCGCAACTTATTCGCCGCAGCTATTTCAGTTGTAAAACCACTTGCTTTTTCCTGAATTTTGATTTTTTCCAATTCTGGTTGAAGTAGTGCAACCCTGTCATACGCCTTTTTCAAAGCTAATTCTTCCAGATTGTGCTTTGCAACAATCTCCAAAATACGTTCTACAACTAACGGATACTCGCTATTCCTTAGTTTTGAGAAACTGAAAATTAGTTTTGTTGTTTTCATACGTGTTTTCTTTTAAGAATCAAATATGCCTCAAAGATAATTCACTTTTTTGTAAATAACAAATTATTTAACAATCATTTAGCAACTTTCTTGAATGATTTTGTTCGGATTGAAATTTGCAAAAGATTGTTTTTTACATTTAGGTTGAATTTCCATTTGTCAAAAGAAAAGTTTTCTCGGCATTATTTTTTACATAGTAGGAAAACTTTTCTCCAACAGCTTTCCATTCAGATTTTCTCAAAAAAACTTTTTGCTTATAACTTTCTATTCGGATTTATGTCAGAAAACTTTTTGCTGATAGTTTTCTGTTTGGATTTTTATAAAAAAACACTCTGATTATTATTTTCCAAACAGATTTTCATTTTCGGAAACATTTTACAGATGCAATCGAAATAATTTCTTATAATTATATATATTATATTCTTCCAATAAGGATAAAAACCTATTTTCAAAGAATTATTCTCAGAGTTGTAATTTTCTATTATCTTAAAAAAACTAATTTGTAAGCAGTACGCATTTTTATTTCAAGCAAACAAAGAAAAATTTTCTGTCAAGGGAATTCGGATATCTTATAAATATCTGCTTTACCGAGTTGTCTTAAAATGGTAAGACGTCAGAAAAAAGTTTGCTTCCTATTAAAAAAAAATTTGACCTTACATCCCTGCAAGGTCAAAATCAAAAAAAAGTTGTTTAACTTAAAAATTTACAACAATACCGTCTCCCCGAATATTGCTTCCAAAAAAAACATAAAAAAGTTTATGAGATATATTAAAACAACAATAATCATAAGGATTCCTACAAACTTATAATGTGATTTTAAAGCAGAAAAACTCTCCGAAAAAGCTTGATCATCCGTAAGAGTCAAAGCGTTTTTCATCTTTGTCGAAAAATTGTACAGATATCTTATTGGAAAGAAGTAAATGAAAGCAATTATGAAGCTCATTAATCCTACAGGAACTAAATAAATCGTAAGCAAACCGAATGAATGAAATACCCCTATAACAAGTGTAAAAATACCTACCAAACATAAAAATCCAATCCCTACAAAACCTACGATAGCCAGAAACTTCGCCCATTTTGCTGTTTCTGAAAGAGTATCTTTAATAAACGGCGTAACTTCTAACTTTTTGTTATCGCCCCAAGATGAATTTAATTGATTTTCCATATATGTACACTTTAAATTATTTTTCGAACTCCTTTAATGTGCTTATGATAATGTCAATACATTCTTTTAACTGGCTTTCGCTCATTACCAAAGGTGGTGCAAAACGAATAATATTACCGTGTGTGGGCTTTGCCAGCAGTCCTTTATCTCGCATACGCAAACAAATGTTCCACGCCGTGTCGCTTTCTTCCGTATCGTTGATAACTACCGCATTCAACAGTCCCTTTCCGCGTACCAGCGATGCAATATTTGAATTTTTGATATACTCTCCGATTTCCCTACGGAAGATTTCACCCAATTTTTGAGCATTTTCAGCTAAGTTTTCGTCTTCGGCAACTTGTAAGGCTTCAATCGCAACGGCAGCCGCTACGGGATTCCCTCCAAAGGTACTTCCGTGTTGCCCTGGCTTTATCACTCCCATAATATGGTCATCGGCAAGTACGGCACTTACTGGATAAGCTCCGCCACTGAGGGCTTTGCCCAGCACCAACATATCAGGCTTCACGTTTTCGTGGTCAACAGCCAATCGCTTTCCGGTACGGGCAATTCCCGTTTGTACCTCATCGGCGATAAACAGTACGTTGTGTTTTTCACAGAGTTTTTTTGCTCCGCTGAGAAATCCGTCCGACGGAACGTACACGCCCGCTTCTCCTTGAATGGGTTCTACCAAAAATCCAGCTACGTTCGGATTTTCTGCTAATGTCTTTTCGAGTGCTTGCAAGTCATCATACGGAATGATGATAAATCCGGGTGTATATGGTCCGAAATTTTTTCGCGCATTCTTATCCGACGAGAATGAAACCACTGTGGTAGTTCGCCCGTGGAAGTTTTGCTCGCAAACTATGATGACGGCCTGGCTCTCAGGCACTCCCTTTCGTTCGTATGCCCACTTTCTGCATATTTTGATAGCTGTTTCTACGGCTTCTGCCCCCGTGTTCATCGGTAACATCTTGTCAAAGCCAAAATATTCGGTTGCATATTTTTCGTAAACGCCTAATTTATCATTATAAAAGGCACGCGAGGTAAGGGTGAGTGTCCGAGCTTGCTCTGTCATCACGCCGACGATTCGGGGGTGGCAATGCCCCTGATTTACCGCCGAGTATGCCGACAAGAAGTCAAAATATTTCTTTCCTTCCAAATCCCAAACGTAAACTCCTTCGCCCTTGCTTAAAACCACAGGAAGCGGATGATAATTGTGTGCTCCGTGTTTGTCTTCAAGCTCCATCGCTTTTTCAGATGATAATCTTTCTGCTGTCATAACTATTATTTCTTTGTAGAGTAATTAAAAAAAGTTCTGCAAGATATAAAAATAATTCGCTTCGTACAAAAAAAAATACTATTGGTACGGATTCTCAGTATCTAATTTGCCCAATTGCACCAAAACATTCCCTATTTTTTTTGTAATATACTCAAAGTAACGCTTTCCTTTTTCGGCTGTGGCGAGTTTGGGATTGCCAATACCTGTATCTGCTGTAACTTTGCTCCACTGACGCTCTGCCCACATCCACCCTTGCGTAAATTCGGCTATTTTGTGCTTGTTTTCGGCTCCGTCACCTGCTTGCGACAAAGGAAGTACCAAATCAGGACGCAGATGCATCAAAAGGCTAGTTTCCATCTCATCGGCGTGGTCTCCTACGTTATCAAAATAGTTTTTCTTCTCAGAATTTTGGAACCAATTGCATAAAGAAATATACATTTTAGGAAATTTAAGCCCTAATTCACGTAGAATTGGTTTAAAATCATTCCCTCCGTGGCTATTGAGAACAACCAGCTTGTGTATTCCCTGCCGATTGAGTGTTTCTACAATGTCCGTCAGAAGAATAAGCTGTGTACTGGGATTGATGTTGATATCCAGCGTAATGTCGGCCTGCCCTGTATTCACTCCGAAGGGGATAGCTGGCAATACAATCACCTTGCTACCCTGTTCCCACGCAATCCGAGCCGATTCGGCGGCAATGCACTCCGATTCAATAACATCAGTGGCATACGGAAGATGATAATTATGAGCTTCGGTAGCTCCCCACGGAAGTATGGCAACGGAAAATTGTGTTTCTTTAATCGCTTTCCAATTGGTTTCAGCTAAAATGTAAGGTCGCATATATAACTTTAATTTTGATTGAGCTACAAAGGTATAAAAAAAATTGAAAATGTTTTTGTAAATTTGTCCACTTTAATAATTTGAAAACCCAGAGAAATATGGCAAGAATACTAACAGGCATACAAAGCACTGGAACTCCGCATTTAGGAAACATTTTAGGGGCTATCCTTCCAGCAATGCAAATGGCACAAGACCCTAAAAACGAGTCCTTTCTATTCATTGCGGATATGCACTCGCTCACTCAAATTAAAAACGGAGAAGAACTTCGTTTCAACACTTACAGCGTGGCTGCCACGTGGCTTGCCTTTGGGCTGGACATAGAAAAAGTAGTTTTCTACCGCCAAAGCGACGTTCCGCAAACTACCGAACTTTCGTGGTATTTAAGTTGCTTTTTCCCTTATCAGCGTCTGACCCTTGCCCACTCGTTCAAAGATAAAGCTGACCGCCTCGAAGACGTCAACGCAGGGCTTTTTACTTATCCAATGCTGATGGCCGCCGACATTTTACTCTATGATGCTGAGATAGTTCCCGTAGGAAAAGACCAATTGCAACACCTTGAAATTACCAGAGATGTCGCTTCGCGTTTTAATCATCAAATGGGAGAAACCTTCGTGCTTCCGCAAGCGAAAATCGAGGAACGCATTATGATAATCCCCGGAACAGACGGCGAAAAAATGAGTAAATCGCGTAATAATTTCATTAATGTTTTCCTTCCGGAGAAGCAACTCCGCAAACAAGTAATGGCAATACAAACCGACAGCACGCCACTTGAAGAGCCCAAAAACCCCGACACGTGCAACGTCTTCGCTTTGTATAAATTGATTGCATCGGAGGAGCAAACCCAGCAAATGCACGCTAATTATTTGGCGGGAAATTACGGCTACGGACACGCCAAGCAAGCTCTTTACGAACTTTTGCTTGAAAAATTTGCCCAGCCACGCCAAAAATTCAATTATTATATGGAAAATCTCGACGAGTTGGAAAAAATATTGCAAGAAGGAGCCCTCAAAGCCCAAAAAACGGCCAACGAAGTCCTGAAAAGAGTACGTGAAAAAGTAGGATACTAATTGAGATACTCTCCCGCAGATAACACAGATTTACACAGAAAAACAATTATAACAAACCAGACACAAAAAATCTGGGTTAATCCGCGAAATCTGTGAGAAAATAAAATAAAAAGCAATCCTACAGACTACACGGATTCACACAGAAAAACAATTATAACAAACCAGACAAAAAAATCTGCGTTAATCCGCGAAATCTGTGAGAAATAATAACGAAAACACTCCCACAGATAACACAGATTTGCACAGAAAAACAATTATAACAAACTAATCGTAAAAAACCTGTGTTAATCCGTGAAATCTGTGGGGTAACAACATAAAACAAAACGAGCAACTATGAAAAAGGTATGTTTTATCATTTTATTTTTAACTTCTTTTTGTGGTTTTTCACAAACGGAAGAAGAAGCACGCAAAGAACTTGAGGAACTTTTTGCCAATTGTAAAAACACAAATCCTAATGATATTCTCCCATTTTACGTGGATAGAAAATTGGGACTTATGAATAAAAAAACGATGCAAACCCTCGTTAAGCCAATTCATACCAGTATTTACATTGAAAGTTTTTCTCCGATTAGAGGAAAAGTGATTTATAGTGCATTTGATGAGCATTATTACACATTTTCGGTAGATAAAAACTGGAAAATTTCAACTAAAGAAGAAATAAATTACAGTTGTGTTTTACATTCTCCTCCTTATAAAAAACCAAAATATGAATTTGTACCTTCGGATAAGCTATCAAAAGGTTTTCAGATAAAAAACAGAACCATATTTTTTGCTAAAGAATACGATAGTTGTAACTATTTTAGAGATAATGATGTTTTCAAATACAAAGGAAAATTCTATTTAATTGTACGCAAAAAAGTTGAAGACGGACATTTGTATGCCATTATAGACCAACAGGGCAACATTCCGGAGCATTTTAATTACAAACATTCGTGGATTGATATAAACAAGTATGCCTCCAATGAAAACGACGTTTGGTTCAAAGTTCAAGATTCGGCAATGAGTGAGGATAGAGCAATAGGCTTTATCAATATGTCAGGAGAAGAGAGATTGAAGAATCAAGTTCTTCATAATAATAAAAAGCCTATTTTCTTTTTCTTCCAAAAGTTGTTTAATACAGAAAATTATAAAAAATGGAACAATGAAATAAGTGAGATTTTAAGCGAATTTGATAGTATTTCATCGGAAATAAAGCAACTTAACTCTCAAATTGAGAAAAAGAGTTCTGAATTGAATATTGTTGAAAATCAACTCAAAAGCTTTCAAAATCAATTAAATCAAATTGAGAGATTTGAAAAAGAATATGAAAACTTAAAATCTCAACTTACCCAAGATTACAAAATTGAGGAAAAGAATCTTTTTGATGAAAAATTCTATGGTAAAGATTTGAAAGAAATTCATTTACTCTCTCCATATCATTCAGAATTTATAGCAAAACTTCGTAGTGAAATATTTTTAAATGCTCTCGAAGTTCATAAATATACAATTCTTAACAACGCCAAACAATTCAAAAATAATTTGAATTCTTTTTTTGAAATGATTACAGGTAGAGCGAAAATTGATGAAGAACTAATACAATCACTTTGGGATACTTTCTTTTTCTGTGTTCCAGTGGTTTCTACATCATTAGCTTCGGCAAGTAAATTGTTTCCTAATATGGCAAAAAATCAAATCGGATGGTTATTAATAGATGAAGCAGGACAAGCCACGCCTCAATCAGTTGCAGGTCTGATTCAACGCTCAAAACGATGTGTTATTGTAGGTGATCCAATACAAGTAGAGCCTGTGGTTACTATTCCCAAAACTTTGGTTGATGGATTGATAAAACATCAAAATATTGATTCTGTTTGGTCTCCATACAACGGTTCTGCTCAACAGTTAGCCGACAGAATTTCCAAATACGGAACACAAATGGGAGATGTTTGGACTGGATTTCCACTGAGAACCCACCGAAGATGTTTTAACCCAATGTCGATATAGCCAATGAAATAGCGTACGAAAATCAAATGGTAAAAGGCACGAAAGATAAAAACGAACAAGAATATATTGGTGAATCTTGTTGGTTTGATGTTGTTGGTAATGGTTCAGGAGATAGCCAAGTTATTAATGAGGAAATTGAATTACTCAAAGAAAAAATCAGTGGATTAAGAAAAACATATTTAGGGGATATTTATGTAATATCTCCTTTTAAAGCAGTTGCAGATAAATGCAGAGAAGCATTAAATAATTTCGAAAATGTTCAATGTGGTACGATTCACACATTCCAAGGAAAAGAAGCAGATGTAGTATTCCTTGTTTTAGGAAGTCATCCAGATAAAGTTGGTTCTCGTCAATGGGCATCTTCAAAGCCTAATATGCTCAATGTGGCTCTTACTCGTGCAAAAAAACGCTGTTACGTGATTGGAAACAAAGAATTGTGGAGCCAACAGCCTTACTTCGATGTGATGGAAAAAGTGTTAGAAATAAAGTGATGTTGAAATAAAGACCACTTAGAAGTGAATAGTTTTTATGTGGTCTTAAGTATTTATAGAAACCCAAATATGGGTCAAGTGGATATCATCATTTGTTCTATGAGCAACGGATTCTAATACACCAAAATCTAAATTTGACTCTTTTAATGATAACCTTTCATCTCTTTTCCAACTTGAATTGTCAGTTTCAGATAGTTCAGTAATCCATTTATTTATGGCTATACTCCAATAATCAAAATTTTCTTTTTCTACAAAACCTAATAAACCACATTTTTTTAAGCCCTTGCCGTGTTTTTCAGTTTTATAGCGTTCAATACCTCCGTTATTTTTACTTCCAATTACATATTCTTTTTCTCTATATTTTTCAGGAGCAGGTAATCGTTTAGCTTCTACTGAAAAAATAGAAGCAGTGGAGACTCCCTCTTCATTAGGATAAAAGTAAAAATCTGATATACCTTTACTTTGATTGGTAATATCACGATAACTAGAGCTTACATTAAAAGGATAATCCCTATTTCTTATTAATATTTGAGTTTGTTCTACATAAGTTTGTGTAAAGCTATCTTCATTAAAATTTTTCTTATTATAAAAATCTGAACGAAGATAGGACTTAAAGTTATCAACAGATTGTTTCATTATTTCCTTAATAAGAGAAATTTTACCAATATCTGAAATACTAATATTAGGAACTTGTTTATTGTATAAATTTTCCTCTGCAATCATACTAATAACCTGCGTTTGAAAAATCAGAAAAACATTTATCTGCATCTCGGTAAGCCGTTAATGAAAGCCAATACCTATATTGATTTGGTTTTACAAAAACAATGGTATCTTTTTCAGGATATAATTTTATTATCCTATTTACCGATAAATGAACCGAAATATCGTTAGTTGTAAGTCCTTGAATGCCTAATTCAGACAAATCTTTATGGAATTTAGGTTCTGTATTTTCATTATCATACTTAAAAACAGTTGCTATTAATGAATTTTTCAACTGAACGACATCAGATAGTCTAAATTTGTGGCTTTCGTTTTGATAAATCGTATTTAATGCTCGTGAAAATTCGGTTCCATAATTTGAAATAATGGAAAATAAATTATGCTGTTTTATTGGTTGTAAGGCTTTTGAATTTTCACCATTTCGAATAAACATTTGCATTATATTATTAACATCACTAATGATTTTATTATCCATTTCGGATAGTAAAAGATTTATATTAAAATCAAAAGGAAGATTTAATATATCCTCTTGTTTACAAGCCGTATTTTTATAAACAAGTAATTTACCACTCGTACATATATTATAGAATTTCAAAACATCAATATTGCTTTTAAAGTAAGATGCTAATTGTCTTAATCTTTGTTCTTCAGATGAATAAAAACCAACTATTTCATTTGAAAATTTTATTGGCTTATCATTATATGAAAAAGGTAATTCAATATTCTCTTTAATTAAGAAGTTAGGATATTTATAGACTTCTTTTTCTTTCAATCCTTCAAAAGATGAAATATACTGTTGTGTTATAAAAGATGATTCTATTTTATCACCTAAAAAAGCATCATTATGTAAAGATTTAGCACCTCCAACACCTTCTCCATAAATCCCATAATTTTCAAAAAACTCTTCTAATTTTTTTGTGTTAGACAATTTTTCAATTGTTTGTTTTATTCTTCCTCCTCCTAATAGGTTATTTTTCCAAATAAATTTATTACTTATCGCAGTTTGACGATTTACAAAATGTAAGTCATAGTCATCTATTTCAAAAATTATTCGCTCTTTAGTAGCTTTTGTTCTTCTGAATGTTAAATGTAATATATTTCTTGAAAAATTAGGCTTTCCTTCTTTAATAAAAATAGCAGCTGTCTCCACTTCTAGAGGAGTTTCTTTCTTTTTTCCATCAACAGAGAAAGAAACTTTTTTGTTATCCCATAATGATTTATTTCTTGCAAGAGCTGTAAAATCTAATATTTGGACAACATTTGTTTCAGTGAGCAATGTTTCTAAATAAAATCTTGATCCAGTATTATATAATATTCCCGAAGATTTTACCAATAGACACTGCAATCCTCTTTTCTTTAAGAAAGAGTACGAATCTCCCAAAAATTTTAAAGCTATTTGATTGTTTGGAATTTCTATCTCTTTTTGAATAAATTTGGTAGTGTTTTTTTCAAAATCTTTCGTACCTCCTCTAACATAAGGCGGGTTTCCTATTACCAAATCAAATTTCTTATTTTCAATGGCTTTACATTCAAAAAAATCAGAATGAATTAAATTTGTTTTTGTTAAATCATCAAATTTCAATTCATTTAAAATTGTAATAGGATTCAATTCGTTACACAAAGCCAAACTCAAGCTGAATGATGCCAATCGTACTGCTTGTTCCTCTTTATCAACACCGTAAATGTTTTTCAAAATTGATTTTAAATCATCAATATTTGGAGTTGCCATATTATTTTGGAGTCGCCATATCTGCACTAATCGCTTAAAAGCCACTACCAAAAAAATTCCCGAACCACAAGCAGGGTCTAAAATCGTATATTCTTTTAAATCAATATCTTTATATTTTTTTAACGGAATACATTCATCAACCAATAATTTTGCTAGATGCGAAGGAGTATAATACAATCCTTTATCTTGTTTATCCTCTGCTAAAAACTCTTCATACAAACGACTAATCAACTCAACAGGAATAAACTTAAATTCAAAATACCTCCAATCGTTAAATTCTAATTCTAGTTGATTAGAATTCAAGTCTGTTTTATTAGTTGATAATAAATCAGCAAGAATAGACAAATCTAATTCTTTTAGATTATCTTCTTCTGCACTATCCCATCTAAATACATTTCCATTAAAATCTTTGTTTAAATCCGAAAGAAGTTCTACAAATTTACCTTGTTGTTTTAAAACATCACTAAAAGATAAGGCATCATTGTATTTTTGAAAATATTTCTTTGATAATAATTCATTACCATTACTATCGATGGTTTCTTCTAAATATTTTATCAGTATTGATTGAACAATTATTTTATTAACTATTTCAACTGAAATAGTAGTAAACTCAGTTGTTAGCTTTTTCGACACATAACGGATATTATCAATCAATTTATCATAAGCAGAATTTTGGAATTTAAATTTATTTTTTAGCTCTTCTTCTTCCCAAAAAATTCCACTTTTTATTTTTACGGCAAATTGTTCGTTATATAACTCATGAGTTTTTCCTGTTAATTTTAACTCTCTTACTAAATATTCGGGTTTATATTCTTTTGTTATATGCTTTGTGCAGTCAAGAATTTTAATTTCTGTTCTATAGAAGATACAAGCTAATGGAACTTCACCACTACTCCATATATTAGTCTGAATTTGAGCTAACTCAGGTTCATTTGTCTCTTCAAAGTTTCTATCGGTAAAATCAAACAGATATACTTGAGGCTTGTAGCTTCCATTAAGTTGTTTTCGTAAGTAGATAGCCGAAGCACTTAATTTTCGAGCCTTATCCAAATGAAATTGAATTTGAGGCTCTGCTAAGTTATCAGTATTATCTATTAAGTATAGGCAATCATCCTCTGTAGTAAATCCAAGATTTACTATGTTTTTTTTAAAAGTTAGGTGATGATTATCCATAATGAATACTTTTATACAATCCACAAAAATATAAAATAAAAATAATACAGCTAATAATTCTTGTTTAAAAATATTTAATTATTCTTTCAATAAACTGAATGTCAGTGATATAAAAAATATTTTTTCATAGAGTTTTTTAATTACATCTCACACAAACTCCTCAATATCAAAATCACTTTCTTTTTGGGGAGTTTGTGATAAAATTTCGTCTAAAAGTCGGGCTACTTTTAGCGAAGCCTCAGGTAGGGCTTTTTCAATTTCTTCCAATAGATTGGTACCAACCACTTTTTGGGCTAATTCTTTGTTTTCAGTGGTAGAAGATGCATTTTGGCTTAGAAAATCAGTTACTTTTTCCAAATCCTCAAAAGACAAGCCCGTGGCAAAATCATTGTCTTGCTCGGGAGTTCGCATCGCTCGTAAATCCTCTTCTTCATCTTCAAAATCAGGTAAGTAATTTTCATTTTTCTGCTCAAACTCTGCTAAAATTGCCCGTTTTTCAGCCTCTGTTAATGGATTTTCCTGCTTTGGAGGTACAAATTTACTTTTCCCCATTATAGAGGTGTTTTGCTCGGGCTTTTCAGGAGTTTTTTGGGATTCGGGAAAGGGGTTGGAATATTTTTTCCGTTCGATTTTCAATGAAAATTTTTCCGATAATAACAGAAAAATAATCAGTAGCAGCAGTATGGTGATGAGTTTTTCCATAACTAAAAAATAGGTTTGTATTTTTCTTGAAAACTTTCGGCAATTTCTTGTTTATATTGCTCAAAATGAGCTTTTAAAACATTATCCAAATAAGTATAAATACTAATTTTGTCCTCACCGATAACTTGAACAATTCGAGCAATACGTTGATGATATTCCGAGCGAATATACACAGACTTCCCTTCTCTTGCCGATGTGTCCCCCTGCCTAAAAAATAGGGTTTCATACGAAAGATTATCGGATTTTACCTTTCGAGGCGATTCTTTTTTGGAAGCAGGTTTTTCGTTTTTCGTTTGAGGATTTTTCTCTTGCGTTTTTGAAAAAGCATCAACATCCGAAGAAGTCCCCCGCACCCGCTTCACAGGGCAAAGGTAAGATTTTTTTGACAATATGTAAATAGTTTGTAACTTTGCCTCATTGAGTTACTACCCAAAATAGGTAAAAACAATGAAAATAGTTCCGTTACCAAATCGTTACCTTACATATCTTAAAAACCAATTAACTTGCTGATAATAAAATTTTTGAGATAACTCTTCTATTTTTTCCATAAAAAATAAACCCAAACAACGCACTAATTTTCAACAATATGACTCATCACTGGACATTTAAGCCCAAACCTCATCCGGAAATCGTACAGAAGCTCCAAAAGGAACTAAACCTCAGCGAAATTCCTGCTACTTTGCTCGCTCAGCGAGGTATTTCCGATTTTGAAGAGGCAAAAAGCTTCTTTCGTCCGTCTCTTTCCGACTTGCACAATCCATTTTTGATGAAAGATATGGAAAAAGCAGTGGAAAGAGTGTTACAAGCTATTGAAAAACAGGAAAAAATCCTCATTTATGGCGATTATGATGTGGACGGAACAACTTCCGTTTCGCTAATGTACTTGTATTTAAACCGATTTACGCATCAACTTGGCACATATATCCCCGACCGATACACCGAAGGCTATGGTGTTTCCTTTCAAGGGGTTGATTATGCCTTTGCAAACGGATTTTCGCTCATCATTGCCTTGGATTGTGGTATCAAAGATGTTGAAAAAGTGCAATATGCCGGCGAAAAAGGCATTGATTTCATCATTTGCGACCATCATCGTCCTTCGCAAGTAATTCCCAAGGCGGTGGCTATCTTAAATCCTAAGCAAACCGACTGTAATTATCCGTATAAAGAGCTTTGTGGCTGTGGTGTGGGCTTCAAATTGGTACAGGCACTCAATAAGCAAATGAGAAATCCGTTTGAACAGATACAACCGCTGTTGGATTTGGTTGCTGTTGCCATCGGGGCGGATATTGTTCCCGTAACGGGCGAAAATCGGGTAATAATGCACTACGGATTACAAATTCTGAACGAAAATCCGTCCGTAGGGCTTACCGCCTTGTTAGGATTGGAAGCCAAACCCGTGCAAATGATGGATATTGTATTTCGATTGGCTCCGCGAATCAATTCGGCAGGAAGAATCGAACACGGAATGTTTGCCGTTAAACTCCTAACGGAAAGTTCTTATAGCCAAGCTTTTGCCAAAGCCAAACAAATTGAAACCTTTAACAGTGAACGTAAAGACCTTGATGCTTCCATCGTGCAAGAAGCTTTAAATCAAATACAAACCAATCAGGAAGAGGAAAAAGCAGCCACAGTTGTTTACGCTCCACATTGGCATAAGGGTGTTATTGGCATTGTTGCCTCCCGATTGATTGAAACATACTATCGCCCGACGGTAGTTTTCACAAAAAGCGGAGAAAAATACGCCGCTTCGGTGCGTTCCGTGCAAGGATTTGATGTGTATGAGGCTCTGGAGCAGTGTTCGGAATATATTGAGCAGTTTGGAGGACATAAATATGCTGCCGGACTGACAGTTCTCCCTGAAAAATATCCTCTTTTTAAAGAAAAATTCGAGAAAGTAGTTGCAGAAACACTTCCTGAGGAATTAAAATCGCCCAAAATAGTGATTGACACCGAACTTCCGTTGGAAAAAATTAATCCGAAGATGTTTAACATTTTAAAACAGTTTGAGCCTTTCGGTCCGCAGAATATGGCTCCCGTATTTTATGCCAAAAACGTGATTGACACAGGTTTTGCAAAGCAAATCGGTAAGGATAACAGCCATCTTCGTCTTACTTTAAAGGATTTTAACGGAGAAAAATTCTTCTCGGCGGTGGGTTTTAACTTGGGTCACAAACTGGAACTCATAAAATCGGGCAAACCCTTTGAAATTGTGTATTCCATCGAAGAAAATCACTGGAACGGAAACACTTCTTTGCAGCTAAAAGTGAGGGATATAAAATAAAGGAAAAGAAAAAAGCAGTAGAAAACTACTGCTTTTTATTTTAATGATTCGTTAGTACACTTCGCAAACGGGAGTATATTCCAATCCAAAGGTATCGGCTACGGCTTTGTATGTCACTTTCCCTTGAACGACATTCAAGCCTTCTTCAAGTCCCTTATCATCTTGACAAGCTTTTTTCCAGCCCTTGTTAGCCAGTTCTATGGCATATGGTAGGGTTGCATTGGTCAGTGCCAAAGTGGAAGTGTATGGTACAGCCCCCGGAATGTTCGCTACGCAGTAATGAACAATGCCTTCAACCTCATAAACCGGTTCGCTATGCGTTGTCACTTTTGATGTTTCAAAGCAACCGCCTTGGTCAATAGCAACATCCACTAATACAGAGCCTTTCTTCATCAATTTGAGCATTTCTCTGGTGATAAGATGTGGAGCCTTTGCCCCCGGAATCAGTACGGCACCAATCACCAAATCGCAAGAAGGCAACTCATTTTGAATATTATAAGTCGAAGCAAACAGAGTGTCAATATTTTTCGGGATAATAGTATCCAAAACACGTAATCTTGGCAGTGAAATATCCGCAATGACTACATCAGCACCCAATCCGGCAGCCATAATCGCCGCATTGTAACCTACAACTCCGCCTCCAAGAACTAAAACTTTTGCCGGTTTCACTCCGGGAACGCCCCCTAAAAGTACACCTCTTCCCCCTTGAGGTTTTTCAAGAAATCGAGCTCCTTGCTGAGTAGCCATCCGCCCTGCAACCTCTGACATTGGGGTTAGTAAAGGAAGCGAATTATGAGCAGTAACCGTTTCGTAAGCCAAACAAACCGCCTTTTGCTTTATCATCGCGTGAGTTAAAGCCTCTTCCGAAGCAAAATGAAAATACGTGAAAATCAATTGACCTTCACGTATCAAATCATATTCGGAAAGAATGGGTTCTTTCACTTTGTAAATCATATCAGCTGTTGCATAAACCTCCTCAATTGTTGGTAAAATAATCGCACCAGCTTTTACGTACTCCTCATCGGAGAAACCACTTCCCTGCCCTGCTGTTTTTTGTACATAAACAGTATGACCGTTTTTAACCAATTCGCTAACACCACTTGGCGTAGCTCCAACGCGGTTTTCGTTGTTTTTAATTTCTTTTGGAATTCCTATTTTCATTGTTTTTTTATTTAGAATTTTCATATTTGATGTGCTAAAATTATAAAAACACATCGAAAAACACAAAAAAACAATGATATTTTTTTATCTTTAAACCTAAACTCTTCCCTTTAAAGCGTTGAATACCCAAGCAATAGCAAAAAAACCTACGCCTACAGCCGCAAAGCCAAATCCTGCGATATCATCATATCGGAAGGCTCCTAAAGCTATGAGTCCCACCCCTACAACAATCATTATAAGTGTGGCGTATCCTAAAACAGTATTTTTATTCATTGACATAATTCACTCTTTTTAAAAGTATTCTATTTTTCTTTCTGTGACAACTCTTTCAACATCATAAATACGCTCAGTGCGTTGCGTCCAGTTGCCTTTTGAATCGTATTTGTAGGAGAAAATTTTTTGCCCATAAAGCTGATTCCCTTCTCCGTAGTAATTTTCTTCGATAATGTTATTTTTGTCGTCGTAAACGTACTTCAAAAGAACTTTCTTTCCCTCCTTATCCTCAAATCTTTTTTCCGAAACGTTGCTTTTTGCATCATAAACAATTTCTTGTCTTAATAAGAAAGCACCATCAGCAGTTAAGGATAACTCATTGATTTTGTTTCCCTTTTCATCATACGAAGCAACTTGCTTTCCTGTGAGTTTTCCTGAGGCATCATAACCTAAAACTTCCTCTTTCTGAACTTTAGCTTCGTAAATGTACTTTAAAACTTCTTCTACTTGATTCTTTTCATTTAGAATTTCAACTTTTGTCAGATGGTTTTTATCATCATAAAAATAACGCCAGCTTGCAGAGGTTTTCCCCTCATTTGTAAATCTTCGACCGGAAATTTTAAATCCTTTGTCGTTATATTTTTCTTGTGTATTGAAGTTGGACAGAGCCTCCTTTTTACCTTCGTTACCAACGTACCGATATGCAATGCTTTCCACGGATTTTACTTTTCCTTTCAGATTTTCTTTTTGCCAATCTGTTTTGAGATTTTGCCCAAAAGCAACAGCTGAAATTAGAAATACTAACAATATTCTCATCTGATGATGTATAAAAAACGTTTTTGACAACTTCTAAATTATTCGCTAATTACCAAAATGGTTTCCTTTACCTTTTGGGCTGTTTCCCTTGCTTTGGAAACGTTCTCATCAACAATGGTAACGTGTCCCATCTTTCGGAAAGGCCTCGTCTCTCGTTTTCCGTAAATATGTGGTGTAACGCCGTCCATAGCCATAATTTTTTCAATATTCTTATAAACTACATTACCTTTGTAGCCTTCTGCTCCAACCAAATTCACCATAACTCCAGCCACTTTGCTATCAGTTCTGCCCAATGGAAGATTCAAAATAGCACGCAAATGCTGTTCAAACTGGCTTGTGTAGGAAGCTTCAATGCTGTAATGACCCGAATTGTGAGGACGCGGAGCCACTTCATTGACCAAAATTTCATCATCTTGAGTTTGAAACATTTCTACAGCCAAAAGACCCGTAATTTTGAGAGCATCAGCCACTTGAAGAGCTACTTTCCGAGCCTTTTCAGCTACTTCGTTCGCAATCCGAGCCGGGCAAATCACATATTCAACCTGATTGGCTTCAGGATGGAATTCCATTTCTACAACAGGATATGTTTTTATCTCTCCTTTCGGGTTGCGAGCCACTATTACAGCCAATTCATTTTTAAAAGGAATCATCACTTCAGCAATACATTCTGTATCAGCAATGTTCGCTAAATCTTCCGTTGTACGGACAACCTTTACTCCATTTCCATCGTAACCAAAACGAGTACTTTTCCAAACAAAAGGAAACTGAACTTTGCCTTCTGTAACTGCCTGATTTAATTCTTCTTTCGAAGCAAAAGTTTCGAAACTTGCTGTCGGGATGTTGTTTTTTTTATAAAATTTTTTCTGAAATCCTTTATTTTGAATGATTCTCAAACTCTCTGCCGAAGGATATACTTTTATTCCCTCTTTTTCCAACTGCTCAAGAGCATCAACATTCACGTTTTCAATTTCAATGGTAAGAACATTCACATTTTTACCGAATTTGTAAACCGCTTCATAATCATTCAAATCCCCTTGAAAGAACTCATTACAAGCCAAACGACTCGGAGCATCGGCACTGGAATCTAGTACGTGCGTTTTAATATCATACTTTCGGGTTTCGGAAAGTAACATCTTACCCAATTGCCCTCCTCCTAATATACCCAAAGTAAAATCTGATGAAAAGTAATTCATTTTAAATTAATTGCAAAGTAATTCTGAATAAAAAATAAGAAAGATACTCCATTAAATTGTGATAGTTCTGCCTATTTCAAGCAACAAAAGCTCCTTTCCTTTGGCTTTAAAACTGCGTTTTGCCAATTCGTGGTCAAGCTTAATGTAGCTGAAAGTGTCGTAGTTTACGCCCAGCACCCTATTACATTTTACAAAATCAGAGGCCATAACAGCGTCTTCTATGTCCATTGTGAAGTTACCACCGATTGGCAACACAGCAAAATCTATCTTATGACGCACCGGAATAAGCTGCATATCAAAGTGCAACGCCGTATTCCCAGCTATGTAAACAGTTTTTTCAGGTGTTTTCAAAACAAAACCTCCCGCACAACCTCCTGCTTTCCCATCAGGAAACGTTGAAGAATGCAAGGCTTGTACAAATTTCAAATGTCCAAACGGAAAATCAAACGAACCGCCCAAATTCATAGGATGCCCATCAAATCCCAAATTGTAATAATTTTCAACTATTTCAAAGTTTGAAATAATTTTTGCTCTGGTTCTGCTTGCGATGGCTTCAACATCCATTGTATGATCTTGATGAGCATTGGTTATCAAGATGTAATCAGCTTTTATTTGATCAACGTTAATGTGTTTTGCGAAAGGGTTTCCTGAAATGAAAGGGTCAACCAAAAGATTTATATCCTCTGTTTTTATTCCAATACAAGAATGTCCGTAAAAAGTTATTTCCATAGTATTTTTAACATCTATGAGATAAAAGTAAATGTATTTGAGTGATTAAATATAAAATATCAAGTTAAAATATCTTTGCTGGCGAAATTACAAAATTTGTGCAATGAAAAATAACAATGCTAAAAAAAAAGTACTCAATGCCACAATTTTCAATTCTTTATCTAAATCTTTCAAGTTTTTATTCCGTTTAACAGATAGTAAATGAATCACCAACGGAAAAAAAGCTATCATATAAAGCAACTGCCAACGCACCTGAAAGTTCAAAATCGAAAAAGCCATCATACACAACATAGCCAAAACTACCAAATAATAATGGTAATATTTAGCCAAATCAATTCCCATTTTTACCACCAACGTATTCTTGCCTACAGCCTTATCATTTTCATAATCACGCATATTATTGAGGTTCAAAACTGCAACACTTAGCAGCCCAACTGCCGTAGCGGGTAAAAATATTTTCCAATTCAACTGATGCACATACAAAAAATACGAACCAAGCACACTTACCAATCCAAAGAAAATAAAGACAAACACATCTCCCAATCCTCTGTAACCATAAGCTGATTTTCCCACCGTGTATTTGATTGCCGCCACCACACAAAGCACTCCTAAAAGAAAGAAAATCAGCGTATATAACAGATTTTCCTCTCCAAAGGAAACATAAATTAATGCAATTGCCAAAAGTACTGAAAACAAAGCCGTTACCACAACGACAAACTTCATTTGTTTCCGAGTTACTTTTCCACTTTGCAAAGCCCTCTCAGGACCAACACGATTTTCGTTATCCGTACCCTTTACTCCATCACCATAATCATTTGCAAAATTAGAAAGCACCTGAAAAAGAATCGTTGTTAAAAGTGCCAACAAAAAAACCTCCCATCGGAAGTAGCCTGCACGAAACGCCAAAGCACTCCCCATAATAATCCCCGAAACAGAAAGAGGCAATGTCCGCAATCGAGCAGCTTTTATATATGTTCGTAGTTTCATTTATTTCCTTAAATCGAAGTTGAAAAATTCACAATTCTTTACTTTTCCTCTGCAAAACGACTTTTGTACAAAAAGCATCAATTTTACAAAACACCCAAGCCTTCTCATCACGTAATCATAAGAGAACCAGCAATTTCAACCTCTTTTGAATTTCATTTTTTTGATATTGCAAAGGTAGAAAATATAAATGAATAAAAAAATTCATTTTCTTGAACAAAAGAAACAAATCTGTAAAATTTCACTGATTTTAACACCCAAAAATCAAAAACTAATAAAACAAACGAAGATATCTTCCTAAAAAATTAATTTATTTAAAAGAAATTCTTTAAAAAACTTAAAAATCAGCAAAATAATTCGTTTCTAAAATTTTAACATTATGGCGGATTATATTTCTCAAATGTTAATTCTGTTTTCAAATTCATTTTTTTTTCATACTTTTGTCCGACAAATACAGAGAGATTATGTCTTGGTTTAAAAGAACAGCAAAAGGAATACAGACCTCTACTGAGGAAAAGAAAGATATACCCAAAGGATTATGGTACAAGTCCCCAAGCGGAAACATCGTTGATAATGAAGCACTTGAGACAAACTACTTTGTAAGTCCTGAAGATGATTACCACGTAAGGATAGGAAGCAAAGAATATTTCCAAATTCTATTCGACAATAACGAATTCAAAGAACTTGATGCCAACTTATCTTCCAAAGACCCTTTGGAATTTGTTGATACAAAATCGTACGCAACACGCCTAAAAGAAGCAGAGCAAAAAACAGGTTTGAAAGACGCCGTTCGCACTGCTGTTGGCAAGTCGAAAGGAGAAAAAATCGTGATTGCTTGTATGGATTTTGCTTTCATCGGTGGTTCGATGGGAAGTGTGGTAGGTGAGAAAATTTCGCGAGCAATTGGGTACGCCATCAAACACAAGTTACCTTTCCTAATGATTTCAAAATCAGGAGGAGCCAGAATGATGGAAGCCGCACTTTCGTTGATGCAAATGGCTAAAACTTCTGTGAAATTGGCTCAGTTGGATGAAGCAAAATTACCTTATATTTCGCTTTGTACCGACCCAACCACTGGAGGAACAACCGCCTCTTACGCGATGCTTGGCGATATCAACATTGCCGAACCTGGGGCGTTGATTGGCTTTGCCGGTCCGCGAGTAGTGAAAGACACCACAGGACAAGATTTGCCTGAAGGATTCCAAACTGCGGAATTTGTTTTGGAACACGGCTTCTTGGATTTCATTGTAAATCGTAAGCAATTGAAAGACAAGGTGAATTTATACATCGATTTGGTAATGAATCGCCCAATACGATAAAGAAGAAAATAAATGAACGATAAAAATTTTGTTTCTTGGAAGGCACCGAGTAATATTGCTTTGGTCAAATATTGGGGAAAACTTGCGGGGCAAATTCCTGCAAATCCTTCCATTAGCTTTACACTAACAAACTGTTATACAGAAACTTCAGTTCATTTTGAAAAATTAGAAAATCCTTCTAACGATTTTCAATTCGATTTCTTTTTTGAAAAACAACCCAAACCGTCTTTTCATCCGAAAATAGTTACTTTTTTCAATCGGATTTACGAATATTTGCCGTTTTTGAAGGATTATCGGTTTGAGATATACTCGGAAAATTCCTTCCCGCACAGTAGCGGAATTGCTTCTTCAGCAAGTGCTATGGCTGCACTATCGGTGTGCTTAATGCAGATTGAAAAACAATTAAATCCTAATATTTCAGAAAAGGATTTCTGGCAAAAAGCCTCATTTTTAGCACGATTAGGCTCGGGAAGTGCCTGCCGAAGTACACAAGGAAGCGTTGTGGTTTGGGGAGAGCATAAATCTATCCCAAACAGTTCCAACCTTTACGGAATAATGTATCCGTTTGAAATTCACGATGTTTTCAAAAATTATCAGGATACAGTTTTGCTCATCGATAAGGGGCAAAAACAAGTGAGCAGTTCTGTTGGTCACGATTTGATGCACAACCATCCTTTTGCCGAAAAACGCTTCGAGCAAGCCCACAGAAATATTGACCGCCTTATCAGTGCTTTTGCTCAGGGAGATTTGAATGAATTCATCGAAGTTGTTGAAAGTGAGGCACTAACGCTACACGCAATGATGATGACCAGTCTTCCTTATTTTGTACTAATGAAACCTAACACTTTAGAAGTCATTCAACGCATTTGGAAATTCCGTCAGGAAACCAAAGTTCCCGTTTGCTTTACTTTAGATGCAGGAGCCAACGTACACGTTTTGTACCCCGATTCGTACAAAAATGAAGTTTTGCAATTTATTAAAGATGAATTGATTGCATTTTGCGAAAACAATCAGTATATTTGCGACCGATTAAACTCAAACTACTAAATCTGAATATGAAAAGACCTCTATTTTACTCAAAAATCTTACTTTTTGGAGAATATGGTATCATCAAGGATTCCAAGGGATTAGCCATACCGTATAACTTTTATAACGGAGCGCTGAAAATGCCTGACCAAATAAGTGAAGACAAAAAAGCCGAAGCCGAAAAATCAAACCAAGCTTTAGCTAAATTTGCTCTTCATTTGGAAAAATTATCCTCAGAAAATCCTGAAATTGTTAGCTTTGACATCGAACAACTAAAGAAAGACATCAACGACGGAATGTTTTTCGATAGCAGTATTCCACAAGGGTATGGCGTAGGAAGTAGCGGGGCGTTGGTGGCTGCTATTTACGACCAGTACGCACATAATAAAATCACTGTTTTGGAAAACTTGACCCGGGAGAAACTTTTGCAATTGAAAACCATTTTCGGGAAAATGGAAAGCTTTTTTCACGGAACTTCCTCAGGATTAGACCCTTTAAACAGTTATTTAAGTCTGCCTATTCTCATCAATTCCAAAGATAATATTGAACCTACGGGAATTCCTTCGCAGGCTGTAAATGGCAAAGGGGCTGTATTTTTGCTTGATAGTGGTGTTGTGGGAGAAACCGCCCCAATGGTGAGGATTTTTATGGAAAATATGAAGAATGAGGCTTTCCAAAGTATGTTAAAAACGCAATTCATCAAATATACAGATGCTTGCATTGATGACTTTTTGAAAGGAAATGTTAAATCACTCTTCAAGAATGTAAAAAAACTTTCCAAAGTGGTATTAAATAATTTCAAACCGATGATTCCGGCAGAATTTCATACGCTTTGGAAAAAAGGTATCGACACAGGCGATTACTTCCTAAAACTCTGTGGTTCAGGAGGTGGAGGCTATATTTTAGGATTCACAGAAGACTTGGAAAAAGCAAAGAAAACGCTATCCGGACACAAAATAGAAGTTGTTTATCAATTTTAAAATATTAAAAATCTCTGAATAGAATTTATTCAGAGATTTTATTTTTGTATTTTATTCTTCCAAAGTTAGTTTCAATTTATCAGCGTAGTACGAAATCACATTTTTATCAAAATACGGCTCTTCATCTATTCGCCCGAGGAATTTTGCTCCTGTTTTTTTCAAAATAATACTTTCAGAGGATTTATTTTCCTTTCCACTGAAAATAATTCCACAAACAGGTAAGTTTCTGTGTTTCAGAGCCTCATAAGTAAGTAAGGTGTGATTGATACTTCCTAAATAATGCCGAGAAACTATAATAATTTTATCCGAAGGCAAAATTAAATCAGCTATAGTATCTGTTTGATTTAGAGGGACTAAAAGACCTCCCGCCCCCTCTATAACCAAGTGATTATCAGTATCGGGGCGTTTTATTTTTTTTATATCTATCGAAATACCGTCCAATTCGGCAGAAAGATGCGGACTTGCAGGCGTATTCAAAGCATAAGAACTACTATGAAAAAGCGTTTTATTATTAGAAATCAATCTTTTAACTTTATGCGTATCCGAATTTTCCAAGTCTCCTGCTTGGATAGGCTTCCAATAATCGGCTTGCAAAGCCTCCGTAATAATAGCGGAAACAATTGTTTTCCCCACATCGGTCGATATTCCTGTGATAAAATAAGTGTTTTTCATTTGCGAAATATTTTAAGTAAGAAACTGATTATGAAAGACATCAAAAAAAGTTGAAATTTCTTCTTCCGTATTAAAACTATGCAGACATATCCGCAATCGTTCCTGACCCTCCGGAACTGTTGGCGAAAGAATCGGAATCACTCCAAATCCTTCTTTCTGAATATTTTGAGCTATCTTTTTCACAAAATCATTTCCGGACAAAATAACTGCTTGTATTGCCGAATCGGAAGGAATGAACGGATATTTTTTTGATGTTTTTTGCTGAAATTCTTTGATTTTTCTTTTAAAAAAAGTAATGTTCTGATGTAATATATCAATGGATTCCGTGCTCTGTAACTGTCTATAACCCGCCAAAATTGTGGCGACACTATGCGGCGACATTGCGGTAGTGTATATAAACGAACGAGCAAAATTCACTAAATAATCTCTCAAAATTTCACTTCCCAAAACTGACGCCCCGTGACATCCCAACGCTTTCCCGTAAGTCACAATTCTCGCAAAAATGTCATTTTCCAATCCTAAATGTTGCACCAATCCGCAACCTTGACTCCCGAAAACTCCCAATGCGTGTGCTTCATCAACAATTAAAAAAGCATTGTGCTTTTTAACTAATTCATTCATTTCCAACAAATCAGGAGAATCACCATCCATAGAAAAAACAGATTCCGTAACAACAAATACAGAATTCTCACCATTTGAGAATTTTTCCAATATTTTTTTCAAATCTTCCAAGTCATTATGTTTGAATTTGTAAGATTTTGCCAAACTCATTGAAATTCCATCACGAATTGAAGCGTGAATGTAGCTGTCGTACAAAACCACATCTCCACGTTCCGGAACGCAGGAAAAAAAACCTACATTAGCGTCATACCCCGAATTAAAAAGCAAAGCAGAAGCCGAATTGTGAAACTTTTTTATCTCATTTTCAGCTATTTCAAACAATGAAAAATTTCCGGAAATCAGACGTGAACCCGTGGCTCCGTACTGAAAATCAGCCTCTGATAAAATACGTTCAACTTCCATTTTTATTTCTTCCGATTTTGAAAATCCTATATAATCATTCGAGTAAAAATCAACTTGAAATTGATTGGTTTTCAGTATTCGGAAAGCATTTTTTTCTTTTCTTTCAGCCAGTTTTCGAGTTATGTGTTTAGGAATTCTATTCATCTTAATTATTCATCATAACTGATTATCAATACTTTTTGAGTTTTTTCTGTAACTCTGAAACGGTTATCCAAACGCTTGCCAACAACCCAAACAACATCACTACCCGAGCAAAGCAACCATTGTTCTTCTTTCTCAAAAATAGAATATTTTTCGTCTTTGAAAAACTTACTCAATTTCTTTTTCTGATTCATTCCAAAAGGATAGAAAAAATCTCCCTCCTGTTTATGTCGCAATAAGATTGGGAATTTTAGTAAATCGGCATTAATAAAAATTTTTTCTTTGTCAAATACATCAATTTCCTCATTATCAATTATTTGAAATTTCAATGAGATAGGTGAATTTATTTCAGATGTATCTTTATTTATTTCATAAATTTTTTCAGTTTTTTCTTCCTTTTCCTTCAAAACAAGAAAATTTCTATCTTTTAAAAGAATATGTGTAGCCGAAAAAAGCTTTTTTCCGGTTTCTGCTTCCAAAATTTGCTTTAAATCTCGGATATTATTGAAATTATACGGATATAACAACTTGTACAGCACAAAATCCGATTGATAATTTCGTTTTAATACTTCGATGTGAATTTTAATCTGACTTTTTTCCTCAATAAAACACTCTTTCTTGATATTCTGAATAAAAAAATCAATGAATTGAGCAGATTGAGCAAGAAAAAATTGTGTTTTTTCAAAATTTTTAAGAAATGTAGGATGTATTTCCTTTAAAACGGGAACAATATTATGCCGAATTTTATTTCTGAGGTATTTGTCACTCGCATTAGAACTATCTTCTCGCCATAAAAGTCGGTTTTCCTCAGCAAATTCAAGAATTTCTTGTCGAGAAAATGGCAACAACGGACGAATAATTTTTCCATTTCTCTGCGGAATTCCCAGCAAACCATCTAATCCCGTTCCTCTGGAAAGATTTATAATAAAGGTCTCTATGTTGTCATCAGCGTGATGGGCGGTGGCTATGAAATCACATTCATTCTCCAAGGCGACCTCTTCAAACCAATCATAACGTAATTTACGAGCTGCAAGTTGTGTATTCAACTGATTTTCAGAAGAAAATTTTTGAGTATCAAAACATTTAACAAAAGTTTTTACATTCAGTCTCTTCCCAAATTCTTTTACAAGAGCCTCATCTTCATTGCTTTCATCATCTCGCAACTGAAAATTGCAATGCCCCAAAACAATTTCAATCTTCAACTGATGCAGTAAATAAGCAAGTACAACACTATCCACTCCGCCACTAATAGCAACCAAAATTCGCTTATTTTCAAGATTAAATACTCTTTCAATATGTTCTCTGAAGCGATTTTTCATAAATTATTATGCTATAATTGCTTTTACGGTTGTTTTAAAGCTCCTTTTTATCCTAAAACAACAAGTTGAACCGTATTTTGAAGTACTTGTTTCAGCAAAACTTCTTTATTTGATTCAATTTCTTTAATAGATTGTTCTGTTGCGTGACGAACTGTGTACAAATCTACATTTTCAAATACAGAAACTTTGAATCTTGCTTTCAATTTCTCCAATAAATCCGAAAGAGTATCAAATTTATTATCAACACAAACCGAAAAACTAATAGCCGAGTTCTGAATCACACTAACCTTCATTTTTGCATCGTGCAGAAGCTTGAAAATATAACTGATATTTTCCTCAACGATGAAAGAAAAATCAAGCGATGATAATGAGATTAAAACTTGTCCTTTTTTCAGGATAAAGCAAGAAACTTTAGGCTCCAATTCCGCCACATTACAAACTGAACTTCCTGAATATGTGGGATTTACGAATGATTTCACAAATAAAGGAATTTCTTTTCGTTGTAATGGCTGAAGCGTTTTGGGATGAATCACCGAAGCTCCGTAAAAAGCAAGCTCAATGGCTTCTTTATAAGGGATTTTGTGTAACAATTCGGTTTTTTCAAAGTAACGAGGATCTGCATTAAGCACTCCGGGAACGTCCTTCCAAATAGTCACACTTTCGGCATCCAAGCAGTAAGCAAAAATAGCCGCCGTATAATCCGAACCCTCTCTGCCTAAAGTTGTTGTGAAAAAGTTAGAATCACTTCCCATAAAACCTTGAGTTATATTCAAAAGCGATTTATTCACATTATTTACAATATTTTCCTGCGTATCCTCCCAATTAACTGTTGCATCACGGAAATTGCTATCAGTTTTTATCAAATTTCGAACGTCAAGCCACGTGTTTTTAATACCGCAATCATTCAAATATTGGCTGATAATCGTGGTTGAAATCAATTCGCCAAAACTGACTACTTGGTCATACACAAAACTATGTTTGGGTGATTTATTTCTCTCCAAAAAAGATATCAATTCGGCAAATAATCCATCTACTTTCCAATAAACCGGATGATTTTCGTTAGAAAACAAATCACGAATAATCTCATAATGAAAGTTTTTAACCAAATCAATGCTTTCTTGGAGGTTTTTCTTCTCAAAATAACTACGAACAACTACCTCTAAGGCATTTGTAGTTTTTCCCATCGCCGAAATTATAATCAATGTATCGGAATACCCGACCATTTCCAAGATTTTTGCTACATTTTTTACACCTGCCGCATCCTTTACCGATGCCCCGCCAAATTTGAATATTCTCATAATCTGTAAAAATAAAAATAATATTTCAAGAAATTCACTCTCTTGAGATTATTTATTAAACAATATCATTTCGAACCACAAAAATATGCAAAATTCTTTTTAGCGTAAGAATTTTATTGAAAAATAATCACTGATGATTCTTCTTGAAATAATTTTTAAACACAGATTAATTATAATCATTCAAAAAAATACTATAACTTTGTGGCTTACAAAAAATTATCTACAAATTATAAATTCTACATAAAATGAAAAAGAAGATTATTATTGTGGCTCTTGTATTCGGACTTACATCCATAATTTTAGGAGCTTTCGGTGCTCACTCGCTAAAGAAACATCTTACTGAGGAAGCTCTTTCCAGCTTTGAAGTAGGCGTTCGCTACCAAATGTACCACGCTTTATTCCTATTATTCTTATCGACTATGGACGGAATTTCGGAAAAAATCAGGAAATCTGCCTTTATCGCAATGGTTTTGGGAGTTTTATTTTTCTCGGGTTCTATTTATCTACTTTCCACAGAGAATATTACTTCCATAAACATTAGGTCATTTGCCTTGATAACTCCTTTAGGCGGATTGCTTTTAATGCTGGGATGGGTACTTTTATTAATTGGCTTTTTAAAGAAGAAATAAATTCAATTTAAAAAAATCTTATTACCTATAAAAAGAAAAACCATAGCTTAGCTATGGTTTTATTATTTTATTTTCAATCCTAATAATGGAAATGTTTACTTTCCTCAATAAGCGGATGACGTTTCGGCAATAAAGGAGCTTTTGACAAGGCTGTAAAAGTAACAAAGATAAACAATCCTAAGAAAAGTAAAACAGCCGAAATTTCAGTAATTCCAATGCTCCATTGGTTACCCACAGTAGCAGGCATAATCATAACATAGAAATCAATATAATGACCGATTAAAATTATGACACCTGACACAAATACTAACCAGCTAATGCGTTTGTAATCTGTGTTAATCAATACCAACAATGGGAATATGAAGTTCAAAATCAACATACCGAAGAACAACAAATTGTAATCTCTAATTCGAGCTACATAGTAAACTGTTTCTTCGGAAATATTTGAATACCAAATCAATAAGAATTGAGAAAACCACAAATACGTCCAGAAAATCGAAATACCAAACATAAACTTGGCTAAATCGTGCAAATGGCTACTGTTTACATATTCCAAATACCCTCTGCTTTTTAGGTAAATAGTTATCAAGGCAATAACTGTGATTCCTGAAACAAAGAAACTTGCAAACACATACCATCCGAACAATGTACTGAACCAATGCGGATCAACACTCATAATCCAATCCCAAGACATCATTGACTCCGTAACCAAGAAAAACACCAAAAATCCGGCAGATATTTTAAAGTTTTTCACAAAATTACGGTCATCAGTAGCTGTATCTTGTGCAAGAGAAAACTTTCTTGAAAAGTGACGATACAACACCCAACCAATCATATAAAACGCCGCACGTCCTAAGAAGAAAGGCACATCCAAATAGCCTTGTTTCCCTTGTAACAGAGGATCGTTAGCCACTACACTTTCGTCCATCCAAACAAAAAGGTGATTGAAATGCATCCCTGAAAGTACCAAAAGTGTAAAAACTACCAGCACACCTGGAAATAAATAGGCTGTAATTGCTTCCATAACACGGAAAAGAACCGGTGACCACCCCGCCTGAGCTGCTCTATTGATAGCGTAAAAAGCCAATACCCCTAAAGAAATCAACATAAAAAACAACGCTGCAACATACACCGCTGCCCAGGGTTTGTTATGTAGCATATGCAGAACGTGTTCGTCCTCAGCCGTATGCGGAACCGTTAAAAACCCAACAACAACTCCTATAATCCCTATAACCATAAGAATTATAGAGGTAATTTTTAATTTATTTGAAAATGTGTACATAATCTAAATATCTTTCTTTAGGGAATTATTTTACCAACTCGTCACGTAGTTTTTCTACATACAAAGCCACTTGCCAACGCTCTTTCTCATTAATTTGTGAAGCATAAGAACCCATTGCATTTAGCCCATAGTAAATCACGTGATAAATACCTCCTTGTGTAATTACACGGTTTTTGTCGCCATAACTTGGAACTCCCGCGAATTTTCCTCTCTCTACTAAGATTCCTTTTCCGTCACCTTTTTCTCCGTGACAAACAGCACAGTAAATATCATACAATGCTTTTCCAGCCTCAATATTTGATGCAACATTCAAAGAATCAGCCAATAAAGGATTTTTCAATTCTTCTTTTGCAAGAAGTAAACCCGCTGGTGTATCAGGATATTCATAAGGTTGCCACCCACGTTTGATACTTCCCAAGGCAGGTAATTGAGCTTGCATACTATCCTTAAATGCCCCCGATTGCTGATATGTTTCATATCCAACACTTTCGTACATATTTGGCATAAACTGATAGTTTGGCTCACGTTTATTAAAGCAAGATACTAAAAGTAAAGATACACTGCTGAATAAAGCTATTTTCACTATATTTTTCATATCTCCTATTTTTCTGCTATTTTAATTTCAACAGCTCCTGTTTCTTTCAAAAGTGTTGTTACATCTCCAATATTACTCTCTGTCACAGGCACTTCCATTAAAAAGTGGTCATCTGTGGTTCTTACATCAGGATTTTCAGCTTCTTTGAATGGCCATAATTTACTTCTTAAGTAAAAGGTAATTACCATCAAGTGAGCCGCAAAAAAGACTGTCATCTCAAACATAACCGGCACAAACGCAGGCATATTCTGCAAGAAAGTCATACTTGGCTTACCTCCAATATCTTGTGGCCAGTCTTCAATCATAATGTAATTAACCATCAAAGTTGCTACCGTAAGCCCGATACACCCGTAAACGAATGCCGCAATGGCAATACGCGTAGGCTTTAATCCCATAGCCTTATCCAATCCGTGAACGGGAAAAGGAGTATATATCTCTGCAATGTGATGATTCTTTGCACGGACTTTTTTCACCGCATCCATCAGAATATCATCATCATTATATAATGCTTGTATTACTTTCTTACTCATTGTGGTCGTGGTTAGGATTATTATCTCTTAATTTTTTATATTTCTCTCCTGATGATTTCAAGATTGATTTCACTTCCGCCTGTGCAATTACAGGGAATGTACGTGCGTATAACAAGAACAACACGAAGAAGAATCCGATTGTTCCTATGTAAATTCCTATATCAACAAATGTTGGTGAAAACATCGTCCAAGAAGAAGGAAGGTAATCTCTGTGAAGTGATGTAACGATAATCACGAAACGCTCAAACCACATCCCTACGTTTACCACTAAAGAGATGATAAATGAGAACATAATACTTCTTCTCAGCTTTTTGAACCACATAAATTGAGGCGAGAACACGTTACAAGTCATCATCATCCAATATGCCCAAGCGTAAGGACCCGTTGCACGATTCAAGAAAGCGTATTGCTCGTATTCAACTCCCGAATACCAAGCTACGAAAAGCTCTGTAATATAGGCACAACCCACTATCGAACCTGTAATCATAATTACGATATTCATAAGCTCGATATGTTGAATGGTGATGTAATCCTCAAAATTACATACTTTTCGCATAATAATCAAAAGCGTATTTACCATCGCAAATCCTGAGAAAATCGCACCGGCAACGAAGTAAGGTGGGAAGATGGTTGTATGCCATCCCGGAATTACCGATGTAGCAAAGTCGAATGATACGATGGTGTGTACCGAAAGTACCAAAGGCGTTGCCAAACCTGCCAAAACGAGCGAAACCTCTTCAAAACGTTGCCAATCTTTTGCACGTCCGCTCCACCCGAAACTTACCAAACTATAAATTTTCTTTTGGAAAGGCTTCACGGCTCTGTCACGAAGCATTGCAAAATCAGGAAGAAGCCCTGTCCACCAGAACACTAACGACACGGAAAGATATGTTGAAATCGCAAATACGTCCCATAATAGAGGAGAGTTAAAGTTCACCCACAGCGAACCGAATTGATTGGGAATGGGCATCACCCAATATCCCAACCAAGGACGCCCCATATGAATAAGAGGAAACAAACCTGCTTGCACAACCGAGAAGATTGTCATAGCCTCAGCCGAGCGGTTAATTGCCATTCTCCATTTTTGTCGGAACAACAAAAGTACTGCAGAAATCAGCGTTCCTGCGTGACCAATACCAACCCACCAAACGAAGTTAGTAATATCCCAAGCCCAACCGACTGTTTTGTTTAATCCCCAAGTACCAATACCTTCCGATATAGTGTAAATCATACAACCCAACCCCCAAAGAAAGGCGACCAATGAGATGGAAAACACCGTCCACCACATCTTGTTGGCTTTTCCTTCCACAGGACGAGCAATATCAACCGTAACATCGTGATAGGACTTGTCGCCCGTCACTAAGGGTTTTCGTATAGGTGCTTCGTAATGCGATGCCATATTTTATTATTAAATATTAAAAAAATTAAACTTTTTATTATAAAGATTTTCTAAAAGTGTAGTATGCATCATTTTACTTGATTATCCACAAACTCCACCTTTTTATTAAGACCTTCTATCTTTTTCTGAACTTTTTGAATCTTTCTCTCGATTTTCTGCATTTTTCTGTTGCTCTTCGCTAAACTCCGATTTCTTTTTTCTGCTCTCTTCAAAGCTCTTCTGGCTTGTTTAGCATCTTTAGCTGAAGATGAACCAACTTCGGCAGAAGTAAAATCAGACGTTTTCTTATCTGCCTTAGAATTAACTTTTTCTACTTCAGATTTTAAGCTTTCGTTCTCTATGCGTTCCTTCTCAAGTTCTATTTTAAGACTGTTAAGTTCCGTGTTTAACGCTAAGATTTCTTCTTTAGCCTTCAAACGCTGTAACTCGGGCGATTTAGCACCACCACAGGAAACCAACGCTCCTAAAGTTAATATAAAAATATATTTCTTCATATTTACGACTAAACTTCTTGCGTATTTCTGACCTTAACTTGGTAAACCACATTCGGTCTTGTTCCAATATGCTCTAACAAGTGATAAGCTCTGTCATCAGCAACCAACTTAGCTATATCGCTGTTTTTCTCATTGATATCGCCAAACACCATAGCTCCGGTACCACAAGCTGCCGAACAAGCACAAGCGTTATTGAACTCGCCCTCACGTACTTCACGTCCTTCGTTTTTAGCTTTAAGGATAACCGCTTGCGTCTGTTGAATACAGAATGAACATTTTTCCATTACCCCACGTGAACGAACAACAACATCTGGGTTAAGTACCATTTTACCCAAATCGTTATTCATATGGAAGTCGAACTCGTCATTATTATTGTACAAGAACCAGTTGAAACGACGCACTTTGTACGGACAGTTATTTGCACAGTAACGTGTTCCCACACAACGATTGTAAGCCATATGGTTTTGCCCTTGACGACCATGTGAAGTTGCTGCTACCGGACAAACTGTTTCACAAGGTGCATTATTACAATGCTGACACATAACCGGTTGGAATGCTACTTGAGGATTCTCGGAAGCAACTTCCATTTCTCCGTAAGTAGAAAGAGCAGCACTCAATCCTTTGATACCTTCCTTCGTTTTCAAATCTCCTGCAAAAGTATCATCTGAAGAATAATAGCGGTCGATACGTAACCAATGCATATCTCTTGAACGACGTACTTCCTCTTTTCCGACTACAGGTACGTTATTTTCTGCGTGACAAGCAATCACACAAGCTCCACAACCCGTACAAGCATTAAGGTCAATCGACAAGTTAAAATGATGCCCTGACGAACGGTCAAAAGATTCCCAAAGTGAAACACTTGAAGCCAAAACTTCTTTGTGATCCAAAGAAACAACTGGCTTTTTATTCCACTCTTCAGCCGGTTTTGAATTGAACTCCTCAAGGGTGGTTTCTTTTAAAATATCACCACGTCCCATCAAAGTATTATGCAACTGAATACACGCAAACTCGTGTGTACCATCTGTTTTTGTCAGGCTCTCAACATTTTGTACATTATCGAAGTTATAATAAAGCGGATAAGCATTTACACCTACCTGCATTTCTTTTTTCATACCTTCTACTCTACCATAACCAAAAGCCAAACCTATAGAACCTTTAGCTTGACCTGGTTGAATAAGTACAGGAGCCGTCAAACTAACTCCATTTACAGTAACTTTAGCATAATTTCCATCCAAGGCACCTGTAGCTACGTGCCAGTTTTTAATCCCTAATTGCTTAGCATCAGCTGCTGACATTGTGATGTAATTATCCCAAGTAGTTCTGGTAATCGGGTCGGGAAGCTCTTGCAACCAAGGATTATTTGCTTGCTGTCCGTCACCAATTCCAATTTTAGAATATAGCGTTAATTCAAATCCGTTAGAAGTTGCTTTGGACAAACTTTGAACTGCATCATTAACAGACACTTCTGCCAAAGAAACTATGTTTTCCAAACCTTCTTTAACGAAAGAACCATCGTGCAACGCTTGATTCCATTTTGCTGAACCAAGGATATCGGTTGTCCAGCTTTCCTTTATGAAATCATAATATGTTTTTTCAGAGCCAGACCACTTCAGTAGCGCATCTTGAAACTGACGAGTGTCAAACAACGGACGGATAGTAGGCTGGGTCAATGCGTAATAACCTCTTTTTAGTTCCACATCACCCCAAGACTCCAAATAATGTGGAGCCGCTGCAATATAACTTGTTTTGATAGCAGTTTCATCAGCTTTCATTGAAAAAGAAACTGAAAAATCTACTTTCTCCAAAGCCTTCGCAAACTCACCAGCGTTAAATAGTGTATATAATGGGTTCAGATTGTTGATTATCAAGACACCTACATTTCCATTATTCATATCAGAAATAAGTTGCTTCAACTCTGAAACATTTCCTTTTCTTGTTAAAATAGCAGCTTGAGGATTGAAAGCCTCACTTTGCAATTTCTCATTGATATCCAACACTAATAATTGAGCGTTTTCATCTTGAATTCCTGTTACCACAACAGCTTTTCTACCTGCCTTTTTTACTTGAGCAGCCGCTTTTTTCACAGCTTCTTCAACATTTTCAGGAAGATTTCCGCTCACAGAAACACCATTTAAGTAACCGTAAAATTTAGCTAAAGCCACTTTCTGTTGCGATGGAGTAACCGGAACTCGTTTATCAGCATTCGCTCCCGACAAAGTCATATTTGCCTCAAACTGAATGTGTCGTGACATTTTTCCTTTCACCGGAATGCGTCCTTTGGCGTATCCTCCTTCAAAACCTCCACCTTGCCAATCAGCTATAAAATCCGCACCAAACGAAACTATTACATCAGCCTTAGCAAAATCGTAATCTGCCATCGCACGCACACCATATTTCTTAGCAAATGCAGTTAGCGTAGCTTCTTCAGAAATGGTATCATATTCCACTAACTTCAAAGTAGGAAACTTCTCCTTCAATCCTTCTATAAGTTTGTATGAAGAAGGGCTTGCCAGCGTATGGCTCAAAATGACTATCTGTTTTCCATTTTGTGTAGCTTTTTCCAAAGCTTTGATTGCTTGTGAATCCAAATCAGCCCAAGAAACAGAAGCCCCGCCCTTAGCCATAGGATTTTTCACCCTAAGATTATCATATAATCCTAACACAGAAGCCATTACTCTGGCGTTTACATCAGAGTGCGACTGAGCTTCACGATTATGTTCTATCAGAATTGGACGTCCTTCACGGGTTTTTACAAGAATGCTTGCAAAATCAAAACCATCGGCAATGGTTGTAGCATAATAATCCGCTACCCCAGGACGAATTTGCTCAGGAAGAACCACGTAAGGAACTGCCTTATGAACAGGACCTTCACAAGCTGCTAACGTAGCGGCAGCCGTAGTAAAACCTACATATTTTAAGAAATCACGGCGTGAAGTTGATGACGATTCAAGAGTTGCTTTATCGCCCAAAAACTCATCAACAGGTATTTCTTCTACAAACTCATTCTGTTTCAGTGTATCGAATACCGAATTTTCATTAAGTTCTTCTACACTTTTCCAGTATTTTTTGTTTGATGCCATAGTTATAATCTGAATATTAACTCTTTAAATAATAATTGTAAATTAGTAGTGACATTTACCACATTCCAAACCACCCAACTGAGCGATAGTAAGTTTTTCCACATTAAGTTTTTTAGCAAGCTCTGCGTGAACCTCTTTATAGTTTTGGTAATAACCATTATCCACATTTACCTCTGTTTTTCTGTGGCAATCCACACACCAACCCATTGTAAGGGGAGCGTGCTGATGAACAATTTCCATTTCTTCCACTTTTCCGTGACATTGCTGACATTCCAACCCTGCCACAGTTACGTGTTGTGAGTGATTAAAGTAGGCAAAATCAGGCAGATTATGAATGCGAACCCAGCGTACCGGCTTGGTTTTTCCCGTATATGTAAAGGTTTTCTCATCCCAGCCCACAGCCTCATACAACTTTTTGATTTCATTGGTATAAAACTCTCTTGTGTAACCGTTAGCCAAATCTTCTGCTCCTTTGTATTCCGATATAGTCTCATGGCAATTCATACACACGTTTAACGACGGGATTCCTGCCGTTTTTGAAACACGTGCTGCCGAGTGACAGAATTTACAATCAATCTGGTTATCTCCTGCGTGGATTTTGTGTGAGTAATGAATTGGCTGGATAGGCTCATACCCTTGATTCACATCTATCTGCATTAAATATCCAAAAATAGCATAGGTTGAACCGAACAACAACACCAAAACGGCTGTTACCACTAAAAATGGATTATCTGCAAACGCTTTTGACAAAAGCCCTTCTTTACGTTTTGCAAATTCTTCTGCTGAAATATCCCCATTTGCTATAATTCTCGAAGCATTTCCTAACACAAACAAGATAACAAACAACGCTATTAAAAGCACTGTAATCCCCAAAATAGCCGTAACATACGTTACCGATCTTTCCTTTGCCACCTCTGGGTCTTCCACGATAACTTGTGGAACTTCCTCTTCAGGAACTTCTTGTACAGCAGGAGGATTTGCCGTATATGCCAAAATATCTTCTATATCTTGATGAGAAAGAATTCCCTCATAAGGAGCCATTGGAACTTGATTAAATTCCTCAAAAATAGCTTTTGCATCAGCATCACCCGAAGCGATTAATGCCGCACTATTATTAATCCATTTATGAAGCCATTCGTTAGTTCTTCTCTCAGTCACATCTCCTAATGCAGGGCCAATGGTACGTTTATCCAACTGGTGACAAGCCATACAGTTGGTTTTAAATAAAGTTTCCCCTTTTACAGGGTCACCTTTGGTCGCACCTTCCTGAGCTAAAACTGAAGTTGAAAACAACATCAGCAAGAAGCTAAAAATACTGATATTTAACAATTTATGGTTTTTAACCTTTTTCATATTAAAATATGTTATCTACTATTTTCTGTTGAACTCTCTGATAAACTCATTTATTCAAGTGACAAAAATAGAACATCTTAGGAATATACAAAAAAACTTATTTCTTTTCGAGTTAATTTATATAAATTCTAAATAAATGACTTTTCACATCAATCCAAGCAAGTAATTTTGACAATTTTTCAAGCTATTAATATTTCTATCTCAAAAAATAAAAATCAAAACCTAAGATTTTTAACAACTATGAATTCTTTTAACAATTTTATTACTACTGCTTTTCACAAAATTCCTGTTAGCGAATTTTTCTGAGCTCTTGAATAATTACTTCCGGATTGGCACGTTCTTTATAATTTGGATTTACGTAAGCATAACGTATATTTCCTTTTTTATCAATGACATATGTTGCAGGGACGGGTAATTCTGAAGAATTAGTCCCATTTCGGCTACTCAAATGCAAAGCTTGTTCATAACGTTGTGCCGTCTTGTCATCCAATTTAAAAACGACACCATATAACCTTGCCACTTCATTATTTAAATCTGTAAGAACCTCAAATTCAAGTTTATTCTTTTCTTGAGTTGAAAGACTGTGGTCAGGCAATTCAGGAGTTAAGGCAACTAAACTGGCATTCAATGATTTAAACTCTGGTAATTTTTCCTGCAATTGATTTAAAGCTACATTACAATACGGACACCAGCCTCCTCTGTACCAAGTAATTATCACATTTCCTTTTTCTAACAAAGAGTACAAGGTAACGTCCTCTCCTTTAGCATTTTTTAAAGTGAAATTGATGGCTTTATCACCTACTTTCAGTGCTTTAGAAACATCCTGAGCTTGAGAAGCAACTGATAATAGAAAGAAAATTCCTAAAAATATTTTTTTAACACTCATTATATTATATGTTTAAAAAAATCAATTCGCTATACTTGCAAAACTCCTAAATTAAACGGTTTTTCGATGGGAGCGTGATTAGCGGCTTCAATGCCCATTGAAATCCATTTGCGAGTTTCGAGCGGGTCGATAATGGCGTCTGTCCACAATCGGGCGGCGGCATAATAGGGTGAAATCTGTTCATCGTATTTCGATTTTATCTTATCGTACAAAATCTGTTCTTGTTCTTTGCTGATTTCTTCTCCTTTGCTTTTAAGTGACGCTGTTTCAATCTGCAACAACACTTTTGCAGCTTGCGCTCCTCCCATCACGGCGATATTTCCGCTATGCCACGAAACAATTAAACGAGGGTCGTACGCCTTTCCGCACATTGCGTAATTTCCTGCACCATAAGAGTTTCCGACTACAATCGTGAATTTAGGAACCACCGAATTTGCCACTGCATTTACCATTTTAGCTCCATCCTTAATGATACCGCCGTGTTCGGATTTCGAACCAACCATAAAGCCCGTAACATCTTGCAGAAACACCAACGGAATTTTTTTCTGATTGCAATTAGCAATAAACCGAGTGGCTTTATCGGCACTGTCGGAATAAATCACCCCACCAAACTGCATTTCTCCCTTCTTGGTTTTGACCACTTTACGTTGATTAGCAACTATTCCCACCGCCCAACCGTCAATTCTGGCATATCCGGTGATGAGCGTTTGCCCGTAACCAGCTTTATACTCATCAAACTCAGAATTGTCCACCAAACGAAGGATAATTTCCATCATATCAAATTGTTCCGCTCTCGACTTAGGCAGAATTCCATATATTTCCTCAGGATTTTTCAACGGTTTTTGATCTTCAACACGATTGAACCCCGCTTTTTCATACGTCCCGATTTTTGCCATCGTTCGTTTGATTCTGTCCAAGGCATCTTTATCGTCTTTCGCTTTAAAATCGGTCACTCCACTGATTTCGCAGTGTGTAGTTGCTCCACCAAGCGATTCATTATCAATATCTTCCCCAATAGCAGCTTTTACCAAATAACTTCCTGCCAAGAAGATACTTCCCGTTTTGTCCACAATTAGGGCTTCATCACTCATAATGGGTAAATACGCCCCGCCGGCAACGCAACTTCCCATAACGGCAGCAATTTGAGTAATTCCCATACTGCTCATTATCGCATTGTTACGGAAAATTCGCCCGAAGTGTTCCTTATCGGGAAAAATTTCGTCCTGCATTGGCAAGTACACGCCCGCACTGTCCACCAAATAGATGATAGGCAGGCGATTTTCAATGGCAATTTCCTGAGCACGAAGGTTTTTCTTTCCCGTGATAGGAAACCAAGCTCCTGCTTTTACGGTAGCATCATTCGCCACTACAACACATTGTTTTCCAGACACATACCCAACTACAACAACCACACCAGCCGACGGACAGCCACCGTGTTCGGGATACATTCCTTCACCTGCAAACGCCCCAATTTCGATATATTCTTTGTCTTTATCTAAAAGATATTCAATGCGTTCACGAGCCGAAAGTTTACCTTGACTGTGTAATTTCTCAAGACGCTTTTTACCTCCGCCTTCCTTTACTTTGGCTAATCTTCGACGTAATTCACTCAGCTCAAGTTTGTTAAAATCTTCATTGATATTAAATTGAACATTCATAAATCCTTATTTTCAATTTTTCGGGCGAAAATACAAAGAAAGATTTAAACAGCCGAAAAAGGTAAGTGAAATCTGCCGATAATACTCAATATTGCAAAAAAAGAAGTTTCTAAAAAGTTGAGATTTCATCAATGCTATATGTCACACATTTTGTTTATTAGATAATTTTGCATAGTTTTGCCCCACAAATTAATTTTTTAAAATCTAAATAAATAGCAAATGAAAAAAAGAATTATTACTTCACTTTTATTTTTAGGAATTGTACCCATTATAGTTTTTGGAGGAAGTTCTTGTACTTTTGAAGATGTTCTTGAACACGCCAATGAAAAACACAAAGAACTTAATGAAAATATTAATGATAGAGAATATGATTTTATAATTACTCCTGACAACGTAACAGGAGATTTTAGAACATTTTTTCAGAATGTGGTCAGAGCATATAATAACGTACTAATAAAGGATGGGACATATGAGATAGAATTAGTTAATGGGTTTGGGGTTTTTCCTAAAAATGGATCAACCATTACTTTCGAGAAAAACGCAAAAATAAAAGTTAAGCCCAATAGTCTCGAGGTTTATTCTGTGATAGATTTGAGAGGAAAAAAAGACATAACACTAATTAATCCCAATCTAGAGGGTGATAAATATACACATTTAGGAAAAACGGGACAGTGGGGATTTGGCATACATGTTGCAAACTGTAAAAATATTGTTATAAAAAATGCATATGTCACAAAATTCTGGGGAGATGGAATCTATCTAAGAAACTGTGAAAATGTTAAAATATACAAACCCTATCTACCAGATAATAGACGTCAAGGTTTATCCATACTATCTGGTAAAGACATAGAAATACATGACTTGGTCGCAGAAGACACAGGAGGGCAAAACCCTGGTTATGGAATAGATATAGAACCTGATTGGAATGGTGACAGCGTCACAGGATTGCGAATATACAGACCAATTGTTAGAAACAATGGAAATGGCACGTACTATACTGGAGGGATTAATCTCTCAACGCACAAATCACACATTCTTAAGCCAGAAAAAACAACTTTTTCATATTCCTACTTTGAGATAGATATTTTTGATCCAATTTTTGAAGGCGATGCCCTTATGATTTCCGCTTACACCAACTATGTAAAAGGTCACATCAAAATATACAACCCAACTTTTTACAAGGCAAAAAACACTGCAGTCTATATACACAATCACCAATCAGATAACTTTACAACAGAAATTATCAATCCTAAATTTATCGATTGTGTAACATCAACGAAACAGTCAATTTACTTAGCTCCAATACTTTTTGACTGTAGTAATTTAGCAGTGAAAAGTACTGGCACAAAAAACATCAAAATCACAAACCCTATTATTGAAGCGTCAGAAAGAGCTACTTATAAACTAGCTGCTATTCGAAACATCACTGCAAACACTTTTAAAGAAGACTTAAAAAATGTAACTATACAAAATTTAACAGTAAAAGGGTATGAAAAACCTTTCTACAACCACAGTGGAAACAGATTTACAAACTCAGATCTGCATAACACATTTTCTTTGACGATAAGTAAGGAAAGTGTACTTCCATCACTAAACGCAGAGCTCACTGTTTCAAAATCCCTTGACGGAATGGCGATAAATCATATTGATAGCACACAAGAAACCAAACTATATCTATCTGATGAAATCCCTATTTCGGGGTCTGAATTTTATTACCTCAACAACTCGGACAACAAAACTTCACTAAAAATCCTTTTTGGAACGAAAAGAAACCTTACAAAAAACCGCATAGAAAATTGGGGCACCACAAAATTTAGTGGCATTGAAGTACCTTTTGGTGGCTTTGTTAGATTGCGAAAAAACGATACTAATTCCTGGATAGTAACGAGTTCCTCAAAGAATTTAAAAGGAATTTAGGGAATTTTACAGCAGCATTACACATAGTATATCACTAACTAACCCATAGCCTAGTATAGTATCAATAGAATTGTGTTCTTATTTTTCGCAAAAAGTATTTTAACCAAAAATGATTGATTTATGTGAACATGTTGCAAGGCATGTAAAGTACTTTACATATCATAAATTGTTATTTTTTTCATAAAAGAAAAAAAAACGATAATCATACAAAAAAAACACATACCTTTGTAGCCGACATTAAATTCACTTTTATAAAAAGATGCTCTTATCGGTTCATCTTCTAACGTTGTGTATACAAACAAGTATTTGAAAATCAATTCAGGCAGTAAGAATATATGAATATAACATTGATAAGTTTCTCATTTAGAGGAATATAGGAGGCAATACCATAGCTTTTGACAGTACCTTAGTAACGCGAAAGATTGCCACTACGTTAAATGTAAGAGCTGGTTATGTTGATGGTAGTGATTCAAGGGAGATGTTGCCTTATAAAAAGCCAGCGATGAGACCAGAGGACATCATCCTTTTCGAACAAAAATACAAATTTGAGGTAGCTTCACATAGTGTAAATACCTCAATACAGAGGGAAACATCGACACCTCCTACAACAGATGAGGTGATTGAGCTACTCTAAAGGGCACCCATATTGGTCTTACCATATCCTAACTCAGAGTTAAATTTGAGAAATTTAAGTTCTTAAAAAAACGTTGGTCAAAGAAAAAGTTGATTATGTTTGAACATTTTTTCGAATAAAAATGAAATCCTTGAAGATTTTTTTCGCAAATCGACGCCTTGATATTCACCTGTTTTTTTCCTATGTACAGGCATGTCAAAAGACCATAATGAAGGTACAGACTGTATTTTTATTCTTTACGAATACTGAGTAGTATAACTTGGAAACAGGCTACTCTCTGATTAGAAAATATATATTAAAAAGAGGAATTCTTGACCTTGATTTTTCGTAGTATTGATAAAGAACCTAACAGTTGGAGTTGGGATCCTGATAACTTAATCAGGCTGTGTGATTAACATTATTGCTTTACAAAAAAAAGAAATCAAATAAATATATGTACCCCGAGAGATATATTTGGAAGTTTTTCTGAAATAAGAAAGACTAAACAAAAAGCTTTTGAAGGTAATTGTTTTTTTAAATTAATTATCAACAACGAGGTAAATCTTTATTTAAAACACTTTGGAGTCATTTGATTAATAAAACTTAAGTTTTCTCCAGCAACGTAATGTGTAACACAAATAAGATTTGATATTCACAAGATTTGATACATCTAAAAAATAATTTTAAGCATGTCTTTTAAAAATTTAACTGATAAAAAAGTTTTGGTTACAGGTGGAGCTGGCTTTATTGGTTCTAATCTTTCCGAAAAGCTGTTGGAATTAGGTGCTGTAGTAACTGTTTTGGATAATTTTGCCACAGGTCACAGACACAATATAGAACCTTTTTTGTCTAATAAAAACTTCACTTTGATTGAAGGCGACATCCGTGATTTAGAAACTTGTAGAAAAGCCTGTGAGGAACAAGAATTTGTGTTGCATCAAGCGGCTTTAGGTTCTGTTCCCCGTTCGATTAACGACCCAATTACGAGCAACGAGGTCAATGTAGGTGGCTTCCTCAATATGCTCGTAGCAGCGAGAGACGCAGGAGTAAAACGCTTGGTTTATGCCGCGAGTTCCTCTACTTATGGTGATTCTAAATCGCTACCTAAGGTAGAGGATGTCATCGGAAAACCTCTTTCTCCGTATGCGATTACCAAATATGTGAACGAGCTATACGCCGATGTATTCAAAAGAACTTATGATTTTGACACTATCGGATTGAGATATTTTAATGTGTTTGGTAGAAGACAAGACCCGAACGGTGCGTATGCGGCGGTAATTCCCAAATTTGTGATTCAGCTGATGAACCACCAATCGCCTACCATTAATGGCGATGGAACTTACTCTCGTGATTTTACATATATTGACAATGTGATTCAGATGAATCTTTTGTCGATAACTTCGGAGAATCCTGATGCTGTGAATCAAGTCTATAATACAGCGGTGGGAGACCGAACGACCATCAAAGATATGGCCGAATTGCTAAGGAAGTTTCTTGCCGAGTACGACCCTAAAATTGCAGAAGTAGAAATTCTAAACGGTCCTAATCGATTGGGTGATGTACCTCATTCTTTGGCTTCCATAGAAAAAGCACAGAAAAACTTAGGCTATCAGCCCTCTCATAAATTTGCAGAAGGGTTAAAGGAAGCCGTAGATTGGTATTGGAAAAATTTGAAATAATCATAAAAAAACTAAATAATGAAACACAAAATAGCAGTTATTGGATTAGGATATGTTGGTCTGCCATTAGCAAGACTTTTTGCCACAAAATATCCGGTAGTAGGATTTGATATTAACAGAGATAGAGTAGAAAAACTCAACCAAGGTCACGACGATACTTTGGAGGTTTCTGATGAATTGTTGCAGTCAGCTTTAGTGAAAGAGAATCCTTTCAAAACAGGAAATAATGGGCTTTTATGTTCAGCTGATCTAAAAGATATTGAGGATGCTAATATCTATGTGGTTACCGTCCCTACACCAGTGGATAAAAACAATCGTCCTGTGCTTACGCCTTTAGTAAAAGCCAGTGAAACTGTGGGAAAAGTACTGAAAAAAGGAGATATTGTAGTTTATGAATCAACGGTTTACCCAGGAGCTACTGAAGAAGATTGTATCCCTGTAGTAGAAAAAACTTCAGGAATGAAGTATAATGTGGATTTCTTTGCGGGATATTCACCCGAGCGTATCAATCCAGGAGACAAGGAACACACAGTAGAGAAAATTTTAAAAGTAACCTCGGGTTCTACACCAGAAATAGGAAAAATCGTAGATGATATTTACCAATCGGTCATTACAGCAGGTACGCATTTGGCTCCGACTATAAAAGTGGCTGAGGCGGCTAAAGTAATTGAAAACTCACAACGCGACATTAACATTGCTTTCGTTAATGAGTTGGCAAAAATCTTCAATTTGATGGATATCGATACCCACGCGGTATTAGCTGCGGCTGGCACGAAGTGGAATTTCTTACCATTCAAACCTGGCTTGGTGGGTGGGCATTGCATCGGTGTTGACCCATTCTACTTGGCTCAAAAAGCACAAGAGTACGGCTATCATCCTGAGATTATTTTGGCAGGAAGAAGATTGAACGACTCTATGGGCAAATATGTAGCTGAGCAAGTCGTAAAAGCGATGATTAAGAAAAATATCAACGTAAACGGGGCTGAAGTACTGATGTTAGGAGTTACCTTCAAGGAAAATTGCCCTGATGTTCGCAATACGAAAATTGTAGATGTGATTGCTGCTTTGGAAGATTTTGGTGTAAAAGTAACCATTTTTGACCCTTGGGCAAATCCAGAAGAGGTAAAGCACGAGTATGGTGTGGAAAGTACACAGAAATTGCCTGCTACAAAATTTGATGCCGTAGTTCTTGGAGTTGCTCACAAAGAGTTTTTGAAGTTGGAAATTAATAGATTAAGGAAAGAAAACTCTATAATTTATGATGTAAAAGGAGTTTTAGACATAGTAGATTCAAGATTATAGCTAATTTTCGAACCATATTCAGAAAATGTGTAATTAATTATAATAAATTGGTTTTTATGAGTATTTTTCGTCTAATAAGGGAAGAAAAGAGTTCATTGATGAAAATTTTTCGTTTAATGGAGTACCTTAAAGCAAAGAGAATTCCCGTCTTGCCTGGATTCTTCATGAGGTACATAAGGGTTGTTTATTCTTGTGATTTGCCTGTTAGTCTAAAATTAGGCAAAGGAGTTGTTTTGAAGCACAATGGATTAGGAGTTGTGATTCATCCTGATGCTATTATTGGAGAAAATACCCTTATCTATCAGAATGTTTCTATTGCGGGAAGAAATAACAGGGGGGTACCAACTATTGGCAAGAATGTCTTTATAGGCTGTGGAGCTTGTGTACTAGGAGGAGTAACGATAGGTGATAATGTTTCTATCGGAGCTAATAGTGTAGTCATAAATGATATTCCCGATAATGCCGTTGTTGTGGGAATACCAGGAAAAGTTGTAAAAATTAATGAATAACAGAAGACTTTTTAACTCATTTACGCCGTATTCTATACAATAAAATAAAAGTGTAACTTATTTCAGCAATTAAGTAATGTATCAATTTCAAGGGAAATGAATTCTAAAAAAATTGTGAATATTAATTGTTTAAAATGACAAACAAATTGCTAGCAATCAAAAGTTATTTTTGAAAGTTATCTTTTAATTTAAAACATAGCCTATAAAATATTAGATTAAAATTTGTGTTTATGCCATTTCTAAAAATATTTGAAGGAGATAGAGGTTCTATAATGAAAATATATCGCATTATGGAATATTTGAAACAAAAAAAAATACCTATTATACCAGGCCTCTTAATGAGATATATAAGAGTAATATATTCTTGTGAATTGCCTGTTGTTTCAAAGATGGGAAAGGGAGTATATTTTTTACATAGTGGCCTAGGAGTCGTAATTCATCCTGACGCCATCATTGGGGAAAGTACTATTATACTTCAAAATGTAACAATTGGAGGTCGGAATGATAAATTCGCTCCTACCATAGGAGAAAATGTTTTTATTGGGTGCGGAGCTTGTATTTTGGGCGGAATCACTATTGGAAACAATGTTATGATCGGGGCAAATGCTGTTGTCATAACAGACATACCTGATGGTTCTGTTGTTGTTGGTGTTCCAGGGAAAGTAGTAAAGACAATTAATGGAAAGCAGTAATATTTCGAATACAAAAATTGTATCAAGTTTTTCTTGGGTTTTAGTAGAGAGATTTGGATATAGTGGGATTAATTTATTAGCTACAATTGTTTTAGCTAGGCTTTTAACTCCTTACGAATTTGGTCTAGTTGGAACAGTGGCTGTCATTACTTCTATATCGAATATGATTGTAGAATCGGGGATGGGGGCTGCTTTGGTAAACAAAAAAAATGTTACAAAATTGGATTGTAATACAATGTTTACCTTTAATTTTTTTATGAGTATCTTTCTATATGCATTAATTTTTCTATTATCTCCTGCTATAGCCAATTATTTTGATGCCCCTATATTAGAGAATATTATAAGGGTGTTATCCCTAACCTTGGTGTTTAATGCTCTTACAATGGTTCAGAGAGTTATCTTAATAAAAAAATTGTTGTTTAAACAGCAATCTTTCATATCAATTACAGCTCTCTTAGTTTCTGTTGGTGTTTCAATCCTTTGTGCACTAAAGGGATGGGGTGTTTGGGCAATAGTTATTCAATTATTACTTTATTCAGGCGTGTACTCTATCATCATCTTTTTTGTTATAAGGTACATCCCAAGAGTACAATTTTCAAAAAAATCCTTTAAAGATTTAGTTGGATTTGGAGGGCGCATCATATTATCAGGAATGATTCAGGTTGGCTACAATGATATTATTTCTTCTGCCATTTCAAAAGTTTACACTATCCAAACGACTGGGTTGTACACTCAGTCACAAAAACTAATTAGTTTTCCAGTGTTTTTCTTTCGATCTTTATTTGATAGTGCTGCTTTTCCTATACTGTCAAAAACTACAAATAAAGGAGAGTTCAAGCTAATGTGTTCGCAGATAAATAGAGGAATTTACTTCTTAGCTTTTCCTCTGTTACTAATAATTCCTTTCAATGCGACCAGTATCCTGCACATTGTCTTAGGAGAACAGTGGATTCAAGCAAATAAGATTTTCACTATATTGAGCATTGGAGTAATAATTTCATTGATTGATAATTCTGCCTCCAACACACTAAAGTCTGCGGGAGAAGCTAAAGTTTTTCTAAGTATTGGCATCAGCAAAGCTATCATAGGGCTTTCGATCCTATCTGTAACATTCTTATTCCCTATAGATTTCGTGCTATATGGGATACTTTTCACAAACTTAATCACTAGTTTCATTAGTATCCATTATATAGATCAACTTACCCTTTACAAAATAAAAGACCAATTTAAAGACATCTTAATTCCTCTTTCAACAGCTTTCATTGCAAACTTGATAGCCTTTTTAGCATTTTGGTATATTGACTTTAAACATATAGCAATTAATTTGTCTGTTTACATTCTCATTATGCTCATAGTTTTCGTAATGCAATGCCTAGCATTAAACGTAAAAGAATTAAAGTTCATTATTCATAAAATAAAAAAACATCCGAGATGATCAACGTTAAATACATAGCTATCATTACAGGTATTATTTCTTCTTTTCTTTGCTTATTTGAGGTAGGAAATCCTCAATATAAAGCTATTTTTATTTTGCCCTTATGTTTTGGATTAATGAGTTCTATGTTCTACAAAATTTTTCTATTGTTGAAAAATAGCATTGTATTCAATTTATTCATGATTCAAGCCTTAATCCGTTACTGTATCATGCCGTATAAGGTATCTACGGGAGAATATATGACAGGTTTTCACTCATCAAATGGAGAGGTTGCTATATTCTTGATGCTTTTGGAAATCTTTTTTATTTTCGTTATACTAAATTTTGTCGCTCAAAAACAACAAACGTCGTTTATAAGTAGAACAAGTTACATTAAACCTATTAGTAGTTCTATATTTATATATTCATTGTTAATAGCTCTATTTTCATATATATACATTAGTGGCTACCTTTCTAAGGTTAACTTAGTTTGGAATTTAGGTTCTTTCGTACAAAAATATGTCGTAGACAGAGAAGAATTGAAGGATACTGGTTTTGCAGGAGTTTTATTTACCCCTCTCAAAACAATAGCAGCTATTTTTTTTATAGGTATGGTCTACAACAGTAAAAAAATATCAATAAACAAGAAAAAATATATCTACCTCATGATTATAGTCATGTCTTCTATTTTTATAATTGGAACAAGCAGATTAAGTATTATACATTTTGCGCTACCATTGCTTATTTTGGTAACATTTATGTTAGATAAGAAATCTTCTAAGAAACTTATTTTTGCATTTGGTTTATTCATCATACCTATTATCCTCATAGCTTCCATAGCTAAATTCACAAGGGGGGAGCAACAAGCAACAACAGAAAGTACTTTCAGCACATCTTCTTTAAATGCATATTTTGCAGGTCCTGGGAATGTTGCAACAGGTCTTGATGCCTATGGGGATTTAGTTATTAAAAATCATTCATTATTCTTTATAAATGATATGATACAAAATCTACCGGGTCTAGCAAAGTATTCATCTGACACCTACAAAACAAACGTTTTTTTTAACAAAGCCGTGTATGGACACTCTCTTGTAAGAGATCAAATTGTTCCTCTATCTGTTTCTGGAGTTTTTCATTTTGGTATTTTTGGAGGATTTTTATACGCTCCTTTATTTTTATTGATTTCCCTCTATATAGAACGGAAATCCTACAAAGAAACCTTTTTGGGATATAAGTATGTTTATATAACTTTATCCATAACTTTATCGATGATATTTATGCTAAACATTGGCAGCATGTATTTTGCTTTTGCCGTATCCCTATTATTTATTTATATGCCTTTTTACATAGTTAATTTTTTTGAAAAACTTAAATCATGAAAATAATATTTTTAGAAGCTGTTCAAAACTTTGGAGGAGCAAGAAAAAGTACAATTGAACTAGCTAAACGAATTCAATCATTAGGACATCAAGTATTAATTGTTGATTTTTGGGGATGTAATCAGCCCTTCGTACAAGAAACCAAATCTTGTCTATTAGAATTAAAGGTTCTCGACCCTAGAGAAAAACCACTGATTATAAGTAGTAAATCAAAACTAAAATATTTATGTAATGCTGTCAAATATTTTTTCCTTGAAAGAAAATATAAAAAAGAGTTTTCTAAAATAGTTGAAGAGTTTCGCCCAGATGTAGTTAATGTTAATAACACCAAATGTTTAAACATATTAGCATCTAATTCATTTTATAAGATTGAATTTTTTGCCAGAGGGTGGTTCGATTATAAGGGACTATCGCTATTTACAAAAAGAATTTTGAAAAAATACAAGCCTCAGTTTCTGACTGTTTCACAAGCCACACGACAAGCCATATTTACTGGAGGACTTACTAACTTAGAAAATATAAGAGTATTCGTCGACGTTATTGATTCAAACATTTTCAATCAATACACACCATCATATGAAAAACCTTTCAATGATGAAAACCCCATAAAATTATTGCATTCAGGTGGTTTTCTAAAAACAAAGGGGCAACACATATGTATTGGAGTCGCAAGGAAATTGAAAGAAATGAATATCCCATTTAAGATGTGTCTTACCGGTATAATCTACAAAGGAGAAGAGTCAGAAAAATATTATCACTATATATCGAATCTGATAAGCAAGTACGAACTACAAGATGAGGTAAAAATAGTTTTAGACCCTCCAAACATAATGGATTACTTTAGAGAAACTGATGTGTTAATACATCCCTCATGGACGGAAGGACTTCCTCGTGTTTGCTTGGAAGCAATGGCGTTCGGAAAGCCCATCATTGGCAACGCAGTTGGAGGTGTGACTGATGTCGTTATACATAATTTCACTGGGTTTATAACAGATTTCAATGATTTAGATCAATATACTGAATACGTAGTAAAATATCTGAAAAATTATGATTTATACAAATCTCATAGCAGTATGTCAAGACAACTCATAAAGCAGAATTATTTAGATTCTGATCAAATTCAAAATATCAAAAGAATTTATCCAATATAATAAAATTATGCTAGTATCAATAACTATACCTGTTTACAACAACTTAGAAGGTCTTGAACTTTCACTTAATAGCGTTATAAACCAATCATACACCAACTGGGAAGTTATCGTGGTAGATGATGGTTCAAAGGAAAATCACAAATGCATCGTTGACAAGTTCAATGATAGTAGGATTCTCTTTCACAGATTCGAAAAAAACAAAGGAAGACCTGTTGCCAGGCAAAAGACATTTGAAATGATGCGAGGAGATTTCTGTGCTTTCCTTGATGCAGGTGACTGCTATGAGAGCAATTTCCTAGAAAATGCAGTTAAGCATTTATCAAACAGCAGTTTATTGGGTGTCTCACAGACAATGAAAATTGTGTACAAAAATAATGTATACTACACCAGATACCAACAGGAAAAACCGATCAACATAAAATCACCCGCATATCAGAAGATGGGATTTGCCCCGACTGTTCTAAGAGCCGACATATGTAAAGATTATGTATTTGATCCTTCGTTAAAGTACTCTCAGGATAGACATTTCCTAAATTACGTAGCTACAAATTACGACGGTGAAATAATGTTGCTAAATTCTAATGGATACATATATAACCAAGGAGATGATAACATAAAAGTATCCACCACTTTCAAGAAGTATAAATATGATGGTTTAAGACTCTTCAAAGAGGGCAAATATGTTAAGGCATTCTTCAGATACATACAAGCGTTCTTGGGAGCTCTCTTACACTCAGTTTTCGGTTACGAATACTTGTTAGAAAAAAGATATGGACATAATAGCAAGAAAAAGTGATTCGCAGAGGTATATTGTACTCCAAAAAGAAAATAATTTAGCTACAAAAAAATTTAACAATGTTTCTGTATTAAAGGAAGTAGTATCTTTTTCTGACAGATAGATAAAGGTACAGATATTTCGTTTTATTCTAATTTATCTAAAGAAAAGAATTTCTGATTCTAGTGAAAATATCAACTCGCAATCATGAAGGATTTTAAAATTTTAGAACATTACAGAGAGTACCAATTATCAATGAAAACTCTCGAATCATAAACACTTTCAAATATTGTTGTTAATTTTTTATTAGTTAATCTTACACACTAGACAAAATTGCAAAAAATATCATTGTCCCACTAATTACTTTTGTAAAATGATTAAGCTATTCCGTACATCAACAATAGCAGCTTCTTTAGATACTTTACTAAAGGGGCAGCTTCGTTTTCTAAATCAGTATTTTGAGGTTACTGCCATATCAGGATACGATGAACGGCTCGAAAAAGTGCAACAACGAGAGGGAGTGAAGACACATCCTATTGAAATGCAGAGAAGCATCTCTCCTATTAGAGATTTTGTCTCTTTGGTAAAGTTGTATTTATATTTCAAAAAAGAAAAACCTGAAATTGTGCATTCTATAACTCCAAAAGCTGGACTGCTTACAATGTTAGCAGGAAAGTTAGCTGGTGTACCTATTAGAATACACACTTTTACAGGTCTAATTTTTCCTTCAAAAACTGGAATGATGCAAAAATTGCTAATTTCAATGGACAGGCTCTTGTGTTGGTCAGCCACCCACGTTTATCCTGAAGGAAATGGCGTAAAAAACGATCTGATAAATTATAAAATAACTTCCAAACCATTGAAAGTAATAGCAAATGGCAATGTCAATGGAATTGACTTAGTTTTTTTTTCCAAAGACCAAGTTTCACAAGAGGATAAGGAGAAACTAAGGCAAAAATTAAATATAGCCCATAATGATTTCATCTTTATATTTGTTGGGAGATTAGTAGGAGATAAAGGAATTAACGAACTTGTAAAAGCTTTCAAAAATCTTAAAGTAAGTAATTTAAAACTTTTGTTGGTAGGACCAATGGAGGAAAAACTAGACCCTTTAAAGCCTGAGAGCATTATAGAAATAGAGAAAAATAAAGACATCATTTACGTTGGCTTCCAAAAGGATGTTCGTCCTTTTTTTGCTATTTCAGATGCATTGGTGTTTCCAAGTTATCGAGAGGGATTTCCAAATGTAGTGATACAAGCTGGTGCTATGGAGTTACCAAGTATAGTTTCAAATATTAATGGTTGTAACGAAATAATCATTGAAGGAGAAAACGGCATTATTATTCCCGCAAAAGACACAGAGGAGTTAGAGAAAAAAATGAAACTTCTCTTCACAGATAAGGATTTCTATAATAAATTAAAACAAAATAGTCGAAGAATGATTACAGAACGTTATGAGCAATCAGTAGTTTGGAAAGCTATTTTGGAAGAATATAAAAAATTGACAGTCCTTCATAATATGGAATAAATTTTATTGTTATTTACCCACATATAAAACTACTTATGCAACTTTCTATTATAATACCTATATATAATACTGAAAAATATCTCGAAGGATGCGTAAAAAGCCTTTTTGATCAACAACTCCCTCACGACAGTTTTGAGATAATTCTTGTTAACGATGGCTCAACCGACAATAGCTTATCAATTTGTAATCAACTAGCAAAAAAACATCAAAACATTAGAGTTTTCAATCAGCAAAATCAAGGTCAAAGCGTTGCCCGAAATGTCGGATTGGGGTATGCGGTTGGGAAATATGTATATTTTATTGACTCTGATGACTTTTTAAACTCAGGGTATTTAAATCACCTTCTAAATATTCTTGAAGAGGAAGGGCTTGATTTTTTGGGATTTCAACTTTATAGCACTTCACAATCATATAATCCTACAAGCAAAATAGAACCTCTAAAGAAAGAGGTTGAAGGAAATGGTTTGTACATTATTGGTAAACATAGTTATTATAATGGTTCCTGCTGGTTTATCTTTGAACGTGCCATTGCTAACAATCTTTTTTTCGAAGACGGACGCCTTTGTGAAGATGTCATTTTCACAACTCAATTACTTTTGAGAGTAAAAAAAGGAAGAATTTATGATAACCCTATTTATGGCTATTTTACAAATAATGAATCAACAATTAAGACCAAAAATCCAGAGCGATCAAAAAAGATAAATGATGATATGTTTTATGTTGCTCAACGATTTAGCGAAATCATAGAACAAACTAACTTCAACGGGAATATGAAAGCCTTTTCTCGGCTAAAATCAAGGCAGGAATCGTACACGTACTTTGCTATTGTCCGTTTTCTTAGAAGTAAAAGGAAATTTTCTGAACTGGAAAAATTTTTGTCAGATTTAGAAGAATGCAAATATCCGGCATATCCGATTACCAACTTCAAAGGATATAACAGAAGAGATAAATTGTTAATCAAATGTTTCAACAATAAATTCTTCTTGCAAACTTTCATAAAGTTCAATAGGCTTTTAAACATTTTTAAATAGTACAAAAACACATCTATTAATTCAAAGTTTACAATGCACATACTCATAACTTCCGCTGGACAGCGGGTTTCTTTGGTTAAATTTTTTCAAAAAGAGATAAAGCATCTAAACCCTGAAAATAAAGTTTATACGGTAGATTTAAACCCAAGCTTAGCTCCTGCTTGCATAATTTCAGACGGTTACAAAAAAGTTTGTAGCGTAACCGCTCCCAATTATATTGAAAATCTGTTAAATATTTGCCAATTATGGAATATAAAATTGATAATCCCAACAATTGACACTGAGCTTTTAACCCTTGCCAAGCACAAACAACTGTTCTTAGACAATGGTATAACACCCATAATTTCATCATTGGATTTCATAGAAAAATGCAGAGATAAAAGAAAAATCAATCAATTTTTTATCAGCAACAACATTGAAATTCCAAGAACTATTGATAAAGAAAACCCTAAATTTCCTTTGTTTATAAAACCTTATGATGGTTCAGCAAGTAAAGGATCTATATTGATAAACGATGCGTCGGAACTTAAAAAATATCATTTAAATAACCCCAAATTGATGTTCTTGGAGTACATTGATAAATCTCAATATGAAGAATTTACTGTTGATACATATTATGACAAACACAACACGTTAAAGTGTTTAGTTCCTCGTAAAAGAATTTTTGTACGTGCTGGAGAAGTAAATAAGGGGGTTACAAGAAAAAATGAACTTGTAGATTTTATCAAAACTCGCCTAAACAAAATAGAAGGAGCTGTGGGTTGCCTCACGATGCAATTCTTCTTCAATCCTGATACTAAACGAGTTGTCGGAATCGAAATTAACCCACGATTCGGGGGAGGTTACCCGCTCAGTTACTTGGCTGGTGCCAATTTTCCCAAATTCATTATTGATGAATATATTCTAAATAAAGAAATTCAACCTTTCGATAATTGGGAAGATAATTTATTGATGCTTCGTTATGATAATGAGGTTTTAGTGCACGACTATGAGGAATAAATACATCATTTTTGATTTAGACGACACACTGATTTACGAAATAGATTTTTTAAAATCAGCATATAAAGAGATTGCCCGTTTTGCTTGTAATTCTGAAGATTGCGAATCCCTTTACGATAAAATACTTGACATTTATCATCAAGGAGAAGATGCCTTTTCATTTCTGGTGAATAAATTTCCGCATCTTACCAAGGAAAAGTTGTTGGAAATGTATAGAAATCATTTTCCAAATTTAAAATTAAACGATGGTGCCGAAATCATCTTTAATTTCTGTAAATCAAAAAATTACAAGATAGGACTCATAACTGATGGTCGTTCTGTAACTCAGCGAAATAAGCTAAAATCATTGGATATTGAGAATATTTTCGACAAAATTATCATTTCAGAGGAATTTGGGTCTTCCAAGCCTGATGAAAGAAATTTTACCATTTTTCAGGAAGAAGGAATCGACGAGTATTTTTATATCGCGGACAATCCCAAAAAAGATTTTATAATTCCAAATAAATTAAATTGGACATCCATATGCTTACTTGACAAAGGCTGGAATATACATCCACAAAATTTCAATCTCGAAAAAGATCTTCTTCCAAGACACAAAGTTGATGATTTGACAAACATAATTGACATAATAATGTGAAAAATATCATAAAATCGATGTTAATACCCCCCAATATTAAATAATTTTATATCTTTGCGAGAAACCTAAACAGAAGAAATTCACCAACTAAAACGACTTTTTAAGAGGAACTCTGCACATACTTAACTACTATGAAAAACATTCGATATTGCCTCTATTGGGGGATAGATTATCTGACAGGAGGAAGCAAAAGAAAACACTATAGCGAGATTGCAAAAATTTATAATCAGGAAGGAGATTACGAAGCAATCAAAACCAAAAGGCTGAATGAGATTTTAAATTATGCTTGCAAAAAAACATCTTTTTATAAAAGTTTTGACCCTAGTAATCTCAAAAGTTTTCCAATAATAAGCAAAAAAGATGTTAACGAAAATTATGATAGTTTTTTCTCCGAGGATTATGTTGACAAAAAGGATTCTCTTCGGGTGATGACAACCAGTGGTTCCACGGGAATTACTTTTAGAATATATCAAAATCCCGAAAAGGTTTTGAGGAACAAAATGGACATATTGTTCTTCTACCATATTGCTAATTACGATATAGGAGACAGAATGTACTCCTTGCGAATATGGACGAATATCAATCGTAAAAATTGGTTTTCGTCATTCAAGGAAAATTTCAGAATGTACGACACTTCCAGCCTAAGCAAAGAAGGCATCCTTTCTCTTGAAAAAATAATGAAGCAAGACAAAGATATTAAAGTGTTATCTGGTTATGCTTCTTCTTTTGCGGAGCTGGTAAATAATATGGACGAAAAAAGCCGTTCAGAAGCTAATAAATGGAAAGTAAAATCCATAATATCAATGGCTGAAGAATTGCTTTTACACACAAAAAGGGAGTTGATTGATATTTTCAAATGTCCTGTAGTCTCTCGCTACTCTAACCAAGAAATGGGGATGTTCGCTCAACAACCTGCTACTGGGGAAGATTATTTCTTAACCAATGAAGCGAGTTATAATTTTGAATTTCTGAAATTAGACAGTGATGAAGAAGCACAGGAAGATGAACTTGCCCGCATTGTAATCACGGATTTATTCAACAAAGCCGTCCCTTTGATTCGCTACGAAACCGGAGATTTGTGTACTTTCGGGGTAAAAAACAACAGAAAATACATCAAAACAATACAAGGAAGAGCCAATGACCTCTTAAAAAACAACAACGGAGGATTATTACCGCCTTATGTCATAATATATGTTCTATGGCATTTTAAAAATATCACTCAATTTCAACTAATACAAGAAAACTTGCATCTGGTACATCTGAGATTGGTGCATAAATTTGAAAACAAATATGAAACTTTCAAAAAAATTGAAAATATGCTACTTGATGTTTTTGGAAATCAAACAACTATAAAAATAGAAGAAGTAGATGAAATTCCTGTAGAAAAAACAGGAAAAAGAAAGTTCATAATTTCAAAAGTTTGACAAAATAAAATTGCATTATGTACAAAAATTATATAAAACGTTTAATTGATTTTCTTGCGGCATTATTTGGGCTGATTATTTTATCTCCAATATTTATAATAGTTATGGTTGGCTTATTCTTTGCCAATCAAGGTAAACCTTTCTTCTTCCAAAAGAGACCAGGTTTAAACAATCGAATATTTGAGATTGTCAAATTCAAAACAATGAATGACAGAAAAGACCAAAACGGAAAATTACTTCCTGATGCCGACAGACTTACAAAAATAGGTGCTTTTGTAAGAAAAACATCTTTAGATGAAATACCTCAGTTGATTAACGTTTTAAAAGGAGATATGTCTCTGATTGGTCCAAGACCCCTATTAGTAAAATATTTACCTTATTATACAGAAAGAGAAAGATTAAGACACACTGTAAGACCTGGTATTACGGGACTTGCACAAGTGAACGGGAGAAACAATGTTAGTTGGGATGACAAGTTGGAAATGGATGTGAAATATGTTGAAGAAATTTCTTTCGTCAATGACTTGAAAATACTACTAAAAACAATAGAAAATGTTGTTTCTCAAAAAGATATAATCGTAGCCAGTTGCGAAAGTAATGATTTGGATATTTTGAGGAACAGCCAAAATAACAACACTTAAAACGCAATGATATGAATATTCTTTTCACTTGTGCAGGACGAAGAAACTACCTCATTAACTACTTCAAAGAGGCTCTACAAGGTATGGGAAAAGTATTTGCTACCGACAAGCAACTGAACGCTCCCGCATTGGTTGATGCTGATGTGGCGATTCAGGTTCCAGGCATATATGATAAAAATTACATCCCAACAATAATCAATATTGTAAAAAAGCACAGCATTAAAGCCATCATCTCCTTAAACGACTTGGAGCTACCTATTCTCTCCGTAAAAAAACAAGAGATAGAGAAATTTGGAGCGAAAGTACTTGTATCTAATGAAAATGTAATTGGGATTTCCTTTGACAAATGGGAAACAGTAAAATTTCTAAATAGTATCGGACTAAAATCTCCAAAAACTTTTGTATCTTTAATCGAAGCAAAGAAAGCTATTCAGACTGGAGAACTAAAGTTCCCTTTGGTATTAAAGCCTCGTTGGGGAAGTGCCTCAGTTAGTATTGACTTTATTGAATCTGTTGAAGAATTAGATTTGGTTTACAGGCTGCAAATGATTCGTATGAAACGAAGTATTCTTGCAGAAGTAATTAGCGAAAAATGTCTTAGCAGTGCAATTATTATTCAAGAAAAAATATTAGGAACAGAGTATGGAATGGATATCTTGAACGATTTTCAAGGAAACTACGTAGACACATTCGTTCGTGAAAAATTGTCTATGAGAGCTGGCGAAACAGATAAAGCCATTTCTGTAATAGATGAAAAATTTAATCGTATTGGGAAAATCATAGGAGAAAATCTCAAGCACATAGGGAATTTAGATTGTGATGTTTTTGAAAGCAATGGAGAATTATATATTTTGGAACTGAACCCACGCTTCGGGGGAGGTTATCCTTTCTCACACGAAGCAGGGATTAATACAGCTGCTATTTATATCGAATGGCTAAAAGGAAAGAATGACATTTCGCAATTTTGCAATTATAAAGAAGGTATAATGTTTTCTAAATGCGACAGACTGTTAAAAATTAATTAAATACAGTGACGACATACAGGCAAAGTAACAAAAGCGCTATTTATAGATTTTTGTCATTTTTCTTTAGAAACAATGAGAATTATAAGTATAAAAAACAAGTACTTTTTAATATAATCTAAATTTGTGGGTTGTTACAAAATATCAAATAAAACTGTGAACACAAAAAACCCCTTGAGGTTACACAAAGAAATGTTAAATATATAAAAGAATACAGTTTTATATTTACCTTTGCACCCCGAAAATCAGTCTTTCATCAAGATATTAATTTAAAATATTTATTTTTGAGTATTTCAAACCATTAAATAAGAAAAAATGAATTCAAAAGTATGGTTATCTTCCCCTCATATGGGAGGAGGTGAGCTTAAGTATATCCACGAAGCATTCGATCAAAATTGGGTTGCCCCGCTTGGTCCTAACGTGAATGGATTTGAAGAGGATTTGGAAAAATATTTAGGACAAAATGTAAAAGTAGCTGCATTATCTGCCGGAACTGCTGCTTTGCATTTGGCTTTGGTTGCTCTCGGCGTAAAATCGGGAGATGAAGTTATTTGCCAGAGCTTTACATTTTCAGCCTCAGCAAATCCCATTGTTTATCAAGGAGCTACACCAATTTTCGTTGACAGTGAACCACAAACTTGGAATATCTGTCCACAGGCATTGGAAGACGCAATAAAAGACCGCATATCAAAAGGAAAAAAGCCAAAAGCCATCATTGTTGTGCATCTTTACGGAATGCCTGCAAAAATGGACGAAATACTTCAAATAGCAAACCGCTACGAAATACCCGTAGTTGAAGATGCTGCCGAGGCTTTAGGAAGTACATTCAAAGGGCAAAAATGTGGCACTTTCGGAGAGATGTCGATACTTAGTTTTAATGGCAATAAAATCATAACTACCTCAGGAGGAGGAGCTTTAGTTTGTAAAAAAGCTGAGCAGAAAGAAAAAGTTGTGTTCCTTTCAACTCAAGCGAGGGACAACGCACCTCATTATCAACACTCTCACATTGGATACAATTACCGAATGAGTAACATAACAGCGGGAATTGGTCGTGGGCAAATGGAAGTGCTTGATGAAAGAATCACTCAAAGACGTCAAAATCACTTCTTTTATCAAGAATTATTCAAAAATTTTGACGGAATAACTCTGTTTACGGAACCGAATTCTGACTTCTTCTCAAATCATTGGCTTTCTGCTATCACGATTGACAGCAAAAAAACAGGTTTTGACAGAGAAGACTTGCGATTAAAGTTCCTCGAAGATAATATCGAAACTCGCCCTCTTTGGAAACCTATGCACTTGCAACCTGTGTTTGCTAATGCTCCTTATTATGGAGGAAATGTTTCTGAAACTTTATTTGATAAAGGGCTTTGTCTTCCTTCTGGTTCTAATATGACAGATGAAGATAGAGAGCGAATCGTAAAAATTTTCTCTAAATAATTACAAAAACATAAATATTTACTACTTAACTTAATTGTCGAACTTTCACACAAGTATTTCTTGTGTAGCAAAATAACGATTGATAATGAACAAAAGAACATACAATGAGCGTAATACCATTGATTTATCAACCCTCAGATATCTACCCAGATGGATTGTTCTGATTATTGACATCTGTTTGTCTATTTTTTCTTTGTTCGTATCTTTTTACCTTTTAAATGGATTAGAAGTAAAAGATAGTGACAACCTACTCCTTTATCAAAAATATATTTTAATCATTGGAGTAAATATCATTTTTATGCTGGTGTTTCGTACCTATTCTGGTATTATTCGCCATTCTACATTTACCGATTTAATTAAAATCCTATTAGCTAACATATGTACAATATTCGTGCTTTGGCTCTTTAACATAGCTAACATTATTGCTGTGGGAGACAAGCTGTTGCTAAACATTCCTCTAATACTTTATTTTGCAATTTCATTCGTATTGATGTCTTTTTTCCGATTGTTCGTTAAAGAAATTTTCGAGCAATTGAAAGAATTCCGAAGAAGTGCATTAAAAAAACGTATTCTTATCTTAGGAATTGATGAAGAATCCATATCAATGGCAAAAGCAATTATGGGGAACCCGAAACTACCTTATGATGTTGCCGGTTTCTTAACTCAAAGAACCGACTCCAACCACGCTGTACTTTTAGGAAAAACTATCTACAGTAAAGATAAACTTATGAAATATCGTAAGGAATATCTTGGCATACACGGGGTGCTTATCAATAAAAACAACTTTTCTAAGGAAGAATTAAACCAATGGGTAAACTTCTTCTTGGAGAGAGGATTGGTGATTCTTAAAACTCCGTCGTTGCAAAAGCTACGTCCCGATGAAAACATCAAAATCCACCAAGTTCAAATTGAGGACTTACTCAACAGAAAGCCTATTGTAATCCAAAACGATGAGGTTAAGAAACGTCACTTCCAGAAGAATGTATTGGTTACAGGAGGTGCTGGTTCTATCGGAAGTGAAATTGTTCGCCAAGTAGCTTCATTTAATCCGTCATTGATTGTGGTTTTAGACCAAGCTGAGACGCCACTGTATGATATTGAGCTTGAGATGAGAGAGAAGTTCCCTAACACTAATTTTAAATTCGTTTTGGCGGATATTTCCAACAGAGAGCGAATAGAGAGTGTGTTTATGGAGCATAACTTCTCTATGGTTTACCACGCTGCTGCCTACAAACACGTACCTTTGATAGAAGAAAACCCACACGAGGCTATTTTGGTGAACATCCAAGGAAGTAAAAACTTAGCATTACTTTCCAGCAAGTACAAGATAAACCGATTTGTTATGGTTTCCACAGACAAGGCTGTAAACCCAACAAACGTTATGGGAGCTTCAAAACGAGCTGCGGAGCTTTTTGTACAAGCACTTCAAAATAAAGAAGGTAACACAACCAAATTCATTACAACGCGTTTCGGAAACGTGTTAGGTTCTAACGGTTCTGTGATTCCTCACTTCAGAAAGCAGATTGAAAAAGGAGGTCCTGTTACCATTACACACCCTGACATTGTTCGCTACTTTATGACTATTCCTGAGGCTTGCGAACTGGTTCTTCAAGCAGGAACGATGGGTAAAGGAGGAGAAATCTTTGTGTTTGATATGGGAGAACCTGTCAAAATCTTAAACTTGGCTACCCGAATGATTAAACTATCTGGATATGAGCCAAATGTAGATATAAAAATTGTTTACACAGGTTTAAGACCAGGTGAGAAACTTTATGAAGAACTTCTGAGCGACGATACAAGAACGCTTCCTACTCACCACGAAAAGATAATGGTTTCGAAAGACCCGACAATGGCTTTTGAAGAAATTGATGCTTTATCAAATAAAATCAGTGCAGCTGCCAAATTAGGTGATAAAATTGAAGTGGTTCGTATTCTGAAAGAAATCGTTAAAGAATTCAAGAGTAATAACTCAATCTTTGAGATTTTGGATAGACAAACACAACAAAAAGTTGATTAATAACATAATAACTCTCTTAAAAAATCATTTAGCTTTTTTATAGATAAAAAAGGAAAAACTATGATATATAAGAATTACATAAAACCGACTATTGATTTCACTGTAGCTTTAGTTGTTTTTTTACTCCTAAGTCCTATTTTCGTTATTGTTATGGTTGGATTATTTTTTTCCAATCAAGGCAAACCGTTTTTCTTCCAGCTTAGACCAGGCAAAGATGAAAGGATCTTCAAAATTGTTAAATTTAAAACAATGAATGACAAAAAGGATGAAAATGGAGAACTTCTACCTGATAGCGAGAGAATGACACCGATAGGCTCTTTTATAAGAAAAACCTCTTTGGATGAAATACCGCAGTTATTAAATGTGATAAAAGGAGATATGTCTCTAGTCGGACCTCGCCCTTTACTACCTAAATATCTACCTCTATACAACGAGGAACAGAGACGTCGCCATGAGGTAAAACCAGGAATAACTGGATGGGCACAAGTAAATGGTAGAAATGCAATCTCTTGGACTAAAAAGTTTGAGTTTGACACTTGGTACGTAGACAACGTCAGTTTTTTTCTGGATTTAAAGATTGTTCTATTGACAGTAAAGAAGGTTTTTATACGTGAAGGAATCTCCCAAGAAGGTGAGGCTACGGTTGATGCTTTTAATGGAAAAAATTAGGAATTAACAAAAATAAATTAGTAATAATATGAATATTTTACTTTGCAGTGTAGGGCGAAGAGCTCGCCTTCTACAAGACTTAAAAAAAACATTAGAAGGCAGAGGCAAACTAGTCGCAACAGATAATAGCAACACAGCTCCTGCTCTCTATTTTGCAGACAAAAATTATGTGGTACCAAAAATCACAGATTCTGACTATCTAGATGTTATTTTAGATATTTGTAAGAGAGAAAATATACAGGCTATAACTACCTTCATTGACCCAGAAATTGAGATTTTATCAAAAAATAGAGAATTGTTTCTAAGTAATGGGGTATTACCTTTATGTCCATCAGCTAAAACCGCATTTCTGTGCTTTGATAAATATGAAATGTTCAAATATCTGAAGGAAAAAAATATTAACACTGTCTTAACTTACGACAGCTTAGAAGACTTCAAAGAAGCATTGAAAAAAGAAAACATAAATTTTCCTGTTTTCATCAAACCAAAATGCGGAAGTGGAAGTGTTGGTGCTACAAAAATTGAGAATATTGAAGAATTAGAGACTGTGATTGCTGAAAATTCTCATGACTACATCATCCAAGAATTTATGGATGGAGAAGACTTGGATGCTGATGTTTATATTGATTGTATCACCAATAAGCCTGTTAGTATTTTTTCAAAAAGAAAAATTGAGACGAGAATTGGTGGAGCAAGTAAAACAATTTCTTTCAAGGATGAAAAACTATTCTCTTTTATAAGAAAGGTGTTAAAAGAGTTTGAGTTCTTTGGACCAATTGATATGGATTTCTTTTACAAAAATGGAGAGTATTATTTATCTGAAATTAATCCAAGATTTGGAGGAGCCTATCTTCACGCTCATGGAGCTGGTATTAATTTCGTAAAGTTGATAGAAAACAACCTCCTGAACAAGGCTAATGAAGAAAAGATAGGAGACTATGATGAGGATATAATTATGATGATGTATGATGATGTGGTCATTAAAAGAAAATCTGATTTAGCACGTGAATTTTAGTGAATTTACAATTAAAAATTTAATATCTTTTGATAACAACCGCTGAATATAACATTTGGCGGTTGTTATGTAAATGGCTTATATCAAACAAACAAAATTTCATCTTCTGTTAATAATTCCTCTCCTCGAAAACGCAGAAAAACCTGAGCGACAGTTACTGTATCCTTCTCACAATATGTAACAATTCGGTCTATGTCCTTTTCCTTGTAAAAAACATCCCGAACTTGGCTTCCGTCAATATCATCCTTGGGCGAAGGAATGCCTAAAACGTGCGTTAATAATTTCAGCGATGTAAAATGCTTATAATCACCAAATTTCCACATTTCCAAAGTATCCAAATGCGGAACTTCCCAAGGTTTTTTTCCAAATAATTGCAACTTTTGAGGAATGCGTATATTATTGATTATCATACGTCTCGTAATATATGGAAAGTCAAACTCCTTGCCATTATGAGCACAAAGCAATTTGCTGGGGCGAGAAAAATGCTGGTCTATAAGTTGAGAAAATTCCTTTAAAATCTTTATTTCATCGCCAAAAAAGGAAGTAACCCTAAAGGTACGTTGGTCATTCCGAAAAGAAAAATAACCTACTGAAATACAAACTATTCTCCCGAATTCAGCCCAAATTCCGGCACGTTCGTAAAATTCTTCGGCAGTAAAATCATCTTTCCGTTGATACTTTGTTTTTTCTTCCCACAATTCTTGTTCAATTTGTGAAAGTTCCTCATAATCCTCAAAAAGGGGAACTGTTTCAATATCCAGAAAAAGAATATCTTCTAAATTGATTTTATTGAGCATTATTTTTGTAACATTTTATAAGTTTCGTCAATATATCCGTAGATATCCTCAGTAAAAGGGTCTCCTCCCTCCTCTTCTACTCCCTTCAAATGCCCAAGCCTGACAATCATAATGTTATCTTTAGGCTGAACGATAACGTACTGTCCCAAATGTCCTCGCATCATAAAAAAGTTTTTGCCATTACGAGTTAAAAGCCACATTCCGTACCCATATTCAGGACTTTCGGGAAATCGCGGTTGAATTGATTTTGCCACAAAAGCAGAATCCAAAATCTGCTGTCCGTTCCATTTTCCGTAATTGTGGTAGAGCTTGCCAAGCCGAGCAAAATCACGAGCGTTAGAAGCTATACAACAATAAGCCTTTTCCATTCCACTCTCATCGCTATCAACCTGCCAAAGAGCATCACTCTCCGCACCTAACGGCTTCCAAAGCGATTCCGACAAGTAATCGGAAAGTGTTTTTTTTGTGGCTTTTTCAATTATCATCGCCAGCAATTGCGTATTTCCGCTTTGATATACATATTTTTTTCCTGGCTCTTCAACAATTTTCATCCGTTGCATAACTTCCCGTAAATCCGTGTCAAAATAAGCCTGTGTGGTGATTGAAAACGGACTGTAATATGACTCATCCCAATCCGAACCTGATGCCATTGAAGCTAAATCGCCCACAGTGAGTTTTGATGCCAATCCTTCGGAAAATTCGGGAAGGAATTCCGCCACTGGCTGGTCTAAACTTTTAATATATCCATCAAGAATCGCCTTTCCGAGCAAAGCAGAAACATACGACTTCGCCATAGAGAATGAATTACTTTTCGATTTTTCAGAATATCCATCGAAATACTGTTCGTGCCAAATGCTATCATTTTTAAAGATAAGAAATGCCACAGACTCATACTTTTTATGCAAATTTTCTAAATCTTTCGTAGCTTCTGTCTTATTGTAATCCTTGTGTAACGCCCAAGGTTGTGATTCTGCTCCTTTACTGACAGTTCTGTTGTCAAACTTCTCATAATCAGACAAAAAAGCCGTTTTATGTCCCGAACCATAGATAATACGTACAGCCTTAAGAACGTATCCGTATCCGCTTGCGTACATTCCTCCAACGACCAATAATAACGCTACAATCAGCCCTATAAAAAATTTCTTTACGTATTTCATAACTTTTTCGATTAAAATACCTTTCCAAAAATACAAATTTTATTTCAAAAATCAATTTTTTGTAAAAATTTTACCTCCAAGTAAATTATTTCTCCTCATAACATCTGCATTTTATTCTGAAAATATTTATAAAAATAAAAAAGCCACCCAAAAAGGCAGCTTTTCTTTAAAATATTTATACTTTCGTGATATTACATCATTCCTGGCATTCCGCCGCCCATCGGAGGCATTCCTGCTCCTTTTTCTTCTTTGATGTCAACCAAAGCACATTCAGTAGTCAGAATCATTCCCGCAACTGAAGCAGCATTTTCCAACGCTACACGCGTAACTTTCTTAGGATCAATGATTCCAGCTTTGAACATATCACTGTACTGACCTGTTTTAGCATTGTAACCGAATGTGTCACGAGCAGCTTCTTGTACACGAGCAACTACTACCGAACCTTCAACTCCAGCATTTTCAACAATAGTACGTAATGGAGCTTCCAAAGCCTTAGCAACTATCTGAATACCAGTTGCTTCATCAGCATTTACCGGCTTAATTTTCGCTAACACCGCTTTAGCACGAAGCAACGCAATTCCTCCACCAGCTACGATACCTTCTTCAACAGCAGCTCGTGTTGCGTGAAGAGCATCATCAACGCGGTCTTTTTTCTCCTTCATTTCCACTTCCGAAGCAGCTCCAACGTAAAGAACCGCCACACCACCTGACAATTTTGCCAAACGCTCTTGTAGTTTTTCACGGTCATAGTCAGAAGTAGTTACTTCAATTTGAGCTTTGATTTGGTTTACACGTGCTTTAATTTGCTCTGCATCACCTGCCCCGTTTACAATAGTTGTATTATCTTTATCAATAGTTACTTTCTCTGCGGTTCCTAACATTTCAACAGTTGCATTTTCAAGAGAAAATCCTCTTTCCTCAGCAATAACTGTTCCTCCTGTAAGGATTGCGATATCTTCCAACATTGCTTTTCTTCTGTCACCAAATCCGGGAGCTTTTACTGCAGCAATACGCAATGTTCCTCTCAATTTATTAACCACCAAAGTAGCCAATGCCTCTCCGTCAATATCTTCCGCAATGATTAACAAAGGTTTACCTGACTGAGCAACAGGCTCTAATACAGGCAATAAATCTTTCATTGTAGAAATTTTCTTGTCATAAAGCAAGATATAAGGTCTGTCTAACTCGGCAACCATTTTCTCTGAATCTGTTACGAAATACGGAGAAAGGTAACCTCTGTCGAACTGCATTCCTTCAACTACGTCTACGTAAGTATCAGTCCCTTTTGCTTCTTCAACAGTGATAACACCTTCTTTTCCTACTTTTCCGAAAGCTGTCGCGATTAGCTCTCCGATAGTATCATCATTATTTGCTGAAATTGAAGCTACTTGACGAATTTTTTCAGAAGAAGAACCTACTTCCTTAGCTTGTTTCTCTAAATTTTCAACAATTTTTGAAACAGCTTTGTCAATTCCTCGTTTTAAATCCATTGGATTTGCTCCAGCCGCTACGTTTTTCAAGCCTTCCTTAACGATAGCTTGTGCTAAAACGGTTGCCGTAGTTGTTCCGTCACCAGCCAAATCATTGGTTTTTGAAGCAACTTCTTTTACCATTTGAGCTCCCATATTTTCGAGAGCATCTTCTAACTCAACTTCTTTTGCAACAGTTACACCATCTTTAGTAATATGAGGAGAACCAAATGATTTACTGATAATTACGTTTCTCCCTTTAGGTCCTAAAGTAACTTTTACTGCGTTTGCTAACGCATCAACACCACGCTTTAACCCTTCGCGTGCTTCTATATCAAATTTAATTTCTTTTGCCATTTTTTATTTTGCTTTTGGCGGTTGGCTTTTGGCTATTAGCTTTCGGCTTTCCGCAGATTATTTTATTAATTTATTACGTAATGATACTAATTGCTTTTTGATTGCGATTAAGTCATTATTCAAGATTTCAAAATTATCTTGGTTGATGTAACCCAAATCCTTTGCTAATAACAATTGATTTTCAGCTTCATTTGACGAACCAAGAGCGATATTGATAAAATTTGCGAATTCTTTTTCGGAAACTCTGCCCGCTCCTTCCGATATATTATACGAAATGGAGTCAAAAGACCTTCTTATTTGCGAAGTTAGTCCAAAAACCTCTTCTTTCGGAAAGTTTTTAGTAACTTGATAGATATTCAAAACTAACCGATGGCTTAATTGCCAAACTACAAACTTTTTGAAATCTCTCATTTTGTTTCGGTTCTTGCCAATAGCCAAAAGCCATCAGCTAACAGCAATGTTTAAATCACTGCCAAAACATCATTTTCTCTCATAATGAGATAGTCTTTTCCTTCCAATTTAAGTTCAGTTCCCGCGTATTTCCCGTAAAGAACCACATCTCCAACTTTTAAAGTAACTGGATTGTCCTTTGTTCCTGCACCCACAGCAACTACAGTTCCTTTTTGTGGTTTTTCTTTTGCAGTATCAGGAATGATAATACCCGATGCCGTAGTGGTTTCAGCTACAGCAGGTTCGATTAATACTCTGTCAGCCAAAGGCTTAATTTTCACTTTTGCCATATTTTATGTCTTTATTAAATTTATAATTCAGTTCCAAAAAATTGATAAACAAAATAAGAAGTTTTTTAATTTCTTCTATGTTCTTCCACTCGAACAATTCAGAAAGTATGCCAAATCAGGAAAACTGACATTATGTCACACTTAGTTTCTAAACAAAAATTGAGAATTGACAATACCCTCGATACTCAATTCTCAATTTTTTAATCCCAATTTCTCAATTATTATTGTGCTGTGTTTGAAGTTGTTCCCGGTTGCTCTGCTCCGTTTGTAGAAGCCGGCGTATTCAAAATGTTATTTTGCACAGGAGCTCCGTCCAACAATTTTGAATCAGAACCTGTTGTTGTATTTGATTGCAACAAAGTATTAGCCACTAAAATCAGTACGGCTAAAAGGGTTGCAAACGTCCAAGTACTACGTTCTAAAAAGTCTCCCGTCTTTTTAACTCCTCCTACAACTTGCGTATTTCCACCAAAAGAAGAAGAAAGCCCTCCTCCTTTAGGATTTTGAACCATAATAACCAACGCAAGTAGCAAGCATACTACTACAATAAGGATTAAAAAAATGTTGAATGTTGTCATTTAAATAAATTATTTTTGTTGTTGTAAATTTTTTATTTCTTGTATTTGGGATGCAAAGTAAGCACTTTTTTCTGGATTTTTCAAAATTAATATTTCATAAGCTTGAATTGCCTGCTTATATTTTTTCTGATTTACATAAACCTGAGCCAATGTTTCGGTCATTAATTGACGTGGGTCAGTCTTAACTTCATTTGCTAAATTTACGTTCGAAGAATAATCTTTCGTGGGTTCAATCTTAGGATTTGTCTCCAGAAATTTATCAATAAGATGAAACTTTTTAGCCACATTATCATCCTTATATTCAGAAGATTGCATCTCTTTATCTTCCGAAATATTTTTCAGCCACTCCGAGATGGAATCCACTTTATTTCCTAAAACGGCATCTTGTTTTCCTCCCGTTTTCTCAGGAATTAAGTCGGTCATTTCCTCCTTATGAACAAGGATAGATTCTATATCTCCTTGACGAATAAATTTTTCTGAAAAAATATCTTCATCAAAAATAGATTTAGGCACTTGAGGTATTGTAAAGGTCTCCGAAGGCTGATAATTCACACTGACAACTTCAGGAATTTCCTTCGTTTCTTGCCGTTGTACCGCTTTTTTTATCTCGTTCAAGTCCTGTTTTAAAGCCGAAACATCAGGCACAACAGCTTTGGAATGTATGAATTCATATAAAACCGAACGGTCCAAAACGTGAACCGCAGCAAGCTTTAAAGCCTTATTATAGCGATAATTTCCCTCAGAATGAAGCACTTTAAGTTGCAACACACGAGCAGCCTGAAAATACGGATATTCCTTCACGATATGGTCTAATTCGTGTGCCTGTTCTTCCCCGATTACATAAGGATTCTTTAATATTTCAACAAACTCTTTTACTGTCATCCTTTTACCAATCAGCCAGTGACGCGTTAAAAATATCTTGGGTTATTCGTTCAAAAATCTCAGGAATTGCCGTGCCTTTCACCGAACTCAACTGGGAAGACCCAGGATAATCATAATAAAAGGAAAAGCGTTTTTCAAAATCCTTATTTTCTTCCACATTATTGGTAAAACGCACATTCACAGCTATTGTAAGCCGGTTTTGAGCTGCCGTTTGCTGTGCCGTAGCCGTCATTGGTGTAATGTTAAACTCCACTATTTCACCTTCATAGACCAAATCTCCGTTTCTGTCCGTCAAAGACAAATTTGTTTGATTGTTAATCAAATCTTGTAATGCGATGGTAAAATCTCTGTCCAAACCCGGTTCTACCAAAGGAGCATCATTACGAAAGAAGTTCACTTGAAACGTTTTTGCATCTCCCGTACTTCCTCCCGTAAAGTTATAAACCCCACATCCTGTTATTGTTAGAACTATAAATAAGAGAAAAAAATTCTTCATAAGAGCTTAAAAATAAGTTTCGCAAGATAGTTATTTTTTTTGAAATAGCAAAATTCACAAAAAGAACTTTGACATTTGAAAAAAAAGACTTACTTTTGCACCCAATTTTAACATTTTAAACAACAAGCTATGTATGCAATTGTAGAGATAGCAGGGCAACAATTTAAAGTTTCAAAAGACCAAAAAGTGTTTGTTCACCGTTTACAAAACCAAGAAGGAGAGAAAGTTGCGTTTAACAACGTTCTTCTTTTGGACAACAACGGAACAATTACCGTAGGCGCCCCAGCTATAGATGGTGCTTCAGTTGAAGCAAAGGTGGTAAAACATCTTAAAGGAGACAAAGTTATTGTTTTCAAAAAGAAAAGACGCAAAGGTTTCAAAGTTAAAAATGGTCACAGACAATATTTGACTGAAATCCTTGTTGAAAACATCATCGCATCAGGAGCTGCTGCTAAACCAGCAAAAACTGAAAAAAAAGAAGAAAAACCTTCAAAATCAGCAAAAGCTGACGATTTGAAAAAAATCGAAGGAATTGGACCAAAAGCATCAGAAGCTCTTGTAGCGGCTGGCGTGGACACGTTTGCTAAATTAGCCAAAAAATCAGCAGACGAAATCAAAACTATTTTGGCAGAAGCAAGTTCAACATTAGCTCACTTAGACCCTCAAACTTGGGCTGCACAAGCTCAATTAGCCGCTGATGGCAAATGGGACGAATTGAAAAAATGGCAAGATGAGCTTAATGGCGGTATTGTAAAATAATTTTAAAACTTAAAAATTAAAGAAAATGGCTCACAAGAAAGGTGTCGGTAGTTCGAAGAACGGAAGAGAATCTCACTCTAAACGATTAGGAGTGAAAATTTATGGTGGACAAGCTGCTATTGCTGGTAACATCATTGTAAGACAAAGAGGAACTCAACATAATGCAGGCGAAAACGTGTACATAGGTAAAGACCATACTTTGCACGCTAAAATCGACGGTATTGTTAAGTTCGAGAAAAAGAAAAATAATAAATCATACGTTTCAATTGTTCCTTTTGAAGCATAATTATTATTTAAAATAACATTAAAAAGGCTTGGATTTGAGTAATCCAAGCCTTTTTTAATTTTTCACATAAAACATTATCAATCAGGAAGATAAATAATATCGCCATTTTCAAGTTGATATGCTGTACCGATGCGTTTGCCTCGCTTTTGAGAATCGCCATTGGTATTTGAAGGCACATATTTATTTATTTTTTTTCCTTCCTTGGTAATGATTTCCATATTATCCTTACCCGGATTTTTAACAATAGTAAAATCCTCATTGGTAAACATTTCTGTCATATTCATATTCATCACCATTGCAACCATCAGTGCCACAGCGAAAACCATCGCCACATCAAAAAGATTGACAATAACGCTAAGCGGGTCACTTTCGTCTTTTCCTTTCAGCAAAGGTGATATGCGTTTGGTTGGCTTCATTGGGCAATGTTTTGGTTACGAACTTGTGAAATATAATACAAATTATTAGACTCTTGGGTGTACCATCGTTGTTTAAATTGCTGTGTAACAATCCCTACCATACTAATTACAAGCCCTACAACAGTCGTCGCAAATACAATTTGCATATTGTAAGCCATACCTGAAATATCTCCTGACGACAAGCCTACCAATGCAGGACTCATCGCTATAAGCGTTCCGATAAGCCCAAGAACAGGACCTATCTTCGCCAAAAGTTTTGAAGCTGCAATGTCTTTCTCGGCGTCAATTTCAAAATTTGTAATGAGAAATTCCGTGTAGGCAAGGTCTGGTTTGTGTGACAACATATCTCGCAAATAACGCATATACAACGAATTATCTCTCTCAGGAAGTATATTTTTAATATTTTCAATTGTATCGGGCGTACTGGATTTGATGATTTCATTCAGTAATTTGTCATTCTTTTGCTTGTTAATGAATCGATTATAAGAGCTGCCCACCATAAGCAAGGATTTCACAAACAGATACAACAATACGATAATATCAGGTATAAGCAAACTATTTGATACCCAAAACAATATCTTAGAAATGGTTTCCATCTTTTAAAATTATATTGTTAAAAAATTACTATACTTTTCTGTGTTTTTGTTTATTAAAATACTTCCATTTAATTTGGTTTATGGCAAATCCGGTTAGGAAAATCACCACAAAAAGAACAAAAGTAAACAAGTGTTCTTTGTAATTGATTGTCTGCTGTTTAGGCACATAAACAATATTTCCATTGGCTGTACTTATCAGTCCCAAAGCTGTAACCAACAAGCTAACCAGAAACAACATTTCCAGACGGATATCTTTCTCCGGCAACAACCATCGGACGAAATAACTCATCGCGAAAATTCCTGCAAAAAGCCCCAAAGCCACAAAAATTGCAATCGTTAAAAAATCCGTTCCCGTAAAGTAAAACATTGATTGTGTGGTAATATAAAGCGACATCGGAAAAATCAGCAAGCCCGAATAAGCTTTGAGTATCAAAAATTTTTTGCTCTTTTGAGGAACATACAAATCCTTGAGCGACAGAAAGCAAAAGCCAACGTACAACATCGATTCAATGGTTACCATTACAGCAATTGTACCAAGTATGTGTTTGTCTTCAAGCCACCATTTCAGTTCGGTTTGCGATTGCTCGGTAGCCATCGGGTACACGTACAAGACAAAAAGACCAACAAGCACAGAAAAAAGCAATCGGTATTTGATTTTCCAAAAACTGATTTTCAGTACCGTGTTAATGGCTATGCTTACCAATAAAACCGAAATAAGAATTTCCATTACAAATCACTTATTTACTTGTTGTTCAAATAAATACACTTTAAAGAAAAATCTATTTTTATCTATCTTTTCTTTCTTTTTCTGACAAAAAGCACTATCGCAATAAACACGGCAACAACGCCAACGCCTATCCAAAGACCATCAAGTTTTACTTTTTCTTTTTTATCAGATAGCTCTTCTCTACGCAACACCTTAGCTTCCTTACGTTCTGTGTCGGTTGCTCCATTTTTAGCTTGTTCGATTTGCTTACGATACGCAACCGCTTGTTCTTTAGAAACTTGCTTTTCTATATATTCTTGTAATTTGGTATTATCACCACTGAAACCTGAAGGCTCCAACCCAAAGCGTTCCACAAACTGTAAATGCAAATCGGTCAACGCTTTAAGCTGAGCGTCTGTTGCTTTCCAGAAGCCTTTGCGAGCGGTTTCTATCATCACCGCCGTAATTTCCTGCATTGCAGCCGGATTTTCTCTTTCAAAGAAAGCTTGCATACCTAAATTCTCTTTATCAAGAACGTACAAATCGTGTACCTGATTCCAAAAAGCATCATCAATAACCTCAGAACGAGTAGCTTCCCAGCCGAAGGCGTTTGTTACCAATTCGGTAATTCCTTCGGCACTGGTTTTGCCTCCTTTCAAAACATCTTTAATATATTTTGGGTTGAAAATAGTTGCACGCGACTCAACTCCCACAGCTTCTTTAAGTTCCTGCATACGCATACGATTATGATTGCGATAATCAGCCAGATAAGCATTGGGGTCTTTGCCGGTAACTTTTTTGATTGCCGTATTCATTCCGCCCATAAACTCGAAAACGTGATCGAGACTCAACGCACCCCAAACGTTACTTTGCCGAGGCTGTATGAGTACATCGGTGTTTTGTAAAGAAGCTTCAAACAGAGCCGCTCTATGCTCACCCCATTCTTTTTCAAGACCATAAACCGCTCCCATATTGTTGATATACACTTCGGCAATATCGTTTTGCGACTCCCATTTATCTCCCGAAAGCATTAATTCCTTCGTGCCTGTGCTGTAACCGCCTCCAAGCCCTCCGAAAATGCGTTGTTTTGACAATTCACGAGCTTCTTTTGGTGAAATTCCTTTATCAACAAGCGTTTTTTCAATGTCTTGGCTTCCTTTATTGACGTAATTTTCATATTCTTCACCGGAAGCCGAAGATGCCAGCTCAATGGCTCGCGTAAGCAAAAACAATCGTGAGGCTGCCAAATCGCGGAATTGCCCCGAGGTTTGCACCACTATATCTATACGAGGTCTTTTAAGTTTTTCCGACGGAACAAGCTGAAGGTCAGTAATTCTGCCAAAACTATCACGCATAGGCTCAACCCCTAACATATACAACGCTTGAGCGATTGAAACTCCTTCGGTTTCGATAAATTCACTGCTCCAGAACGTATAAGCTATCTTCTGCGGATATTTTCCGTGTTGATTGAAATATGTATCGATGGTATTTTGAGCCAATGCAACTCCTCTGTCCCAAGCCACTTCAGTGGGAGTGATTTCCGCATTGATGGAATACAAGTTACGCCCTGTGGGAATAGCACGCGGATTTGCTACGAGGTCTCCTCCGGATGAAGGCAGAACGTACCCACCTTTCATCGCATTAAAGAGTGATTTCATTTCTAAATCAGGACTTTGCAATAAAGCCTCTCGGTACTTAACAATATTGGTAATCGTTCTGTCGATTTCAACAATAGCTCTTGCTCGCTCTTTTTCAGCTTTTGTGTAAGTAGTTTTTTTGCCTTTTTGCGGCATTCCTCCCATATTTGCCATAGGAGACATTTTACTTTTTACACTATCAGGAATAGATGGCTTTTTACCTGCAAAATCACCCTTTGCTTGATTTTCCTTGTCAGGTTTCCCTTGAGAGGCGACTTTACTGTCATTCTTTTTATCGGTACTACCTGAACCCATCACAAAAGGCATTCGCATTGGGGCAAGCATTTGTTTTGATTTTTCAATTTCTTCTACAGAAATATCGGCAAATGAAGCGGTTAGCTCGGACGAAGCTTCTTTCCCTGCTAAAATCTGGTGAATTAAATCCTTGGCGGGATTCAAATATTTTTGGGTGAAAAAAACTTGACTTTTAAGCTCTTTATCCGATACTTTTCCTTCTTGCTTATCAAGATTAGCCAAGCTATAAGCTATCGGGTCGGCTCCCATTGCCATCACGGTAGAAAGTATTTTATCTTGTGTATATGGTTCGCCCGTGATGTAAAGCGTTCCGTTGATTTTCTCGGTAGATATTTCTTCTGCGAAATTATCCAACTTCATTATATCTTCCTCACTATACGGAACAGAGCGTATGCTATCCAGACGCAAATCGCGGTGCAACCCCATATCAACAGCTACTTTTTTAACTAACAACGAAGCTTCTTTCTTTTGATTATCAGGAGCTTTCAGATAATTACGGATATAATCTTGCAATCTGTTGAAAGTATTACGCATATCTGTTTCCGTAAAAGCAGGGGTAAGATACGACAATGTTGTAGCATACGAGCGACGCTTTGCCATCATACTTTCACCAATGTTTGCGATGGTGTAATAATAGAAATGCGGTATGGTTCCTACCAGCACATCACTCCAATCATCGCTACACAATGCAACTTGCTTTCCGGGGGTAAATTCAAGGCTTCCGTGCGTACCGAAATGCAATAAAGCATCAGCTTTGAAAGTATTTTGTACCCAAAAATAACTACCCAAATAAGCGTGCGTAGGCGGTTCTTCAACTCCGTGAGCCATCGTGAAATCATCCTTTCCTAAAGCTGCAGCGGGTTGCGGAAGTATCACCACATTGCCTAATGTAATTTGTGCAACAGCCAGATAGTCTTTTCCGTTTTGATTCACTGACATATATCCGCCTTCGGGAGCTCCGTAAGTGTTAATCACATTGTCATAAGCCGATTTTGTTAGCGATTTTTCCAACCATTTTTCATATTCCGAAGTTTCAACAAGTGCAGGATTACCTTCTTTGATGAATTTATCAAATACGCCAAAGGCTTTATCGGGAATGACACTACCACTTCTGTCCAATAACGCTTCAAATTCTCGCACATTTTCAGGAAGATTTTCCACCTTAAAACCTTCTGCTTTCATACGTTTGAGCAAATTATAAAGCGATGCTCCTGCTTCCAATCCCTGTCCTGCCAAAGCGTGCGAACCTATGCCTTTAAAGTAGTAAATGGCAACTTTCTTTTCAGAAGTAGGAATGTTTTTTAATTGAATGAAATTCTGTACAATTTGAGAGAATTTATCAAGCCGATTGGCAATAGTTTTGAAAGCGAAAAACCCCTTGTCGTTCTTTTCCTGAGCGATAATCACATACGGATAGATAGCTCCGTCAAGCTCAGGCATTACTATGGTTTGCCCCATAAAACCTCCGAACATTCCCATTTTGTCTTTAAACCAATCTTCTTCAAGTTGCAATATTGAAATGGGAGCAAAAATGGGGATATTTCTTTGTTTGAGATATTCTACAAAAACATCTCCATTCATCATTGAAAGCCTTCCGTGTGGGAAATAAACAACCGCATCCGGACTGATTTTCTGCAAGAATTCCAGTCGTTTATCGAAAGAAAAAACAGGATATACATTATTTCCTTTGCTTTCAAGCGAACGTATAATGTCATTGATATATTCGCGATTACCGCCAAAAGGAGAATGTATTCCGGAAATTATCACGATTTTCGGAGCGTTTTCCTTATACCAATTATTGTCTTTTAAATATTGTTCAAACGAAGAAACGTCCGAAAAATCAACATTTTCATCAATATGAAAAAGCACGTCTTTTTTGCCTACCGAAGGGGCTTCGGGCGTTGTAACGAACATCTTTTTTTGGTCTATCGACTGGCGAATATATCTCCCCAAATTCTGATAATTTTTCTTATCTCCGCTATCCAAATAATCGGTTACGTTTTTAAGTTGTAAAGAATCCAAACTGCTGATTTTGTTTTCAGGCGAAGTAACCACGAAGAAATGCGTAGGGACTTTTTTGGATATTTCAACAAACTTACCGCGTTGTTCATCGTTGATTTTCATCCCCATAGCCCACGCAAGAATAAAATCGTAACCTTCAAGATTATCTATTTCATCAACCGAAACAGATTCGTACTTTATAAAATCATCGGTATTGGACAAAGCAATGTTCGATGCTTGAAATGAAGGGAAGTTCACCAAAGCAATACGAGTTGGTGCCGCCCATTTTTTCCAGCCCAAAAGCCCTATCGCTACAAGCAACAGAGCTGCAAAACTGAGTAAAAAGATTTTTTTAGTTTTCATATGAATATATTTTCTTGATTGTTTCAACTTTTGCTAATAAAGAGACCATTTCAGCCCAATAAAATACGTTCTCCCCGGCGAAATACTCGAATAGAAGCTCGTCGTTTTGGTAACGTAATCAAATAAATTATTTATTCCAGCATTGAGCGTGAAATAGTAAGGCAATCGTATGGAGGTTTGCAGTCGCCATATCGTGTAACCTTCGTAAGGGATATGAAATTCTTGGTCATCACTATCAAGACCGAATAATTTGGAAGAGCTAACGTGTTTTCCGCTCAAAATAACGTTAGGAATATATTTTGCTTCCGATTTTGGTATGTATTCCGCCTTGAAAGTAAATGTGTGTGGTCGGTTGGTTGATTTTCTTTTCTCGGCATTGTAATAGGAATACGAACCCTTGATTTTGAATGATTTACTCAATCGATACGTTGCCGAAAGTTCCGAACCTATGATGCGAGTTTTCCCACTAAAGTTGGTATATTGAATCGTATCGCGGGAACTGTTCCAGTCGTTATCAATTTTATCCTTCATTACGGAAACTTGCGTCATTGCGGTTATGTTCCATTTCTTTGTGTTGTAATCTACCGAAAAATTGATATTGTTATTACTTTCGGGTTTTAGGTTTTTGTTGCCCATTATCTGGAAACCTCCTCCCCACGGATGAAACCAATTGGTATATAATTCTTTAAGAGTTGGCGAACGAAATCCGGTAGAGTAACCCAACCTAAAAGTTAAATCGTTCACTTTGTACATTCCCGAAAGGCGATACGTGAAATGTTCCTTAAAGAAAGAATGATAATCCATACGAACGCCTGTAACCAACGTAAAACGCGGACTGAAAACCCAATCCTGTTGTGCAAACAAAGTGTAATTCTTGGCACTTTCGGTAGTTTCTGTTCCTTTGCTATTAAATCGGAAACTGAGCAATTTATCCGAAAACACCTCACCGCCAGCAACAAACGTATGTTTTTTATTTATAATTTGGTTGTACTGAGCCGCAACTCGCCAAATGATATTTTCGTAATTTTTTTCTCTCTCATTGAGTAATCTGTAATAATTTGATTTATCATATTGGTCAAAAGCTCCTGACAGACTGAGCGTTTTATTTTCATCAAAGGAGAAATCCGTTTTTGCTCCCATTGTGTAATTGTGATAATGGTCTCGCACTTTTTCGGCTGCTTGCGTTCCGCTATTTCTTTCACTAAAGTAGTAGCTTGGCGTAAGTTCAAGACTCATTTTCTGCGGAATAATATTAAATTTCAACTTCGGAGAAGCACCGTAATTGGTAAATCCGGCTACGTTCATTTGAGATAATTCTGTTTCCTTGACAGTTCCGTCAGCATAAATTCTTTGCAAAGGGCTTGTATCTGTCAGCATATAAGGCTCTCGCTGTTTGTAAAAAGAAGCCACGCCCAAACTTCCCCACTTTTGCCTTGTCCCTAACGAAAGGTTAATTTTATGGTCTTGATTTGTATCATAAAGATAACTTGCCGTGATATCAATTGGGTTTTGTGCGTCTTTGGTAATGATATTTATAACTCCTCCCAAGGCATTTGAGCCATACAAGGATGATGAAGCTCCTTTAATAATTTCAATTCGTTCAATATTATCGAGGTCAATGCGGTCATAATCAATATTATCGAACGTTTCGCCAGCCATTCGCTCTCCGTTCATCAGGAAAAGAACGTACTTTCCGCCAAATCCCATCATATTGATATTGGGCATTCCGCCGTCATATGTGAAATTAATTCCTGAAAATTCGGTTTCCAAGAAGTTCTGAAAATCAGTTGCTTGCGATTTTCTGATTTCCTCAGAAGTAATCACCTGAACCGTAATAGGAACATTTTTAAGATTTTTGGGCGTTCGGGTAGCCGTAACGATAACCTCACCGATTTCGATGTCTTTATCCCTGCAAATGGAAAGCGTCAGGTTATTGGTTTTTTCTGTCAGATGAATTGAAGTAAAAGTACCCTTAAAGCCATCTTTAGCCAAGTAAAGAATGTACTTTCCTTTGGGCATATTATTGAAAATGAAGTTTCCGTTTTTATCAGAAAAGACTTGTTTTTCAATGCCTTGTATTTCTACGGAAACATTTGAAATGCTTTTATTCGTTTGGCAATCAATCACTTTCCCTGAAATAGAATATTGCCCGAACAAACTGGTAATAAATAAAGAAAATAGAAGTAATAAATAAACTCGTTTCATTGCGTTAGCTATAAATGTAAGGGCGGAAAAAAATTCTCCCACCCTTACGCAGACATTTATCTCATAATTTTGAGTTAGAATTTCCCGTCTTGGCTTGTTACGTAAGGGCGGAAAAAAATTCTCCCACCCTTACGCAGACATTTATCTCATAATTTTGAGTTAGAATTTCCCGTCTTGGCTTGTTACGTATCTGAATGTCAAGTAACCTGCTTTTGCTTTATCGTTATAAAAATCAGTAATTTGAATTTTCACGAATTTTCCATCAGCGGTTTTGACCACGTACACATTTTTAGTAGGAGCGTACACACTTGGCCAAGTTCCTATATTTTTAGGAGAAAGGCTTACATATCCTGTTTTCGAGTCAAATCCACCTGATATTAAAGCAGAAAATGTTCCTTTTTTAGTGACCGGAGGATAACCGTACATCATATCTCCTTCTATGTCTTTTACGTATCCTTGCGTAGGTGCCTCCTTTACGGCATCAAATTCTTTACTTTCAACCAAAGCAACTTCAGCTTTTCCCTTTCCTGACTCACCTCCGTTGGTTTTTATATAAAATTCAGAAAAAGCAATATCCCAATCGGCACTTTCCTTCGGATTTGAAACCTGAACAACCGTTCCTTTTTCAAAAGAGAAATAAACCCAATCCTTTGAAGTGGTAGCATCCAAGCTTTTTATTTCCTTAGCTACCAAACTTGGTTTTTCGTCATCTTTTTTGATTTCATCTTTTTTGCAAGATACGAGCACTCCTGTCGCTACCAAAATAGCTGTAATAAAAATTCTTTTCATTGTATTACCATTTTATGATTAAAATTTTCCGTTAGCACTATATTTGTATTTGAATGTCAAGAATCCTGACTTGTTGGTTTTGCTATTATTGTATCCCGTAAGCTGAATTTTAGCAAACTTACCATCAGCGGTTTTAACTACATATACCCATTTTGTAATTTCTTGTTTTGGAGTTGTTTCCGGCGGAACAGGCGGAGCATAATTCCACCAACCTTTTGACTCTTCAGCCATTACGGTTCCTGTGATGGCAGTATTTACTGAAATAGAAACGGGGTCCTACCCCGGACGTGGAGAGCTTGTTTTTTCTGTATCTACCACATAGCCTTCCGCTGGCGATTCTTTCACTGAGTCAAATTCCTTACTATTTGTGTTTACAACTCCTGCTTGTCCTTTACCTGAGGTTCCTCCATTGGTTTTCACGTTATAGCGATTAAAAGCTATGTCCCACGAAAGGTCTGTAGCAGGTTCGGTAACAGTGACTTTTTCTCCTTTTGAAAAAGAAAAATACACCCAAGCATCTGATTTGCTTGCATCTAAATCTATAACTTCTTTGTAGCCATTATCTACAACGGGTGGTTCCGGGTTGTTATCATCTTTTTTACAAGCCCCTAATACTAATGCTCCCACCAAAAGAGCTGATAAAATACCTTTATTCATAAAATTAAAAATAACAGACGCAAAAGTATTATATTTATTTAGAATAAACAAAAATAACAATAATTTTTTTTTGCATCTAACTTGAACTTCCATAACATTTCTCTATCATTCCGTCCTTTTTATACATTTTTTGGAATCATTTTTTATTTTTAAAATAATATTTTATACCTTTGGAGCCCATTTGTGTCACATTAATTAATGTTTTGAAATTATGAAAAAGCAACTCGAAAAAGAATTACAAGAATTAGCACAAAATATTATCTCAACAAAGGATAATTTGGATTTGCCCGAATTGAAAAAAGAACTTGAAAAGCTACTTGAAAAGGTATCTATTTTAAATTTTGTAGAGAAATATTACAATTCTGTTGGTTCATCGGAAGATCGTTTACAATACACAATGAAAAAGGTTGCAGATTTCATCGAAGAGGAACAAGATGAAAATGACATCTTCAACCTTCCTGTAGAAACTACTAAGGTTCAGAAAATTGTTCTGTCTCAAACGGAAAAAACTTCTGTTGAAGCGGAAAAAATCCCTTCCAAAAGTGAAGAAAGCCAAGTAGCAAAAACAAGCTATACTGCCGAATCACCAAAAACATCTGCTTATAAAGCATATCAGGATATTGTTCAAAAAGCACACACTCACCAAGAAACAGAGAAACAACACACTCATAATGAACACACTACTGAAGAACAAGCCAAACCAGTAGAAACAAAGCAAGTAGCACAAAAGCAATCTTTAGAAGATTTCATTTCTCAGACGCAACATCCTGTATTTGAGAAAAAAGAGGAAGCCGAAACTGCAAAAACTCCGTCTTTAAATGACCGCCTCGGAAAAACGGCTCAGATTGGCTTGAACGACAGACTTGCATTTATTCGTCAGTTATTCTTCGGAAGCGAAAGCGAATACAACACTGTAGTTCAACATATTAATGACCTTCAAAGCGTAGAAGAAATCGCCCTTTACATAGAGCAGGAAATAAAACCTATCTACAATCATTGGCGAGGAAAAGAAGATTACGAAGAACGATTTTTAGGTTTAATGCTTAAGCGATTTGAAATTTAATGGGTAAACTTTACCTTATCCCCACCCCTATCGGAAATCTGGAAGACATCACTCTCAGGGCTTTACGGCTCTTGAAAGAGGTTGATTTCATTCTGGCGGAAGACACCCGAACAAGTGGTAAACTCCTGAAACACTACGAGATTTCTACCCCGATGCAAAGTTATCATATGCATAATGAGCATCAGGTGGTTGGGCATTGGGTACAACGAATCAAAAACGGAGAAAATATCGGTTTAATCACCGATGCAGGAACTCCTGCCATTTCCGACCCTGGCTTTTTGCTTGTCAGAGAGTGCGTTGAGCAAGGCGTTGATGTAGAATGCCTTCCGGGAGCTACTGCTTTTGTGCCAGCATTAGTTAACAGTGCTTTGCCAAATGACCGTTTTGTTTTTGAAGGCTTTCTGCCAGATAAAAAAGGAAGACAAACACGCTTATCTTTGCTTGCAGACGAGAAAAAAACAATGATTTTTTACGTTTCTCCACACAAGTTACTCAAAAATATTGCGGACTTTATTTCTGTTTTCGGAAAGGAAAGAAAGGCTTCTATCTCTCGGGAAATCACCAAATTACACGAAGAAACACAGCGAGGAACTCTTGAAGAATTATTACAACATTATGAAAAGAAGACTCCAAAAGGAGAAATTGTGATGATTGTTGAAGGGAAAACAACAAAGGAAAAAAGAGAAACTTCAAAAGAGTAATCCTCCCAAAAAACATTCTCAAAACTGATTTTATGACAAAAATTCTTTGCATAGAAACCTCTGGCATAAACTGCTCTGTAGCCATTTCGGAAGGGAGTTCTCTTCTGGCTGAAAAGGCTGAAAACAAGGGAAAATTCACGCACGCCGAAAGCCTGCACGTTTTCATAAATGAAGTTCTTAACTTGGCAAAGATTTCTATCAATGAACTTGACGCTATTGCCGTGAGTGGCGGACCTGGTTCTTACACAGGTTTGCGAATCGGTGTTTCAACAGCCAAAGGATTGTGTTTCGCTTTGGGAAGACCATTAATTGCGGTTCCTACACTGCAAACCTTAGCCTCACAAATAGCAGATAACCACCTGATTATACCTATGTTAGATGCACGACGTATGGAAGTGTACAGTGCTGTTTTTGATAAAAATTTCAATGAAATTGAAAAAACCGAAGCTAAAATTTTAGATGAAGACAGTTACGCAAACTGGCTCTCCAAAGGAAAAGTAATTTTCTTGGGTGATGGTGCCGAAAAATTCTCGAAAATTTGCCACCACCCCAACGCTTTTTTCATAAAAAACGCCTATCCGCAAGCGAGAGATATGGTCGTACACGCCTTTGAACGATTCAAAAACAAGTGTTTCGAAGACATCGCCTATTTCGAACCGAATTACCTAAAATGATTTGTAAGCCTAATTTCATTATATTGGGTTGCGTTATAATGTACTCGTATAACAATCTATTCAACAAAAAAGCACAAGAAAATCTTGTGCTTTCATCTATTATTAAAATTACTACTAATTTTGCTTACAAAGCCTTTATACCCAAACCGCCCCATTTCATTACACAACCCTGCTGAGGAGCTAATTTTATAATATATGGATAGTTCTCTTTTAATAATTGCTCATAAAAATCATACCTATCCATATAATCTAACTGAACACTCTCAAAGGATTTATCCTTTGTATAATCATAATTGGGGTCTTGATCTTGCTTGCTATAAATATCTAACAAACTTGTATAGCGAACATAATTGGGATGCCTATCTATTTCCGCTCCACTAAGAACAGCACAAACATAAACGCTTTCTGAACTTAAATTTTTTATTTCCAAAAAATTATAGTTATTTTTTTTAAAATCTTTGGAGCGACAAATGGTATTAGGCATAAAATAATTATAATAAGGCAGTTCATTCCCAACAGAATTGAATCTAAATTCTACTTCATAATTTCTCTTTTTCGGTCCTGTATACTTCACGAGAACTTTACCTCCTCCTTTTCCATCAACTTTTAATGCCCCTAAGTAATTATCTGTACAAGTTTCTCCAAAACAAGAACATATTAACGTAGCAACTATTACACCTACTGAAATAAGTAATATTCGTTTCATCTATTTTCTGTATAAAGTATAAGTAACAAAATCTTTTCCTAAAATAGCGTGTGTATTCATATAGTAGGGTAGATAATTGTTTTTGCTTGTTGTTGCCCCGTTGTCAGACACTCGCACCCACGAATCAGTATGTACTTTTCTAACCTTAAACAACCAAAGATTATAAGTATTGTATCTGTTTTTTGTACCAAACCCAACTACGTAATGAGTTGGAACTAAATAACTTTTCATTTTACATACATTTTAAAAATTCAAGCAAGGCAAACATACAAAAAATATTTTTACAAAACAAGTTTTTTAAGACTCATTATAAATAAGTAGCGTGCAGATTGTTAAATTCTTCAAAAAAAGACCAAAACCTCTCATTTCGCCTCTTTGTTTGCCAACTGCCCACACGCCGCATCAATGTCTTTTCCTCTTGACCTCCTTACTGTTACGGTAATTCCCGCCTCTTCAAGCATACGCTGGTACATATCAATTGCCTCACTGTCTGCCTGAGCAAAATCTCCCTCGTCAATTGGGTTATATTCTATAAGGTTTACTTTTGAAGGAGCAAAACGGCAAAATTTTATCAATGCCTCTACATCTTTTTTCTTGTCGTTAATATCCTTCCAAACCACGTACTCATAGGTAATTTTGTTCTTCGTTTTTTTATACCAATACTCCAATGCCTGGCGCAGTTCCGTTAGCGGAAATTTCTCGTTAAAAGGCATAATAGAAGTCCTTACTTCATCTATGGCGGAATGCAACGACACAGCAAGTTTGAATTTAACCTCATCATCTGCCATTTTCTTTATTAGCTTGGGAATGCCCGAAGTCGAAACCGTTATACGTTTGGGCGACATTCCCAACCCTTCTTCCGAAGTTATTTTTTCAATGGCTGTCAACACATTATTGTAATTCATTAGGGGTTCGCCCATTCCCATAAAAACGATGTTTGAAAGCGGACGACCAAAAAACATACGACTCTGACTGTCAATAACTTTTACTTGGTCAAAAATTTCATCAGGTAGCAAGTTCCGCATCCGTTTTAAACGAGCCGTTGCACAAAAAGTACAATTCAGGCTACAACCTACTTGACTTGATACACAGGCTGTTGTACGAGTTTCGGTAGGAATCAAAACAGACTCTACCAGCAAACCGTCGTGCAAACGCACTGCATTTTTAATCGTCCCGTCCGAGCTGCGTTGCATTACATCTACCTCAATATGATTGATAACAAAGTTATTTTCAAGCATTTCCCTTGTTTTCTTAGGCAAATTAGTCATCGCCTCAAAGGAATGTAATCCCTTGCTCCAAAGCCAGTCATATACCTGATTTCCGCGAAACGCTCTATCTCCGTTGGTTTCAAAAAACTGACGCAATTCGTCCTTGCTTAACGCACGTATGTCCTTTTTCTCTTGCATAGGAGGCAAAGGTAGGAAATAATTAATAATAGGTGCAAAACACATCGATTTTTTACTTTCAAAAAAAGAAAATTCTTATCCTCTTAGGACGTTTTTGTAAATAAATCCTTAACATAATTCGGTTTCAAGTCAGATTAAAAGCCAAAGTATTGTTAATTTTTTTGAGATGCGATATTAATTTGTATTTTTGCTACTGTTTTAAACCAATAATTAATTTTTCATATGAAAAAAACAACCTTAAGCTTAGTAGCTATTTTATCGGTTGGGGGCTATGTATCTGCCCAAGATTTACCGGCAAATCCTGCTCCAGGGAAATGTTACGTGAAATGTATCACTAAGGACGAATTCCGTGAAGAGACAGAAACTATCCAAATTTCTCCTGCGTACAGCAAGTTAGAGGTAGTTCCTGCCAAGTACAAAACCATCGAGGAGCGTGTTCTTGTAAAAGAAGCAAGCAAAAAGTTGGTTTATGTACCTGCTGTTTATGAAACAGTTGAGGTTCCTTACGAGAAAAAAGAACAAGGAACTATTCTGAAAGTTGTTCCTGCTGCTTTTGGAAATGATGTGAAAACCGTTGAGGTTTTCCCTAAAACTTCAGGATGGGAATACAAACATCTTGATAATTGTCCGTCAATTAACAAAGATGCTTGTGTTACGGCGTGTTTTGTTGAAAGACCAGCTCGTTTTGAAAGCGTTAATGTTGTAACCTTAACAAAAGACGCTCATACAACTGAAACTGAAATTCCTGCTGTATCGGCAAACTTCAAACGTCAAGTAATCAAAACTCCTGCCCGTGTTGAGGAAATTGAAATCCCTGCTGAGTACGCTACTATTAAGCGTGAGGTAATTGATTCACCTGCAACAACTCGTAAAGTAGAAGTTCCTGCCGAGTACAAAACTGTAACTAAACAAGTTTTGGTTAAACAAGGAGGAGTTACCGTTTGGGAAGAAGTTGATTGTAAATTGTTAGAACCAACTTTGTTACCTATCCTTTATGAGTACAATAGTGCTAAATTAACAAAAGCTTCTGAAAAAGTTATCGACGATATGTTGTTACCTTTACTAAGAGGCAAAAACACAAGTGTGGAAATTATGTCACACACGGACTCAAGAGGAAACGACCAGTACAATATGTCTCTTTCTCAACAAAGAGCAAACGCTGTTGTTAACTATTTAGCTAACAAAGGTATCCAACGTTCAAGAATGATTGCAAAAGGATACGGAGAGTCTCGCTTAATCAACAGATGTGCTAACGGAGTTCAATGTTCAGAAGAAGAACACCACAAAAACCGCAGAACAGAATTCAGAATTCTTGGAGAATAATTAAATTAAGATTCAAAACGAAAAGAGCCTACAATTTTAGGCTCTTTTTTTATTCTAAATAATCAGATTTTTCGGTCAATAACATAATTTACCATCAAGGTTAATGCTGTTTTATATTCTGAATCAGGAAAATCGGAAAGAATTTCTAAGGCTTTTTGTTGAAATTCACGCATTTTATCTTCGGCATAAATAAGCCCATTCTTTTGTTTTACGAAATTGATGATTTCCTTTACTCGTTTTTTGTCTTTATTGTGGTTTTTGATGGAATTAATAATCCATTTTCTCTCTTTTTCTGCACAATTGTTCAGCGTATAAATCAGCGGAAGAGTCATTTTTTGTTCCTTAATATCAATTCCGGTTGGTTTTCCGATGCTTTCTTCCGTATAATCGAACAAATCATCCTTTATTTGAAAAGCCATCCCGATATATTCCCCAAAAAGACGCATCTTTTCAATGGTTTCCTTATCATCAGGAATTACAGAACAAGCTCCCATAGCACAACAAGCAGCAATTAAAGTGGCTGTTTTCTGGCGAATAATTTCGTAATAAACCGACTCAACAATATCCAATCTGCGAGCTTTTTCAATTTGCAGAAGCTCTCCCTCACTCATTTCGCGAACCGCAACCGAAATAATTCTCAACAAATCAAAATCCGAATTATCAATAGAAAGTAGCAATCCTTTGGAAAGCAGATAATCACCCACCAAAACGGCTATTTTGTTCTTCCAAAGAGCATTTATAGAGAAAAATCCGCGACGCTTGTTGCTGTCATCTACCACATCATCGTGAACTAAAGTTGCCGTATGAATCAGCTCAATTACAGACGCCCCACGATATGTACGCTCCTCCACCCTACCGCCAGAAACCATTTTTGCCACCAGAAACACAAACATCGGACGCATTTGCTTGCCTTTTCTATTAACGATGTAATACGTAATCCTGTTGAGTAAAGCCACTCTTGAAGACATTGAATCACGGAACTTCTGCTCGAAAAGCTCCATTTCTTGGCGGATAGGTTCTTTTATTTGTGAGATAACTTTCATATCGTTGCCCAAAAAAGTGAATTAATCTACTTTGATTTTGACCACTAATTTACGGATTTTCCCCTGACCGATAATCGGGGCGTGTGCATCTTCAGGATAGACAACCGCAAACTGATTCGGATACAAAGTAATGTAAGTTGTTGGCTTGTCGTCATAAAGCCCATAATCGTTCTCCTTATCAAAAGGCTTTTTTTCTTGCTTACAATCAGCTAAACTTTTCCAACCGATGGTTTCTTGACCTTCAAGAAGAATATGAATGTCCAAGTATTTTTGATGATACTCAAGTACCTGATTTTCTTTGGTTAAGCATTCAGGTTCTGAATTAATTATAAATACATCTTCACCGTCAATTTCTATTTTTCCCAGTTCGGCATTTAGTAAATTATGACTTTTTACATACTCGAAAACTTTCGGGAAGGCAGGATGCAAACCCTCATAACGACCACTTTGACTTAAATCGGATAGAATCATTGTTTCTTTTATTTTTAGTGCTATGCAAATATATTGAAAAAATCAACTAAAACGCAAATATATATCCAAGTTTATTGATTTTGACTTTATTGCGACATTTTTTCCACACTTAAACATCGAAACTATTTTACATTAATTCTAAATTTACATTTAAGAATAAAATTTTTAATTTTTAATTTTTAATTTTTAATTTTTAATTTTTAATTTTTAATTTTGTACAAAATTTGAATCATTTTTATTCATTTTTCGCAATACTACAACTTCAAAACAATCAAAATACTTTAAAAGATGAAAAAAATCATCCAACTTTTGTTCTTTTTAATTTCAGGCAACGTTTTTTCACAAAATTCTTACATTATTTCAGGGCGTGTGATTGATGAATACAACGAAGCAGTACCTTATGCAATTGTTTCGGCGTTATCGTATGACAAATCTGTGGTGATTTCACAAACAAGCACCGATTCGGAGGGAAATTTCACCCTGAAAGGAAATGCTGAAACCATAAAATTAATAGTTTTTGCCACCGGATTTGAAACCTACGAGGAAAAAACACCTCTAAAATGGGATAAAAACATCTCGCTGAGCGTCATAAAGCTAAAACCTTTGATTACTGAATTAAGTGGCGTGGTTGTGTCGGCAGACAGAAAGAAACCTGCCATTAAGTTGGAGGAAGGCAAAATCATTTTTTCGCCCAAAGAAAGCAGTATAACCTCAGGAGGAAACGCTCTTGAAGCCTTGCGAAAAACACCCGGCGTATTGATAGACAATTCTTACGCAATTTCAATTCTCGGGAAGAAAGGGGCAATGGTTTTTATCAATGGGAAATCTACATATATGCAATCAGAGGACTTGGCAAACTTCCTTAAATCCGTTTCGGTATCACAAATTAAAAACATTGAGGTTATGCTAAATCCGTCCGCACAATATGACGCCGAAGGAGGAGCCGGAATAATCAACATCGTGCTTTTCAAACACAACATTGAAGGTACGTACATTTCCGCAGGTAGTGGCGTGTCCTACTGGAATCATCTGCGAAATGCGACGGACGTTTCTCTGCAACACAATACCGAGAAACTAAACATAAACGCCTCATATAGTCATCATTTTGGCTACATAAATTATGATTACGGCTCGGAAAGAAAGTTAGATGATAAGTGGTACATCAGTTCGTCGGCAGATACAGACCGACGCAGTTCCGTTTCAGGTAATTTCGGGCTGGATTACTCACTAAATGACAAAAATACAATCGGATTTAGCCTTTCTTCAAACTCCATCTTCGGTAAAGGAAGTATCGACACGCAAAATGACATCTTTGACCATAATTTTACATATGAAAAAACCCTTTACGGAGAAAGCAATTACTTCAAACAAAGAAATGCACGTTATGCGTTGAGTACTTTTTACGCCTTTCAACCTTCCGAGAATGAAAAATATAACATTGATGTGGATTATGTATTTTTCGACGGCTTATCAGGAGTAAACCAACCCAATTGGCATAAAGATTTGAGAGGAAATCGCATCGCAGATGACGTGTTTATGGCTGACAGCGACCGAAAAATACACATTTTTGCTTCCGCCTTTCATCAAAAGTTCCCATTGTGGAAAGGAAATTGGTCGTCAGGAATTAAATTCTCGCAAGTTTATTCCAACAATATATCCGATTTTTTCACCGTATTACCATCGGGCAACCTGCTGAATGTAAATCGTTCCAATACTTTCGATTATAAAGAACGTTTACTTGCCGGATATTTGCAATACGCTATCCGGATAAACGAAAAGCTTTCCGCAGAAGTAGGAATCCGTAGCGAATATACTTTTTCTGTCGGGAAATTATTCCCACGTCAAGGAAGCAATCAAAAATATCAAGAAAACAAACGAAATTACATTAACTTCTTCCCTTCCGCGAGCCTCACGTATCAAAAAGATGAAAAAATAGCATACAGTTTGAATTACAGCAGCCGAATTGCCCGTCCTGCATATCAGGATTTGAGTCCCTTTATTTTGGCTCTCGACGGATTGTCCGACTGGGTGGGAAATCCGTTTTTGGAACCCCAAAAAATACACAAAATTAGTGGTTCTGGAACTTGGGGGAACACTACCGCGATACTTTCTTACATCTATACAAATGATTTCAGCGGACAAATTACCGAGAAACAGCCCAACGAACGTGTGATAATGATTCCGCGTAACATCGGATATCAAAATCATTTCTCGGCAAGCATTCTGCAAGAAATCCGATGGGCTTCGTGGTACAAAATGAACATAAATCCTTCTTTATTCTATGTCCGAAATTCATTTCAGATAGAAAATTATGCTTCTTTCAGTCCCAGCAAATGGACTTTCTCCTGCAACTCACAACATCAGTTTCAACTTCCTTGGAAACTTACCGGCGAAATCAATGCCGACTATACCACAAAACAAATCGCCAATACCAACGAAATTTCCAAACCTTCGGGAGGTATTGACATCGGGTTGCAACGCAGTTTTTGGGAGAATCAACTTAGTGTAGCCTTTTCTTTTACTGACATTTTCCATACGCGTCGTTGGGATTCGGAAAGTCACTTGCCCAATTTGGATAATTACATCTGGGGATATGCCGAATCACGTCAAGTTAAGTTCTATGTAACTTACAAAATCGGAAAACAAAGTCAAAAAACCTCCCATAAAAGTGATTTGGAGGAAGCTGACAGGCTATAAAGAGTTTTTCCATTTCAAAAATCAAATAAAACATCCTTTTTTAGCATCTTCTAAAATAAAATATCACCCTCGTAGGTGATTTTTTTTATCAATCAAAATAAAAGCAACCCATCGTAGGGAGAATTTTGCGAGGTATAAAATAAAAGTAGCCCATCGTAGGGAGAATTTTACGAGATATAAAATAAAAGTAACTCATCATAGGGAGATTTTTACGAGCTATAAAATAAAAGTAACTCATCGTAGGGAGAATTTTGCGAGGTATAAAATAAAAGTAACCTATCGTAGGGAGATTTTTGCGAGGTATAAAAAAAGTAAACCATCGTAGGGAGAATTTTGCGAGGTATAAAATAAAAGCAACCCATCGTAGGGAGAATTTTGCGAGATATAAAATAAAAGTAACTCATCGTAGGGAGATTTTTGCGAGGTATAAAAAAAAGTAACTCATCGTAGGGAGATTTTTACGAGCTATAAAATAAAAGTAGTCCATCGTAGGGAGATTTTCATAAGAATATTTTTATAGGGAAAGAATAATTTTTCTATTATATATATTTTTAAAGAGATATATTTGCAAAAAAGTAGTCCGAAATGGCAAAACAAAAAATCAAGAAGCAAAAAAGTGTCCCAATTATAGAGAAATTTGATACATCGTTGGAATATTTCAGCATTTTTCAGTATCTGGTTTTTGCAGGGACGTATTTGTACTTCTGGCTTTTCGCCGATATTTCCGATGCGTACAAAGTGTATAGCTTGGCTATGCTTATCATATTTGAATTTATTATGGTGCATTCGGGAATTTTTATGGCTGTAATCCCTGCCAAGTATTCTTTACTGATTTTCTTTCCCTTTTACGGAATTTTTGCATTAGTTTTTAATCTTTCTTTGAATTTGGGAGATAGTCGGATACTGATTTTGTACTTAGTGACCGTCTTTCACAGAATGCGATTTGCTTTTTTCAATACAGATAAGGACATCAAAAACAGATTGATACTATTTTCTGTGCTTGGTGCTTTGGCTTACTTTATTTTGACGTTTTTTACTCTCATTTTTTCTCCCATTTTACCTTATTTTGCCTTAGATGAGTTCTTTTTCAACTCCGATGCATATCAAAACGTGAAAAAAATGAAGGGAGCTTTCGTCGATACACCTCACGAGGCTATTATTTTTGGGTTTTTGTACTATTTGGCACTTGCTTTCATTAATTTTAGACTCCTCAGAATGGCAAAAGGAAAATAATTGGGAGAATCTTGTTTCCTTTTTAAGCTAAATTGATTTTATTTATCCTATAAAAGATTGCTTTTTATCATCTTTTCATTTGATTTATTACCAAAAAAGAAGCAAAAAAGCTACTCTTGAAATTATTTCTATATTTCAAATTACTATATTTGCCATTACAAATTTAAAAAGAAATGAAAAAAAGACTCCGAATAGCTGTTTTATATAAAGTTATCGCATTATTGATACTTTTTTTGGCTGAACCTATTTACGGACAAGATTTCTCGAAAGAAATTGAGAGTTATCTGGAAGATAGTGAAACATTCCGAGGAGAAGGAAAGCTAAAAGAAGTTTACAATGCCCTTAAAAAAGCCGAATCAAAGGCTAAAAACAAACATAGAGATTATTTACCGCAAGTTTACTCGGAATATGTGAAGTATTTTTTCGCCATAAAGAACTCCAATTCGGCTAAAGAATATATGCAGAAAGCCAGAAATGAAGCTGAAAAGTCTAATTCCGCTCAAGCACTCGCTTACGGATATTACACTAAGGCTTATTACTATAACTATCTTGACATACGCAACCTCGCCGTTGAAAACTGTCAGTTGGCTTTAACCATCGCAGAAGAAAATAAGATTGAATCACTTAAACCAAGGCTCTATTACATTCTCTATGGGGCTTATTCAAGTGTGGAAGATGCTTCTCTTGCCCGAAAATATGCTCAAAAGACTATCGAAACCGCCGATAAGGCTCATAATTACAATCTTCTTTCCAATGGTTATTCGGCAATGTCCACCGTTATGGGATATTTGTACAAAAAAGAACGAAATGAAGCCTTTAAAGACAGTATCCTGATTTATTTACAGAGGTCTGCGGAAGTTTACAAGCAATATCCGAATAAAGTAAGCTCAATCACGTACGGAATAACGAATATCAACATTGCGGATTTCTATTTCCAAAGCGGAAGTCTCTCCGACTCAAATACTTTAGCCAATATCCAGAAGCACACCGCAATTGCCCTTGAAGTATCGCAAGGAAAAAGCAACACTGCTTCAATTCAAGCCAATGCAAAAGGACTTTTGGCGGAAATCGCTCTGCAGCAAGGAAATACCTCTGAGGCTGAAAAACTTCTGACAGAAGCCTTTGTTGAAATCAGTAAGCAACAACCCGTTATCGATTATTACACGCTCATTGCTCTTGCCGAAGCCCTATCACAACTCTACGAAAAAAGCGGAAATCTTGAAAAAGCTCTTTACCTAAAAAACGAAAAAGAGAAATACAAAGCCAAGCTCCACGACCAAACCCAACAAGAACAGATACTCCGCCTCGAAGCCGAGTTTGAAAACCAACAAATAAAACAAGAAATAGAAACCATATCACAATTAGCCGAAAGCAGAAAACAACTTAATTACCTCTACATAGGCATCTCTTTTTTAGCTTTGATTGCTCTTATCTTTGTCGTGAGAAATCAACAAAACAAATCAAAACTACAAACCGAAAAACAACTCCGACTTGAAAAAGAAAAGGACGAAGCCGAAGCACGTGCTTTGCTCAAAGAAAAAGAACGAAGATTGCTTTCTATCCAAAAATCGCAAATGGAACGGGAAATAAAAATGCAGTTAAGGCTTGAGAAAGAAGAACAAGCCCGCTTAAAAGCAGAACAAGAGCTCTTGCAACTCAAAAATGAACAAATGCAAAAAGAAGTTCTGGCAAATGCACTCCAAATCGACCGAAAAAATAAACTTTTGGAAGAAATCAAGGATAAAATCAAACAGGAAGGAAACACTTTCAACATCGACCGTGTTTTGAAAAAAGAAAAATTCTTAGATGACACTATCGAGCAAACCGTTAAGGAATTTCAGGACATTCATCCTGATTTTTTTAACAAACTCAGTGAACTTTCAGCCAACAAACTCACTTCCCTTGACCTGAAATATTGTGCTTATATGTATTTGAAACTCTCCACGAAAGAAATTGCCTCTGCCTTTAATGTGGAGCCAAAGAGCATCCGAATGAGCAAGTATCGCATCAAACAAAAACTAAACTTAGAAAAGGAAGAAAATTTAGAAGAGTTTTTACAAAGCCTGACAGCGTAATAAAAATGTTGTTTTTCATCTTCTTTACACCCCAAAACGCCACTCATTAACAAAGCAAAAAACAACAAAAAATACTCCTTGTAGACAGTTTGTAGACGCCTTTTTCTTTGACATAATTTGGGCTTCTGCCTATCTTTGCAAATGAATTAGTAAATCATTTTATTATGTCAAATCCAGATTCAAAACTTCCGTATTTAGAAATCATTGAATGGGTGGAACCTGACCCCAATCTGCTAATGTGGAAAGTTCCTGACCAAGATAAAGAAATAAAAAATGGAGCAAAGCTCATTGTACGCGAAAGCCAATCCGTTCTTTTCTTAAATGAAGGTAATATCGCCGATATTTTCACAGCAGGCACACATTCGCTTTCCACTCAAAATATACCTATTCTTTCCAAACTTAAAGGCTGGAAGTACGGTTTTGAAAGTCCATTCAAGGCAGATGTCTATTATTTTTCAACCAAACAATTTGTAAACCTCAAATGGGGAACGCCTGCTCCTGTGCTGATGCGTGATTCACAATTTGGACAGGTACGAGTACGTGCATTTGGGTCGTACAATGTAAAAATAGCTGATATCGCCAAGTTTTTTAAAGAATACGCCGGCACATATCCTTTATTAACGGTTTTTGAACTGGAAGCACAACTTCGTGACTTTATCGCTCCAAAATTTGGGGAAGCTCTTTCCAATACTAATCTTTCGGTTGTAGATGTTGCAGGAAATATGACCGATTTGAGCAATAAAATCCGTCCGATGATTGAGCCTTATTTCTCTGACTTCGGAATTGAAATAACGCAATTCACGGTGAGCTCCGTCACTCTTCCTCAAGAAGTCACAGAGTTTTATGACAAGGCCACAAGTATGAATATTATTGGCGATATGAATCGTTTTCAGCAATTTAACACTGCTAATGCCATTGGCAACGACCGCAGCAATCTTAATTCAAGCGTAAAAGAAGGCGTAGCAATGGGAATGATGATGGGAACGATGCAACAACAAATGCAACAAAATCAGTCGGTAAACAGCGATGAGCCAACAACAAAACTTCAAAAACTCAAAACGCTTTTTGAAAACGGACTTATCGATGAAGAAGAATACAAAGCAAAAAAAGCTGAAATTTTAGCGAATTTTTAAAACAGAAGAAAAATATAACATACATAATTTCAATTAATTTCTAAAACTATGACAGAAAAACAAATCTTGAAAAAAATTGATGCTTGGGACGAAAACGACAACATCCAAGCCATTATTGATTTCATAGAAAATCTTCCTGTGGAACAGCGTTCTACCGCCGTTTTGAGCGAACTCGGAAGGGCTTACAATAACTTTTACTGGCTCGACCAAACAGCCGGAAACGAAAAATATCTGCAAAAAGCAATCGAAGTTTTTAAATATCTGGAAGAAGAACTCGGCGACACGGCTTCGTGGAATTACCGCATCGGATATTCGTATTTTTACCTAAATAACAGCGAATTAGCCAAAAAACATTTCCTCAAAGAACGAGAACTGCAAGGTTGCGGAAACGATGTGGAAACCTACTTGGCTTGCATCGAATACGCTCAAGAAAAAGGCATTTCGCCCGTAGATGTTTACAATGGCGGAAGAGAAAACGTGCAGTATCCGCTGGAGCGTTTCTTAAACTTTTTAGAGAAAAAAGCACCTAAATTACGCACTCTTCTTGCCAAAGGAGCTTCCGATGCCGAGTTGGAAAACTTTGAAAAACAAATCGGTGTGAAACTTCCCGGTGCTTACAAGGAACTCTATCGCACATTTAACGGTCAAACGGAAATTGTGCCGTTTTTCGCTACAGACAGTCAGCATTTCGTTTCGCTGAGTGAAGTGGCTGAAGTTCAAGAAAGATGGCTAAATTTCGTAAAAGAACATTATGGTGAAAATTGGAAAAACGTAACGCTTTCCGAAGAAGTTTTCTTTGATGAAGAAGACATCAAAAATACGCTTTTCAACAAAAAATGGATTCCGATTTTAGCCGGAGAACGATTCTTCATTTGTATGGATTTAGACCCAAAACAAGAAGAATTCTCTGGGCAAATCATCTGCGTAATGCTCAATGAAGACATCAATAACTTTGAGGTAGGTTATCTTTATAACGACATCAAAGATTGGTTAGGTTTCATTATTCGCAACTTGCAATCAGGACAATTGGCGTACAATGCTGAAAGTAACCAACTTGAGTTCGTTGAAAATGAAAATTACGAAGATTGGGCTTATTACACGGAAGAGGAACGTGTAGCTTTGGAAAATTACATTGAAAAGTCTTTCGGTAAATTTGATGAGGTTTTGCACGAATTAGAATCGCCTGATATTCATTGCGATATATACATTATAAAACCAACGCCTGAACGAAATTACTACACTTTGGTAACGGGCGGTATGGGAGCTTTCCAGATGTACACTCCGGAAGGTTATTCATCGTCACCGTTTGCTGAATTGGTTATCAACCTTCCTCCTACTTGGAATGTTCAAAGTCAGGATGAAAAAGATTATTGGCCTATCCGTTGGCTAAAAAATTTGGCTCGTTTGCCTATTCACCACCAAACCTACTTAGGATATGGGCATACTATCCCAACAGGCGAGGCTTTGGAAGGCACAAATTTTGATTGTTTAATGCTTATCGGAGCAGTTACGCAAAGTGAAGATGGTGAGGAAACACAATGGGCAATGGCTGAACTACCTTCAGGAAAGGCCGTCGGATTCTTCTATTTGGTACCACTTTATCCAGAAGAAACGCAGTTCAAACTTGACCAATCGGCAGATGATTTGCTGGATAAATTTGAAGTCGCCGATGTTGCTTATCCGCCTGTGGTAGATATCAATCGTATCAATGTTTGCGAAGGTTACGAGGCTATGGAAATTCCGAATTTGTTGGACGATATTGCGTGGGCATTTAACGACCGTTTTTATGGTTCATTGATGCATTTCTGGGAAGCTGTGCAAGAATATAACGCTGATATTGAAAATGATTTGGAAGATTTCACTCCTTTTGCTACGATTTTCAACAGTTCCAAAGTGATGATGATGTACGAGGCTTACATCAAAAGTGAGAAGGATATTTTGGAAAATGAACGCTTGCTTAATCCGGAAACCTTCGATGACCCGGACGAAGACGGAATGTATTACGCTCGCATATTGGCAGAAATTGAGAGTGAAGACCGCGATTATTTCGGAGCTTTGAATTTGCTTCGTCATATTCACAACACATTACGCAACAAGGATTTAGGAGACCATATTTTCTTTGAAGGCTTCGATTTGGAATCCTATCAGGAAGATGGAACACCTGTAATCTACTTGAATTTAGGAAGTTAATTTTTTTCTTGCCAATCCCTCAAAAAAGTGGGATTGGCTTTTTTAACTCTTTTTCCAATAACACAAAAAATGAATATTCCTTTTGAAAAAATAGAACCTTTCTGTAGCACTAAAAAGCAACAAAAGAATTTAGAAAAACTCAAGAAGAAGTTTTCCATAAAAAATGCAATAAACAGGGAAACACTATCCGATTTGATAGACAGCCTTTTCATTTGTGAAAAATACGAACCGCTTTTGGCTTTACTTCCCGAAGTTTTGAGCGTACCTTTTGAAGAAGATTTCCTCATTTGGGGCGATGTAGAATCGTATTTAGCCGTCATTGCTACAATTCCGAACATTACTTCCGACCAACGGAAAGCTATTTTTGAACATTACAAAAGCGTTACTGAATACCAAAGTACCAAAAAAGCACAAGAAGGTTTGAATTACTATTTTCATCGGATTTTGTCGCTCAATAAGGTTAGGGATTACCAAAAAGCAGTTGTGGAAGCTATTGAGGAAGAAGATTTTAGCTATGAATATGCGATGCGTTTAGGGCTTTTGAAAGAAGCAAACCAAGTAAAACTTATCAGCGAGTTTGTTGATTTCAAAACTTTGCAATTTCCGCAGTGGTTGGAAGCTCCTTATTTTGAAAATCGGGAAATGTTGCAGAATCATATGGATAAAATCATCAATCAAGAATTAAAATCACTGAAAGAAAAACGATTAGCTAAATATCTTTAAGTAACCCAAAATAACATACAGCAATGAAAATAACAGATAGTGAACTACAACGAAATGACTTATCCTCATTGGCTTTTTTTGGTGCAGCCAATTATAATGTTAAAAATATTCGTGAAGATATTGAACATTACAAAACTTTGGACAAAATACGCACAAGTATTTTCGGAAACATTAAAGCATTGAGCCTCCTTTGTGAACATTTTGATGGAGGAGATAATCCCATAATGACCGAAGAAGCTCAGCAATGGAAAGTAATTCTGCTTGATTATTGTGAACGTAATAAACGCAAGATTCCAAAAGCATTACGAGATGATTTTTTACAAAACTTAACAAACGATTTGGACACAATCATTAATAACAGCATTGATATTCCTGACTTTTTATGGAAAAGTGACGCCCAAAAACGTGAAATAGTTGTAAAGGTAAAAAATCAAGCATTGAAAGACAAATACATTGCTCTGGCTGAATTGAAATACAGTAAATTAGGAGGTGCTTTACAAAATTATCTGCTCGAATGTTTACAAAAATTAGAAGAAAAAGAGGAAGCATCAGAAGAGCAAACAATTTCAAGAAAAAAGACACGCAGTTTTTGTCCTCACATCTTTGCTTCATCTGATAATGAATACACCTTTTTATTAGATGACTTTGATATTTTTTTGACTGAAAAACAACATTCTGAAGATACCGAAATCAATGCGTATGATATTGAAAAACAACTTAAAGAATACTTAAAAGAAACCAACAAACCTTTACTTGAAAAGTTGTTTTTTGATTGTGAAAGTTCTCTTTTTTCAGTGAGAAGTCAAAACTTAGAAAACTTGATACAATTACAAAAAGCACTATTGCATTTAGCTTTTGATAATCAGTAAAGAAAATATAATTACTATGGCAAGCCCAAAAGAAATTTTTGAAAAAGCCTGTGGCGAAATCGCTCAGCAATTTCCTGACTTTAAATCCATACAAAAAGGAAGAAAACTAAAGAAAGTGAGCCAAGATAAAAGCATAGAGTTTGAAATTTATTTTCAGACCAGTATGAGAAACCATAACGGCAGCGTTGCCATACTTCCGCACATTAACATTTCTTCCAAAAAAATGGAAAAATGGCTCAACACACAAAGTAACGGACAAGAAATGTGGGAGTCAATCTTTACAAAACAACTCGGTTACCTCACGCCACGCCAATATTGGCACGAATGGAACTTGGCAGGGCTTAGTTTTCAGCCAACCATCGATGAAATTGTAAAGTATTTAAAAGAATATGCCTTACCTATTTTTGAACTTTTTGAAAATAAAGACAAAGCAGTAGATTTTTTATTAGAAAATGGAGCAATTTTCAACAAAAATGTAAAACACGATGAACTTTTACCTTTCTACTTTGTATTTTGGCACGGCGGAAAAGAAAAAGCAGAAATTTTCCTCAATAATTTCGTGCAAAATTGCAGTTACAAAGGAAAATTCATCAAATCATATGAAAAATTACAAACCGTCAAACAAATTAATTTTACTTATGGCAGTTTTGTCGGCGAGGACATCTTAAAATTTGCAGTAGCTCACGGAATTAAACTCAACATCAAAGAATAAACAATGGATTTTGCAGAAATAAATCACTATATCGACCTTTTTTATGAGGAAAAACTTTCTGAATACGACCTGAAATATTACATCACACAATGTGCTGAAAAAGAAAATATTTCGGTTGAAACGCTTTCAGTTCTGTTTCTGAAAGATTGTACAGCAAACAAAGATGGAGAAATTTTAGAAAATGCGTTGTTGATTGTATTCATTTTTAATATTCATAATAAGGAAGTTGTAGCACTTTGTCAGGAATTATTACTCAAAGATTGGCACGAACGTCACGAAGATATTATTTCTGTTTTGGAAGACAACAGAAACAAAGAAACCGTTCCGTATTTGCTTAAAGCTTTCCGAGTGAAACTGAAATATATGCAGTACAACAATTATTATTCGTTTCATAAAAAACTGTTATGGGCAGTTTATAAACTTTCTGGTTCTCAATACAAAAAAGAACTATTACAACTAACTGAACATATCAGTCCAAAGCTAAAGCCTGAGTGGAAGCAATTTATAGGAAACAAAATGGGGAAAATATAAAAAGAACAAAACTATGAACATAAAGGAATCACAACTGAAAATTTGTGCAAAATACCAATCCGAGTTCGAGCAACTAAAACCTAATGAAATGGTAGCGGTAGCTTTGGACACATTAGGGCAAATGCCTATCGTTGGAGAGCGAATCGTGTTAGAGGAAGATAAAAACGTTTCGTGGTTTATTTACTGCGGAGAGTATTCTGATGCAGATGATTTCTACAAACCGATACACTGGTATCATCTAATTGAAATTTTGCCCGAAGTATTACCTTATTTGGGATTAGAGCAAGGATTTCGTTTTATCATTGACAATGAAGGCTATGAAGATGTTTGGAAAGATGAAAATTAACCCAAAAAACAACTAAAAATGGCTCATAATAAAGATTATTTTAAAGATTTTAACATCAATCCTAAAGGACTTTTACAGGAGGAAATTGATATTATCAATGATTGGTATGCCAATTACACCAAATTCGACAGAAATATACATCTTTTTGATGCAGAAGAAGTTGAAATTTACACTGAACACGTAAAATTTCTGAAAGAAGAATATGAAAATCTTTCGTTTTGTGATGACATTTTGTTATTTTCAGCAGATGAAGACAGCAATTGTGCAGGAATTATGACAAAAGGAATAATGCGAGGTTGGATTTTCTTTTTCTCAGAAGATTTTTGGACAAAACCAGTCTTTCGGACACTCAAAACTTTTTATGAAAAGGTAAAATCTGAAGAAATTACCGATGTTTCTGCCTTTGGTATTAAATCTCCGGATTTTCAAAATAAGCATCGAACCGCATCAGAACTCGCTACTGATAATAAAGTATTCGATGACCTTTTACAAAAAATACATCATACTGAAAACAAGCACGATAAAAATCTGTTTATAGAAGCACTCATTACCATTTCTCCCCCTAACAGAATTAGTGAACTCACAGAATTTCTATTTTCAGAAGATTATTGGCATACACGCCAAATTTTGGAAGCATTTGCTTTCTATAATCATCAAACAGACCACGAATTACTATACAAATTAGGAAAAGAAAAACCACAATTTCGCAAACAATTAAAAGAAATGGGAATACAACCTCAAAGAAAGTTCCTTTGGTGGAAGAAATGGTAAAAAGCGAAGAAAATCAAATCCAATTATTTTTAGAAATTAAAAATATTTTTGCGAGATAACCAGATTAATTAGCTAACAATGAATTTACTAAAATGTTTACAAACAGACGGCATAACTATTCTGAAAGAACGCCAAGAAGAAGAGAAAGACATTAACAAAATATACGAAAGCGAAATACCTTTGCTTCTCGACAACGAACACGAAAGGATTTATTTTGTAAAATTTGCCGATGAAATGCCCGAAATACGCATTCCTTTTGGTGATTTTTTATGTTTCGGAAAAATTGGCTTTGAGAAACAATATTTTGTGATTGACAAAGAAGGAAAAATCTTTAAATATGATTTCTGTTATGAAGATGAAAGCAACTTAGTGTTTGTGAATAGTTCCCTCACGGCATTTTACAGGAGTTATTGCCGATATATGGCTGGAATTTTTATGTATAAGGCTCATCAAAGTGATGAGGACTTCCCAATGGAAGCCGAAGTAGAACGAATTACGGAATTTATCAAAAGTTTTGACCCTGCTGCTGTTGAAAACGAACAAACTTACTGGTCTGACCAGCTATTTATACTTGAAGATGGCTTTGCTTACCTGATGCATAACGTCGTAGACAGAACGTTAGGAATGCCAAAGCATAATTATCAGCAAAAAAAGAAGAATAAGTAAAGAATTTAATCTTTTTATAAAAAAAGGACTACTTTAAAAAATCAAAGAGACAATCAGTGCTTTGGCAGGAATTTTCGCCTGTTTTTTTAGAATTTTCTATCAAAAACAGAATAATTTAAACAAATAGTAACAATGAATTTCAAAGAATTATTAAAACACGAAGGGCTTACTGCCCAACAAATAAAACACATTGAGTTGTTGGACAAAAAATTTTCGGCAACCAATGCAGGCAATTTAAAAAAAGCCAATGACCTGCTTTTCAGTTTATTGTACACCAACAATTTACCTGCCGTTCAAACGCTCCTTGATTTGATGACGCAAATTCCGTTTAACGGCAATTTTAACCAATGGACTTTTGTGGAACCAAGTTACACCTTGCGTTATTTTTTGAGCAATGACAACACCGAAAAGGAGAAAATTAAGCATTATTTGATAAATGAGGTACGCTCCGAATGGGATGACGATGAGGAACACGCTGAGCATCTGCAAAAAAAACGTGACGGAATGCTGGTGGAAAGCAGTTTGGAGCAATTGGAACGTTACAACACATCTGAAAAAGAAGAATTTACTTGGCGAACTACTGTTTTAATACGCTATTTAGAGGTTTTGGCAATAGGAGCAACAGGAAAATTGGATGAAAAAAACGTTTTAAACGAAATTAATTCCAATATCGAGCGACAAAAAGCATTAAATGCAAAGTTTAGCAAGTAAATTTGCTGATAAAATGCTCGAAATATGCATTTTTCTTCGAAAAAAAGAAAATTTTACCAATAAATAATTATGAATAATATCAGAAAGTATTTTTTTAAATTCTAAACAAACTAAATGAAACATTATTATGAGTTTTGCAAAAGAGATTAAGAAATTAAGTCAGTTTCTAAAAGAACAAGGTTTTTTAGCTGTTCCAATGGAGATTCGTAATACGCGTTCTTGGGTTAAAGAATTGGATAGCGAAAACTTAGTATATATGTATGTTTACATCAGTCAGCATTCACAAAAAAGCCAAAGAGGACACCTAATTATCTCTCCGCCACGCTATAATGATGATAGTTGGATAGGGAATCCTTTGGCTATTGGTATTCCACTGGCAGAAAATTGGGAATTGGGAACGGGCTTCTTTGATGATTACATAAATAGACTTACTAATTTATTGCCGAGTGCAGCTTATCTTAAAGATGCAGTTATTAAGGAACTGTACAGCGTAAGTAATATTTCTACTCAGACATCAGGGGCAAAAACACTTGGCGAAAGAGAACTGATAGAATTAAAAGCCTTTCGTAAATTACAAGAAGAAGCAAATTTTACTGAGTTATGCCAAATAAGCAAAGAAATTTGGTTTAAGAAAAAAGATATTTATCTACTTGATATTGAATTGGGTAAAAAATGTTTTGAACCTTATGGTGATGACATTACAATGAAATACATTGAGGATTACACATCTAAATTAAGTACAATTTTAGCCACATATAGTGCATTCAGATAGGCAGTAAATTTAGTAATACAAATCAAAATAAAATTCAATGCAACAATTTTCTTTAAAAGTGCAAATAAACGAACAAAGACCTGATTTTCGCGTATTTAAAGCTTTCTTTTTTGGTGATGATTTTCATAATTGTGACAGTGATGGCGATGCTTCTCCTGTTTATAGTAGAAATTGGACAGAGCTTTATATGCGTTCCCGAGAAAACAAACAATGGTTTGACATACAATGCATTGAAAAAGATAATTTGATTTTCGAAATCACTTCCGACACAGAAGAAAATGTGTACCAAATTGCTTATTTTCTCGCAAAAGAAACAAATGGAACAATTTTAAACGATGAAAATCAAATAATTAATAAAGATAATATGTTTTCAAAAATGGGAAACTTTAATTTGGAAGAAAGATTGCATTTAGCAGAGAAAAGCATTTGGCGAAAATCATCAAAAGAGAATCCTTATCCCAACCTTCAGAAAGAAAAATAATTCATTCGCTTAAACCCAACTAATTAATAACACAAAACACTGATAATGAACAACAAAACACAAATCGCAACTGATATTCCAACCGAAATATTTTATAAAATTGTTGATTATCTGAAAGAAAATAGTTGGAAACTCATTGCAGAATACAGCCCCGAAATCTTTGATAAAGCTATCGACTTTGATTTATACCAATTTGAAAAAGAAAACGAAACAATACAAATGATTTGGGATATTTGGTTTGAAGGAGAAATAAAAGCAACTCCATTTGTGTTTAAAATGTTATCATCACATTTAAAATATGAATTCAAATACGGAACATCTATTCATTTTCACGAAGATATTTTCATTAAAAAATCATCTTTATTGATGAAATATTAGTGTTTGAATAACTTAATCTTAAAAAAATTAAATTCTAATGAAAAAACAAAATTACCTTCGCATTTATGCTAACATTGACAAGGAAAATTACAGCGAAAACGAGAAAGAAACATTAGTAAAAACACTCATTGCCATTGGCGAAGAGATATTTACACAGACCGATTTACGAATGGACATCAATGGTTCGGGATATGGCATTTCAAAAGGCGACCCACTGGTAAAACAACAAACCTTTTGGAAGAAAATTGATAAAAAAGGCTACAAAAATCTGTTCGGAATCAGCACTTCACACAAAGATTATTACAATTACAGGTCACAATTCAATTTATGGATGCAATCGCACAACTTCTTCCGATTAGATATCGAGTTTTTCTGGCAAGCTAATGATAATTTCGACTACGAAAAGGCTCAAAAAATCATCAAAACTTATCTACCTATTGTCCGAATTGATTACGCTTACGGCTATCTTGCTGATAAAAACCTAACTTGGGATGAATGGATAACAAAAGAAAGTTTTTGGAGTTCCACCTCCTATATTCCTAAGGAAGAGGAGATTTGGCAAGGACAAATTGGTGAAATCTTAAATGGAAAAATCAAAAAAATATACGCCTTTAATGTTTTTAATAAAGCCCAAAGCGAGAAAACATCACACGAAAACCTGAAACGTATTCCACTTAATGATGAAATTGAAATTGGTTTGCTTATATAGAAAGTATTTCAAAGCCTAATTAGCTTCATCAGAACTAAAAAATGAAAAAATAAATACAAAATCATCAAATTCGCTATCAAAAAGCCTAAAAAAGCTATGGAAAAACGATTCTTTTTAAGTTGTTCCGATTTGCATAAACAAAAATCCGGCAAACCGACTTATCTTTACGAAGAAATCTCGGAAGAAGAAGCCACCAAACACGAAAATGAACGAGCTTATTACATCGGATACTTTCAAAATGGAATTCTAACAAAATACGAAAAAAGGTATCGTGGAGAAATTCTTTCCGAAAAGCAAATCGAACTAAAAAACGAATAAATTATGCTCTCAATTCACCTAAAAAATGCTCAAAATAAAGGAATTGGCTATATCACTTACGAAGAGGAAGTCATTTTAGCCAAACTTTATGACAAAACCGAAATAAAATTCATCAAAAAACTATGGGAAAACTATTATAATAATCCCGTTTTCTACCTTGAAGAATTAGAAATTGCTTATGAAGAACTATTTTCTCTTTCCCTTGAAATGACACAAAAAGCAACCGCATCATCTGAAATAAATTTTGTATATAAAATCATTACAATTATCTCTTATGCAGTGTATCACAAAGAAAATTTGCAATGTTTAAGCGATTAGCAAATAATAAATGAAAACACGAACAAATTAAAAATCTTTTTACCATCATTAAATAAAAAACATATGAATTTCAAACCTTCAAATAAAGTTTACAAAACACAAGAAATACAAGGCGTTTCCGTTCCTGCGATTATTGAAAACGGAGGTTATCATTTCACAGATTTAGATATTTACGAAAACGGACGTGTTTATTGCTGGAATTTTCACGATTTTGAGATTTTTAAGCAAGAAGTTAATAACGAATGGGTAGTTTTAAGCATTCCTGATGGCGAGGACATTTCAATTTTTAATTTAGGATGTTGGAAAATCAAAAATTCACAATGGATTTTCAACAAAAAGAGTTTTATTGCCTATGTTGAAAGCCTTATTCGTGAAATGAACCCGCAATGGAAGAATATTTACACCTATGTTGAGAAAAAACTCGGCAAAATTATCATTGGCGAAAACGGTCAAGGAACTATTTTTAAAGAAATTAAAAATGAATACGGATTTAATTCTAAAAAAATCGAAGCCAATAGCTTAAATCTGTACTATAAAGAAAATGAAATCTATCATTTGGTAAAAGTTATCGCCTTTGCCGACCACACTTTACAGATTACAAGGCTTGAAAATCCGTTTGAAATCAGTTTTGAGGAATTTAAAAAACTCGTTAAAGAGAAAAAAATAGTAACGAATCCGCCAAAAAATTCAGTTATAAATATCTATGGATTAGGAAGTTTCTCCATTGAGCAAAAAAGTTGGTGCAATAGCATCAAGAACATACAAAAGGAAATTGAAGAAATATTCAGAAAGCTCAATAATGTCCCCACTCTGTTTGAAATTTGCTTAAATACATTCAAAGAATTCAAAAACAATCCAACGAAACAAAACCAAAGCAAACTGAAAAAAGCATACGAAAAAGTTCCTGAACATCAGCGTATGTATCTGGGTGATATGGACACTAAAGACACTGAAATTCGGATGATTATTTACGGAAAACAGGAAATTGAAGGCTGGTCGCATTATCAAATTGCAAAAAAAATGGGAGACCCACTGCCAAATATCCAAATTCCGGAAATAAAAGATGAAAACAACAATTAAAAAAATATCAAAAAATAAACTTATGAACGAAATTAATATCAAACCCTACAAAAGTGTTGGCAATTTTCACTTCGGGAAAACTCAAAAAGAAATCATTACTCAATTTGGAGAGGCTTCCAAAGTAGAAATAGATAATATAATGCAACGAATTACTGAATTTCGTAATGCACAAGAACTTATTTATGATAAAAAAGGCAATGATTATATTCTAAATCAAGTAATTTGTCTAAAAGACACTACGCCAATGATTGAAAATAGGGATATTTTCAGTTTAGGATTGGAAAAACTTAAGGAAATTGATAATGATTTTGTAGAAGGAAAGCAATACACCACCTTCAGAACACTGGGAATTTGTTTAGGAGGCTTTGGGAAGAAAAAAATTCCTGAAAAACGCCTTTTAATAGCCTTCAGCAGAGAAAAATTAGCTTTCTATGAAGATTTTACAATCGTGTAAAGTGAAAAAATAAGACAATGACAGATTTTAATTACATCAAAACACTTTTCAATATTCAAGAAAACAACGGATTTACCGATGAAGAGCTACAGAATATTATAAAAGTAAGCCCTAATATCCCCCAAGTGCTATATGATTATTATATTCAATTAGGAAAAATAACAAAGCTGAACCAAACACAAGATAATTTACTCATTCCTGAGCAAGTTCAATGGTCAAAAAATAAAGATTATTTAATTTTTTATGCAGAAAATCAGTGGGCTTGTGTATGGGCTATTCAAAAAGAAGACCTTACAGAGGAAAATCCGCCTGTTTATATGAGCAAAAATCAAGAAACTTGGGAAGAAGAATCCGAAACGCTTACTGATTTCTTAAATGCAATGACAAATTTACAAGCAGTTTTCAGTTTTGAATATTCGTCAGAAGATTTTTTATTTATAAATGAAGAAGAATTAAAATTTATAAAACAAAATTTCCAAAAAAAGCCCTTTGCTTTCAAAAAATGGATAGGTATTGATTTCTATGGTAACTCTATAGGTGATATTATTGCTATTTTTAACAACAAACCTTATTATGATGTATGTTATGCAGCTTCAAATAAGGAAAATTTTGAAGAAATTGACAAACTCATCAGAAATTTAGGTGAAAAATAAATTCAAAAATAGGAAAGTAAATATATAAAACAGAAAAGTAACTTTCAAAAATGAAATTCCTTGATAAAATATCAAAAAGTAAGTATAAAATACAGAAACGTAAATAAAGAAAATAGGAAAGTTAGTGTAAAAAATCAAAGAGAAAGTACAAAAAATAGAAAAGTCAGTACAGAATGAGATATTTTTTTAAAAGAAAATCAAAAAGTCAGTACGAAAAATAGAATAGTGACTTATAAAAATAAAATTCCTTGATAAAATATCAAAAAGTAAGTATAAAAAATAGAAAAGTGAATTATAAAAATAAAATTTCTTGATAAGAAAACTAAAAAAACAATTATAAAACAAAAAATTCATTTTACTTAGCATCAAAAAACATCTCAAAAACAGCAGAATATGAAAGAAAAAACCAATGCACAAGTCGCTTTTGATGAAACCATTAAAGCCGTTTATGATTTGTTAAAGCCTGCGGGATTCAAGAAAAAAGCACTTAACTTTTATCGAATAAAAAACGATGTTTGTCAGCTTATAAATATTCAAAAAAGCCTTTATAACAGCAATGAATCTATTACTTTTACAATAAATATTGGTGTAGATATAGCTAAAACTGACAATGATTTCCCTCCAATGACGCATTTTCATATACGAGAACGCATCGGGAATATCAAAGAAAACGAAGATTTTTGGTATGCCTTTGATGAAATTCAGGATATTTTTACCAGAAAACAAAAATATCAATCGGAAAGACAATTAGTTTTGGAAGATATTGAAAAATATGCTTTGCCTTTCTTAGATAAATTCACAAACCAAAACGATGTAGAACATTTTTATAAATAAAAACCAAAAAAACGAAAAGATATGAGTAAAGAAAAATCAGCGTACATTCAGCAAAAGATAGCTGAATTTAAAGCTAAACTGCAAAAACCTATCACGGAATTTGAAACGGGAGGATTTCGCTCAAGTGGAGAAAAAAATGAAAACTGGATTGGTCGCGTTTTTCTTTGTAAACCCAACGAAAAACAACCTGTTATCGACAAAAATGGCAAGGAATTGTATGCTCTTGCTCAGTTTTATCTTCCTGATTTGCCTTTTGTCCCCGAACAATTAAAGCACGTTACTTGGCTTACAGTATTTATGGGAAAAGAATTCCCGCACATTGAAGCTGAAACAGCTACTCCAAAAACTGATGAAAATGGAGAAGAATATTGGGAACTATCTACCGAACTTGGCAAAAATGGTGACGGTTGGCTTATCCGAGAATATACTACTGAAGATGAGTTGGTTGAATATGAATTCCCGACACAAGAATATCCTAAACCTTTTCCGCTAAAACCTATCTATAAGGAGCGAGATTTTCCTTTTTGGGACGGCGGAGGCATTCCTGATGGCATAGCAGATGAAATTAGCGAATTAGATAATTATAATGACAAAGAAAATGAAAATCTGCTAAATTATTATGATGATATTATGAGCGGTGAACATAGTTATTCGCACAAATTTGGCGGATATCCATCGTTTTGCCAATCAGGAATATATTTTGGTGATGATTTTGAATTTGTATTTCAAATTAGTAGCGATGAAAAAGCACAATTTAATGTGATAGATTCCGGAAGCCTTATGTTTGCCAGAAACAGTAAAACGGGAGAATGGGGATTATACTATGATTTCTATTAGAAAAAACGTAAATGAAATTCATAATCGACAAAAAAGAAAAGATAAATGATACAAGATTTAATTTCACATTACAGAAATAAGCTAAATGCTTTGGAGGATGCCATTTTAATTGGAGAAATTCCCGAAGGAGCAACAAAATTTAATCCAGAAATCGAAAATTTAATAACCGATGAGCATAAAAACTTCTTGAAAATTTGCAATGGAGGATTTTTCGGAGATATTGTTCTTTGGGGAACTTCGGATATCTTAGAAAGCCAATACAGAGTTCCTGAAAATGCTAAAAATACAATGTATGAAATCGGACAAATACTTTATGAGCCTGTTTTTATGGATAAAACTACGGGAAATGTACATTTTAATGCCGAAAAATACAGAGATATGTTAAAAATTGATGTAAGTTTTAAAGAATTTGTAGAAGATTACGCTTTCGGAGATAAATATCGAACGCATATTCTTCACTTTCAAGATGAGGATGATGATTGGTCTTCTTTTTTAAAAGAAAATGCCTTAAAAAACTAATTTTCAACAATATATTACAAACGAAAAGAAATGAAAAAACTTTGGGAAATAGAATTAAAAAATAGTATCGATGGCGGTGTTTCACCAACAATCGACCCTTTTTCAACAGATGAATTTTACATTGCTGATGGTTGGTGTTCAATGTATAATTCGATGCGGTTAAGGAAGATTTCTTTTATTTCCGGCAAGGAAACTGCTAATGTTCTGGTACGAAATATGGTGAAGTACATACATTTTTCTGTTGATGGTAACTTTATTTTTGCCGTAACTAATAGCAAAATATTAAAAATCAATCGGGAAAATCTAAAAATTGAAGAGAAATTCGATAAAAACATACCCAAGTATATGGATTATTTTCAAAGTGATAAAGCGGGTAATCTCGTGATGATGAATCACGTCGGAAAAAGTGTTTTTGTCTTCAATTGTTTGGAAAACAAATTAGTACAAAAGAAAGTTACTAAAAACGATTGGTGTTGCAATATTCTCAAAGAGGACAATAATAACTATTTGATTTTTAGTCCGAAGACAGGCACCGTGCAACGATATTCAATTGCAGAAAATAAACTGGAAACCATACTAAAAACTCAAGTTTTTGCTCACGGAACGAAAGACCAAAAAGGTAATTTTTATTTCCAATCAGGAGAATTTAAAAAAGGGGGTATGTGTACCGATTCGCTCAATCCTTTGAGCCAAATTTTAATTATTTCTGCTGAAAAACAACAGAAAACGTATGATTTTGAATTTATTTTTAGAGAAATAAGACTTTCAAGTGATAAAAAATCGTTATTTTTAATAGGAGACAACAAAATTTGGCAATTTTCTTTAGAAAAAGAAACAATTATTTCAGAAATCATAGCTCCGAAAGGCAGTTCTATCATTGAATTTTTTGAAGAAAAACAATTTCTATTAGCAATCGCTCATCAATCGGACAATAAAAAGATGATAGGCGTAACAATTCGATAGAAAATCTTCTTCAAATGATTAAAATACTTTGCCATTGTACAGAAATTTAATAAAAAGTAATGTTTTAAAATAAAAACAATGAAAAAACCAATCAATTTTTCGATTTCAAAAGAAATCATTGACATCAAGGAAATCCCGGGAAACCACCCGAACCAAAATCCGGAACGAGGTTTCCTGTATATAGAAAAAAGCATCTCTGATTTTGAAGATTCTTTTGACGAATTATTTGACATAAAGGATTTAGAACCATTGGATTACTGTATTTTATCTTCCAATTGTGAAATAACCTTGCCCAGTGGGAAAAAATTCTGCGGTGTTTCTTTCAAAGGAACATCAGGAAAGGAAAAAATCACGCAAACCATTCAAAAAGATTGGAAAGAAAAGGGATTTTTGTTTGGGGAAATCAGAAATAATATATTTATAGATTCAGAAGGAAAGAAAACGCTTTTAAATCTTTGTAAAGCTGTACTTTATGAATATTAATCAATAATTTTTTAACAAAACATCAATTTATGACACAGAAAGAATATGCTCAATACCTCGCAGAACTTATCGGAGAGGAAATGGATACTGATTGTGATGAATTAGAAGAGCTTTTTTATGGTTATTTTCAATCGTTTATGCCTGATGGAAAGAATGTTGAAAAAGTTTTTGAACCCATTGAAAACGGACAACTGCTTTACCAACGCATAAAACCCATTTTTGAGGCAACAAAAGAAGAAACTACGCGAGCTTTTGAGCAAAATATCGCTCCGGGATATTTCGTACCCAACAAAAAAAGCACAGAAGAAGAACTAAAAGCCATCGGTAAAGAGCTTTTGGCTGGATTATTAGAATTTGCTTCGTTCGTTGAAGAAGAAACCCTGCAAAACTATCTGTCAGAAATAACAGAAATTGAAATTTCGGATAATAAAGAACAAAATTTTGATGATGAAAAACACGTACATCTGTGGGAAACTTTATTGGATTGGACAATTGACAACACGGATTACGAAAGTTTAATTTCGATACTTCGTGAGGCATATTATTCCATAAATTGTGATTACTTTTTAGCTGCATATTTGCAATATCCTAATTACAACGACAAACCAAACGGTGATTTTCTAAAACCTTATTTTGAATTATGGCAAAGAGGCTTTAGGTTCGTCATCAATGATAACAAATTGATTTTGTTTTAATTAACTTCAAACATTTAAAAATGCTAAAAATAGAATTTGAAGCTCCCAATTATAATCATTGTGAGTGTTGTGATAGTCTTATCACCAATTTAACTCGTTTTGTATATGACGATGAGGGTTGTCTTGGTTATTATTATGCAGTAATTGAGCCACATCATCGCAAGGTGGTTCAATGTATGGTCGTGCTGTGTGAATGGGACGAGGCAGGCAGAAAAGTAATTAAAAAAATAGGCTTTCCGCTGACCATTTGGGAGAAAAATGATAATTTTAACATCTCACTTCAAGACAAAACCGATTGTCCGTGGAAGAATTTGACCGATGTGGAAATCCTAAACCGAGAAGATAGCCTAAAACACCCTCACATTTCCGATGTTTTTCATATTACCGACCATATCGTAACAGAAGACACACACATTATCAATTATTTTGAATAAAAATAAGAGATTTCACCTAATTAATTGCATTTATCAGACAAAAGCAAGATTCACCAAAGGAAATAGTTAACAGAAACAAATATGAGCAACTATCAATTCACTGAAGAAGACGGAATTGCAACTTCAGTTAAAGAAATATATTTCAAAAACTTAAGTCAAAGCACTTTTATTTGGATTTACACAGAAAGTGAGGATTTTAAAGATTTTTCACCAAAACAAAAAGTTGCTTTTGAGGAATTTCTCAACACAGAAAATGCTTTGCAGCAAATTAAGGAAAAGACTAAAGCATTTTATGACCTTTCGCTTGCACAAAAACGCATTAAGCAACAAAAGAATGACAGTTTTGAACTTGATTTTCAGGCTGTAGTTTTGCCCAGCCAAGCAGAAAATCCGAAAAACATTGTGTTTGTATTGGCTGATACAAATTGGCTTTTGGCTAATTCCAAGTTTTTTATGGAATTGGAAATGCGTTTTGAAGACGGAAAATTAGTAAATGTATGCGAACTTTGTGGAGAATACATTTTTCCGCAGTAAAAAATAAATAAAACTGACAAAATGAGCTTCGTAGAAGAAATAATACAGCGTGAAATCCATAAAAGCAAAGAATTTTTACGAACAACGATTGAGGAATCAGTTCGGAAAAGTGAAATTTATAAAATAAATGAGCTTGAAGAAGCGTTATTTTTACTGAAAATTGCCAAAGAGTACAATATTAGTCGAAAAAGCATCAAAAAAATCGTCAAATTACCTGATTCTAATTCACAATTTTCTTCTTTTCACGTAGTAGATGACAATGAATCAGATGATAAATTATTTTGGACAGAAGTAAATATCGAAAACAGCCCATTACTTCTTAATTCAGAGGATATTATATTTATAAAATAGGATTTAATTATGATAGATAAAGGTTTTACAAAGCACAATTCAAAAGGTTTTATCGAACATCAACTGACGCAAGCAGATATTGAGGAAATGCAAAAGCACAAACGATTAAAATCTATCTGTATCAGTCATTTAAAAGCTGAAAATTTAGATTTTTTGTTGCTTCTGCCTAATCTGGAATATGTAGAATTTCGTGGTTGTACCATCAATGATTATTCAGCTTTACGAAAAATTCCAAAACTTAAAAATCTGTGCTTCAATACTGTAAGAAAAGATAATAATAATTTTAATTTCCTTAGTGAAGGATTTGAGAATTTAGAATGGCTTGAATTTGCATACTGCCCTAAATTTGAAGTTTTCCCCGATTTATCGACTTGTAAAAACTTACAAATGTTAGAAATTCGCAGGTGCAAAAACTTAAACGATTTTCGTAACATCAAAACTATTCCTAACTTAATAGGAATCAATTTTTTAGTGTACACAAAACACCAACCATCGGATTTGGAGTTTATTGCACAAATACCTCATTTAAAAATAATTTCGTGTTGGTTTAACACTCAGAAACAAAAGAAAGAATTTGATGATTTGTGCAAAAAACACGGAAAATCAGAAGAATATATTTTGATAAATGATAAAAATTCGCCAAAATTTATGGAACGAAAAGATTACATTCCTAAGTAAATAAACCTTTTTTAAAACAAACACATTAATGAAAAGCAAATTACGAAAAATTGTTGTGGAAGAAGAGGTCTATTACTATCGAATCACTGATAATTTCCAAATGGAAACCTTCCCTTCCTTTATCCGAATCAAAATATTTTCGGAAGGATGCAAAACCACGCCTTTGCTCATTGAGTTTCCTTCAAAATATGATTTATATGCAGGATTTCCCCTCAAAAATGGCGTAGATTTACCAAATTTATTGAACAATATCACCGAATGCGTGAATATTCATCAGCCTAAATACATACAAAAATTTATTTTATTAGGAAAAAAATACGGCTGGAAAGGAAATAATGTCATTCCCATACAAAATGGAATGGATTATTTATCTGAATTGGGCTATGATGTGAGTTCAATTTGTGGTAATAAAATCTGTAAATAGTTTTAAATCAAAAGTTTTATAAAAAACAGTATAAGACTTTTACTCTAAAAACAACATACAAAAATTATGGCAATAGACGGAATTAAAATCATTGACAGCGACAGTGCGTACGATATTTACAACGACATTACCGAGCGTTACAAGGACCGCGAAGAGGTAACAAAAATCATTCAAGATTGGCTGGGTGAAGAGCAAAATTTTTGCATCGATGCACTTCACACTGAAATTTATTGGACAGCTTTAGCGTATTCCCTTTGGAAAATCGGACATTTGCCTGAAGATATTCTGCAAAAAACTTTGGCAATTATCAAAAACGGAGCGAGTGAAGAGTGGCACAAAATTGATGCTAAAGCCCACAAACAAAGGCAAAAAAACTTAGAAAAATTGGCTGAGCAACTCCAAAGTGACAATCCAAAACCCATCAAACAACCCAAACCTACCAAGAAAAAAGAGCCTTATTTTCAAGAAGGTGACGTTTTAGCAATTGAAATGCCACAAGGATACGGAATTTGCTTTGTATCACAAGTTTATCAAACACCCAGAAAACTCGAATATCATTTGGCGTGCACGCAACATTTAAGTGATTCATTTCCAAAGATTGATGATTTTTTAAATAGCAAAATTGCTTGCGGAAAAAACGGCAAAACATTCGCACTGAAAACGGATTGTTGGTTTAACCATAAGGATTTGGGCGAGATTTTACCTCATTTGAAAAAAATCAGACACGTAAAGTTCTCATCGTATGAGCTTTGGGTTTTGTCCCCTGCCCACAACTTGGAAGATATGTATGATAAAATCACAGAAGAACCAAGACATTACGGCGGAAAAACAGAATACATCTACGATATGATTATTGATATTTTTCCATCAGAATAAATAACTGAAAATCAAAAACTTGAAAAAAACACAGTAATTCTGAAAAATATTTACGAGTTTAAGAAAATTCTGATATAACAAATTGATTTGTTGCAACTTCAACTAAAATTGAACAAAATGTCCGAAAAATTAGAAAAATTGAAAATAAAAAACGCTCAAAAACGACTTTTAGAAAGATTTTGTTTTTTGAATATCGAAGAAATCATAAATTCAAATGACGAAAAAGGAGAAAAATTCTTTGCTGAGTTCAGAAATTCAGGTATTTGGAATTATGAAAATAAGGCAATAGCGTCATTTCCATTTCACAACAATGGATTGATAGATAAGGATTTGTATCATTCGCAACACAAAAAAGCACAAGCCCTTTTCGTTGAAAAAATAAAAGCATTATCAAATGATTTTGTTTGGATTACTCTTTCAGAAAATGATATTTATTTTTTTGTAAAGATTTCATTATCTATACTTTGCAAATATTTAGATACTTGGTTTGAAGAATATCCTGATTTTGAAGTTTTTATCCCAAGTCAATACGCTTTGGCTTTGCACGATGCCGAGTATGAATGGGAAGTTTTAGAAAAAATATTGAATTAAAAGAATCAACATACAGAATATGAGCAATTTACACCCAGAAGCCATCGCAATTGGCAAAAGCAAAGAAAAAGGTATTTCATTGAAATACAAACCAATAACAGATGACGATGTACAGGAAATTTGCAAATGCAAATCACTCGTAAATGTAGGCTTAGAAGGCACAAATATTACAGACAAAGCCCTTGAATATCTGGCAACATTGCCAAAACTTGGGCTGCTTTGGCTGGGTGAAACGAAAATCACAGGCGAGGGTTTCATTCATTTTGAAAATCACCCGAAACTTGATTGTATTGGTATTGAAAAAACCAAAGTTAACGATAACAACCTGAAAATCATTGCAAAAATTCCCAAACTTACTACCTTGAGAATTGACGGTACAAAGATAACTTTTAACGGACTTTTGGCAGTGGCGGACAATCAAAAACTCAAGCCCGTATCTCACACCAAATTTACTGCCGATCAAATGGAAATTTTCAAACAAACGCAAAGAAATTTTGCCAAAAAGAAAACTTCAGTAACGCTGAGCAAAACAGAAATAGAAAGTGCTAAAAATCATCTGTTAGCATTTTTCAAAGCAATGGCAGAATGGGAGCAATTCGCTAACCTTAATTTTGACAAAGGACTCGAAGACGAAATAACCGCTAAAATCAAAGAACTTTACCAAAAATACGCAACCAAAAAACACCACAATAATGACCGATATCATTGGACGGCAACGAAAGGAGGGTCTTACGGAGAACACCAAATCGTTGATATTGAAATCATTTCTAAAAATCGAATCTATATTCACACCAATGCCAATATTTTCCAAGACCGATTTTTGATGATAAAACAAAAGGATAACTCTTGGCAAATAGATGGTTGTCAGCGTAAACGTGGCAACTGGGAAAAACAAAGTTTATAAGAAAAACATCTAAAATAAGTCCTATTTGTAGACACATTGTAGACGCTCATTTTTAGATTTTTTGTAGGGTAAAGTGTAATATTGTAAAAAATTAAAAAATCATTTTATGAATTCAAAATTGTTCGAAAATATTAACCAATTAATTTCAAAAAGCAAGGGAGAAATGATTCGGTACGGGAGTGATAAATATCGTTTTGAATTAAAACGACTTGTTAGCGAAGAAGAAATAATTCGGTTTGAAGAGCAGCATAACATCACATTTCCAAATGATTATAAAGAATTTCTGCTTTCTGTGGGAGCGTGTACGCTTTTTGAAACAAAGTATGGCTTGGGGCTTAATTTTCTGCCACCCGATGAAATTTTTGATTGGTCAAGGCAAGTATTTGAAGGAACAGGAGTAGATTTATTTCCTTCATTCCTTATCATTGGTTCGGCAGACGGACATCCAATGGGATTTTTGACACAAAAACAAGAAAATAATTTTGGAATTTTTTATGCTGACATTCCACCTGAATATTGGGAAGAAGACACCGATTTAATGAACTTTAACGATTGGTTAAACGATTTGATGCAAGAGTTAGCATAATCCTGAAAACTTCTTTTAGATAAAAATGAAAATAAAATTTGAAAAATACGGATTGAGTCCTGAAAAGTTGGAATATATGAAGCGTTTCAATCTGAAATTGGACAAAAGAACAACGCGAAACCTCATAAATGCCTATCAAACCGCAGAAATTTCTACCGAAATGATATGTAAATTAGAAGAAAAAATAAATTTTAATCTTCCAAAAGATTATTTTGATTTTCTTTTGAAGCAGAACGGCGGAATTCCTTCCAAATCACGAATAAAAAGCAAAGTTATTGACCATTTTTTATCTCTAAAATCGGATTATAAATATAATTCCATTATGGATTTGTTGGAGGAGTTTGCTTCAAAAGGCTTACCTGTAGCAACAGACCCTTCAGGAAACTACTTTTTGATGAGAAATGACGGAAAAATATATTATTTCGACCATAATTCCGGTGAAATTGATGAAAAATCAGGTGTTTTAGCTGAAAATTTCACGGATTTATTAGAAAATTTAAAATAATTCCATTCATTAAATTATGAAAAACAACATCTATTATATTGGAGAAGCACACTTAGTGAGTGAAGCTGAAATTTCTAACATAGAAAATTTGGTTAGATACTCTTTACCAGAAGATTACAAAGAATTCATATCGAATTACGGCTATGGAAATCTCAATGAATTACTGTTATTTGAAATACCTGATGAAGATTTTATAAAGAACAATTTTACGGAATATTTAGACCTTTGGGAATGGGACGAAACATTGCAACAGAGGGCTCTCCATAGTGTGATGATTGCCAAAACCATTGATGGTGATATAATTCTCGCTCTTAACGATGAAAATTCGCCTTACTTGCTTCTGCCTCGGCATTCCGAATATCCTAAATCATTTGTTGGCTTTTGGGAAATCATTAATTGGTACAAAAATGAATATCATCTCAAAGAACTCTATTTCGATTCGTATTATCAGAGCGATTGGCGATTTTTCCACATTGAAGGAGAATTTTCGGACTTAAAACTCGAAAAAATAGCCATTCTTTATAAAAAATTCAAAAAGAATTATGCAATCGATGTTATTTTTGGAGAAGAAAACTATCAACCCAAATGTGTTTTGCAAAATATTGGTGGCTGGATATATTTTAATTTGGATACAGGCGAAATCCGAATGAAATTTCAGAAACTTTTCACCTCAAAAGCAAACGAAATTATCGGATTTTTAGAGCAATATGCCATAATGAAATAACTGAAAAACAATAATTTATGTTTTCAAAATCGCTACAAAATTTATTATCCGAAATCGGAATCAACATAGACCGAAAAATTCCAAAAGAAATCTTTTCCAAGCGAGAAAAGTATATTATTGAGCTTTACCAAAATACTGGATATGAGTTTGTTCCCAGAGAGGTTGTGTTGTTTTTCTGTTATTTCAATGGTTTAGAAATTTCACACAGAGGGCACTCCACCGAATTTAATTTGGAGCATTTGATGAAATATTTTCCGAAGAGCCAAACGCAATACGCAGAAAAGCTACTTGAAAAACAAATTTTTCCGATAGGAACGACGAAATCAGGTTGGTACGATTTATTTTCCGATGAAAACGGAGCTGTTTATGCTTTTCATATTGAAGGAGATGAGCTTATTCTGTACGGTGAAAATCCGTTTGTGGCACTCCAAAATATTTTACAAAATACACCTTTGGAAAGAAAACAAGTTTAAAAAAAATAATATGCACACATTAAGAAAAGAATTACAACCTGATTGGGCAACTGCCGAAAAATTGTATCCACTCATTTTGAAGCGATTGCAAGAATATGAAAACTTTTGGGATGCTCAACCCGAAGACACTCCCGAAGAGGTTTTCGACAAAGAATACAAAGCAATGGAAAATTATTTGAGTGAGCTTACAGGCAAGGATTTGTCCGATGTATGGTTATGGGAATGGTGGGAAAGCAATGGAATTGAAGTATTTGCCTTTGATTTGGCAATGCCCTTCCCTAAAAAACACGACAACCTGACCAAAGAAGACTTGCAGGCGTTTGTTACCATCATTCGCAATAACGAGTTTGAATGTGAAAGTGAATTTCAGCAAGAATTTATGCCTTATATGTTTTATGCTCATCAATATTTTCGTCAGTTTTTGGAATTGAACTTTAAGAAATACAAACCGGAATTTTTCCAAAGAAAAAAGGACAAAAACGGGAATTGGTACGAGCTATCAGCAGAAGAAATAACAGCAAAAATCTGGAAATAAATCAGTTAATAAAAATGCAAAAAACTTATTATTTTCATTTGTTTCTGGCTCGCGTGGCAGAAGGAAAAACAAAAGAATACAACACTTACATTAAAGACCATAGTAATCCTTTATTTTTCAAAGAATTAGAGATATATGATTACAGCTTTGATACTTACGGAATAGAAGTGTTACAACCTGAATTTCAGTATGATTTTCCACTGTCGGAATTGTTAAAATTTTCTCTTTTAAAAAGAGAAAATCTGCCAATTGTGGAGGAATTTTGCAAAGCGAAAAACATTTTACCCAATTCATATATTATTCTGTACCATCAGGGTTTGAAAATACCGAAGGAAGTTTCACTTTCTTATCCTGATTTGTATTACATTGGTGAATTTGAAATGGACAAAAATGCTCTGATGAGCAAAAAGTTAGCTTATCCGCACTTGTTTTAACGGAAAAAAGAAAATATATGGAACCAATGAAACTTGACGAAATTCCAGATGAAATATTTCTTGAAGATATTTATGATTTGACAGAAAACATTCCTAAAGAATTTCCGACTTGGCTCAAACAAATTGAACAACAAACTGGCGTAAAAGCCGAATATATCCGCTTTACGGACTTTGTTGAAAACGCTGACGATGAGGAATCAAGCGAGGAGTTTGTGGGTTATTTCTATACGATGTCGAACCAACAAATGTACAGATATAGTTCTGAAAATGACATCTTAACAATTATTCCTGTGGATAAAAAGCGACTTACAATACAAGATACTTTTAGTCTGCGTGTATTACATTTATTAAAATAAAATTTTAATTTTTAAAAAGTAAAAATATGGTAACCATTCATTTAGGAAGAAATCTTCCAAAAGAATATTTAGATTTTATCGCCAACTACAAAAAACAAGATTTTTGGCTCACGATGTATCCTAACACTGAAAATCAATTCAGCGAAGAGGTAGAAATTTGGACAGAAAGCCAGTTATTCTCGCGAACTTACGACAAAAATAACGCTGACTATCAGTGGTTAAGTGCTTCAGAATTGGATTTTTCACTGATTGACTTTCGCGAAGATGTGTGCCGTATCACCCCGGAAGAAGTAGAAAGTGGTTTTGTAATTGGAAGCCTCAACGCAGGATTTATTTTTCTGAATCTGCACGATGGTTCAGTTTGGTTGTGGTATGACGATATGTTTTGTGAAAAACAAGCTGATAGCTTCACTGAATTTCAAAAATTACTTACCTCAGAACCTATTGATGACGATTTTGAAGATGAAGAACAGCGAGAAACATAAAAAAGCAATGAAATGAGTCAGAAAAAATTAAAAATTCCGAAAAATTATTTTGAGTTAATCTCTAAAAATCAAGATAATACGCATTCGGCACAAAAAGACCAATACGGTTTTGAACTGGACACCGAGTTGAATATTTTTTACGAAACCAAAGAAGAAATTCTTGAAGAAAGCCAAGAATTGCCCGAGTATTTTCCGCCAGAAGAAGCCGAAGAATATGAAGATTACGAAAAAGTAAACAACTACGATTTGGGCTACATTACGGATTTTTCCAAGATTTTGACTTTCGGGATGGATGGTGCTGGTTGTCAATTTTGTATGGATTTCAGTCAGAACGAAAACGAGCCGAGAATCATTTTTTGGGACGATAGAGACCTGCGTTGGCGAGTGATTGCTGATGATATTGAAAAATTTTTCGCTTTATTCAAAGATGAATCGTATCCGTATCATAACATATAGGCAATTTAGAAAAAATAATATGATAACAGAATACTTAGGAAGGAAAATTCCGCAAGCATATTTGGATTTTATTGAAAGCAAAACATCAGAAGAAAATATGGAAATGATGTATTTCAATAATGAAAAACACAATAACAAAAAAATAAAGCTATACACCAAAAATGGGTTATTATCAAATAGTTATGATAAAAAATCATATTGGTATGAATGGATTAGCAAAGGTGATTATACGTTTGAAAAAGTAAAAGCCTTACACACAGAGGAGCCGATTTCTATTGATGAGGTAAAAACCTGCTTTGCGATAGCTGATACTTATGAAGGTAATGTTTTTATCAACTTGCACGATGGTTCAATTTGGCACTTTAGTGATGATTCGGATTGGGTGAATGATATTGACCTTTATCATTGTGAGAAATACGCTAATAGTTTTGCTGATTTTTTACAAAAGATTAGCTTAAAACCAATTGGAAATAAGTTTGAGAGTGAAGATTTTGAGTGATAAATAATTGTAAACTTAGATTTTACACACTATGAGATACATTGACTTAAAAGAAATTAGTATTAAAACACTTAAACAACAAAAGGAACTTCATATTTCCATTAAAAACAGTGTTGATGACGAAAAGTTAAACATCATTAATCAAAAAGCGATGAAAGGAAATGAAGTTTTTGTTTTGATTTTCCTTTCAAAAACTGTAACAATATCTGTATTGGAGAAAATTTCGAATGTTTCACATATTTCATTATTGCCAAATTATGAAAATCCACTTGAAAATCTAAACGAACTTTCCAATTTCAACCTAAAATCATTAATTTTAGGTTCGTTCACTAAAAAATCTATCTCTTTCAAACCAATGAACTGTACAAATTTGGAAAAATTAGAATTTCTGGAAGGATTGGGTAATAAATCGCAGTACGAGTTCATCAACAAACAAAAAAGGTTAAGAAAATTACATCTAAAAAGTTTAGATTTGGTTTTGGTTGAAAAAAATGAAAACCTAACCGATTTATACGTTCACAGCAATTTGAAATCGGAAAATTGGCTTCCTGAAAAGTTTCCTAATTTACAAAAGTTGCATTTACACGGGCTTTCCAGATTGAATAATCACTCATTTATAGAAAGTTTAGAAAAATTAGAAAGCATAAATATCAGTTATAATAGTCATTTGGTTAGCTTTCCAAAGCTCAACAATCCAAAATTGATAAAAAGTATTGAAATGTATACCTGCCCGAATTTCAACGATGTAGAAAGTTTGTTACGTTACGAGAACTTGGAAAGATTGGTACTAACCAGTTATGATAAGCCTCTACAAATGAATAGTGATGATTTTTCCAAGCTCAAAAATCTATCAAAGCTAAAAACCGTTTACACCGCTTGGGGCAAAAAATCAAAAGATGAAGTAAATAAAATACAACAAATTTATGCCGAAACAGGTTGGATAAATCATCAATAAAATAAATAAAAATTATGAAGATATGAACGATACAGAACAAATTAAACAGCAATTTATCGCTTTTATGCAAAAAATGAATGCGTGGGAGGTAGTTGCCAATAATGAAACGGAACAAGATGATGAAATTTTTAGCAATCCTGATTGGCAAGAAAAACAAACACAAATCGTGCGAGAGATTTATGAGGCTCATCTCACCCAAAAAGAACGCAAATACGGAATGCTCAGTGCTGGAATTTCGGTAAGATTTCCACCCGAATACGATCCCAAACAAGAAGAAATCACCTCAGTGGAAGTAAAAGGCAAGTCCGCTACAATGACTACTAAAAGAATCTATGCTGGGCTAAAAAAAGAGCGTATTTACAAACTCAAAAAAGTAGATGATGTATGGAAAATAGATACCGCCAAAGAATTGGATAATTATGACGGCAAGTGGTACAGCGTGATTTTTTAACTTTAAAACAGAAAAAATATGAAATCATTAACAATCAACGATTTAAAAGACAATCAAGCAACTGTCTTATTTAATGAAAAACCTTTAACACTGGTTTTAGAACCCGATGGCGAACCCATAGAAAGTACTTTGAAACTGGTTAATTCGTTGATTCCTAAACTAAAAGAAATGGACGCCAAAGCCAAGAACTACCTTGCCAAAGAATGCTTGGATACTTATAACGATGAAATTCGCAAGGGAGACGAGCCTACATTAGACCTGCTTTCATTTGAAAATCAATTGGTTTTAGATGAAATTTCTTTTGTTGGTGATGAGCTGATGTTATTTTTTTACAAGGGGATTTTGGCGGATTTTACTTGGATGACTTCTTCGTCTGATGGCGAGAATTTTGATGAATTTGACATATTAACATAAATAAAATAGACTATGAAATCAATGACTTCTCTCCGCATTGGAAATGTGTATATATATGATACAGACGCATTTAGCCAACAAGAAAAAGATTTTTGCAGTAAAATGTATTCGGTGATATATTTTGCGGATTTTTTCTGTAAAAATGGTATTTCAAAAGTGATTCGTCCGTTGAATTTATTTTTGACCAATAATAAAGATGAAAACGGACAGCGTTTTGAATGGGGCGTAAAACTTTGGGTAGATGTAGAAAAACTCAAAAATACGCCTGACAAACTTTTCCCCAAAGAAGCTATTTTAGCAGTTAGGCAAAGCCTTATTGACATTGCCCCAATGCACGATTGGACAAAAGAAAACATCGAACTGAATTTTGGAAAAGTACTGGAAATCAACCTGCAAGGGCAGTGGGCGGTAACTAAAAACATCACTCACAAAGAGACTAAATTTCAGTTCGTTATGCAGTACGACGGCAATAAAATCATTACCAATCCTGCTGATTATATGCGGTTTTTGATGAAAATCAAACCACCAAAACAAAAGGCGATTCTCGTGCCTGTGTCGCTCAAAGGAAGTGTTTCGGCAGGGATATTAGTGCCGTCAATGGTTACAGATTTTTCATTCAAAGGAGATATATTGACCTTGAAAATCAGTAATACACAAATCAAAAAATGGAAGGTTGATTTTGGAAAAAGTATTACATTAACAGATATTTAAAAACAGATAGAATATGCAATCTTTAAAAAACTTTTGGGAAACCCCAATATATTTACCTTATCTTCACGAATCTTTAACCGATAAAATGATTAAAGATTTTGAACAAAAAATAGGTTACAAACTTCCTGCAAGTTTGATTGAATTATTAAAAATCCAAAATGGTGGTTACGTGCGTTATAGTCTGCCTGAAACTCCACCTATGCAACTTTGGGGAATTGGTAAAAAATATCCGAGTTTAACCGTTTTAGCCAATGAACTTGACGAAGAAGAATATGGCGAGTTTAGTTTTTCGCTTGAGGGTTTAATTGCTTTTGATGGCGACAGACATTACTATCTTTGTTTGGATTATCGGGAAAACAAAGACAATCCGCAAGTAAGTTACATTGATATTGAATGCGATGAAGAAGAAATTATCGCTGATAATTTTGATGAATTTCTGAATATGTTGACACTAAAAACCGATGATTTGTATGTAATTAAGTCAGAATTACCTTTATCGGAAGTTGTGCAATTATTTGAAAATGTGCTGAAAATAAAATTTGACGAACCCGATTTCTTTGACTATGGTTATGAAAATTATCAAGCTAAATTCGGTGGAGATTGGCTATTTTTAAGTCCGAATAAAGTACCTCTCGCCTTTGCCCGAGAAGGTGAAAATAATTTCAATTTGCTGGAAAATTACAAAGACAAAACTACCTATCGTTTTCCTGAAATCAACACAAATTATTCATTACTAATATTTTACAAAGAAGAATTATTTTCTTCATTAAAAGAAAAACTCAATGGAATTCTAGACATTGTAAAGCTATCGGATATTACCAAAAATTAGAGCAAAGACATCAGAAATATGGGAGCAATTTACTATCATTCAAAATTCTGGGGCATTAACAAGTTCGATGATTTCCAAAAAGAATTATCCGAATACAAAAAGAAAATCAAAGAGTTAGACCGCATACAAATTTCGGGAAGTGTAAATATGGAGAAGATTTTACCCGTGCTTTGGGAAGAGATTTTCAAACATCACAAGTCGCTTCATTTACGTTTTTTTCTTTACCAAAGTTTTGATGTGAATTGGATTGCGAATTACCCCGAACTTGAAAGTATTTCCATTGAAGCAATTAGCAATATAAAAAATCTGGAGAAGCTTTCTCTTTTCAAAAATCTGAAGGTTTTAGCACTCAAATTTGATTATAACACAGTAAAAGATTTGAGTTTTTTGGAAAATATCAATCCAAACTTGGAAGAATTATACATCGTTTCTGGGTCAAAAGCCGGAAAAATCGATCTGAATTCGGCAGCTCATTTTCGAAATTTGAAAACGCTACACATTGAAAATCTAGAAAAGAATTTGGAAAAAACTCTTTCGCAATTATCTGAATTAGAAAACTTAACGCTCCGAAGTACTTCCAAACCCAAAACATTGGATTGCATCTCAAAATTTACTAAACTAAAACATTTGACTTTGCAACTATGTGGTTTTGAAAATATTGATGCGGCTATTCATTTAAAATCATTACAATATTTACAACTTTGGCGATTGCCAAAACTTACTGATTTAGAATTTGTTTCACAAATGAAAGATTTACAATTTTTATTTATCGAAACATTAAACGGAGTTACCCAATTCCCTAAAGTAGCTGATTTACAGAAACTCCGAAGAGTTAAAATCACTTCGTGTAAAAATATTACTGATTTCAGCAATGTAGAACACAGTTCCTCCATTATTGATTTCATCATTCAAAATGCTGTGCAAACCGATTTGAATATTTTTATCCCTATTTTGAAAAACAAAAACATTCAAAGGATTGGTATTGGTTATCAAAAAGTTGCTACACAAAAAGAAGTCTTAGCTCTTGCCCAACAATGCGGACGCGAAGAAATTCAGGCGTATATGTACCCTGATTTTGAAGAATTTAAATTCCAATAAAATTCAGAAATTTAAACAAAAGACATAAAATGAGTTTCACTACTGAAATAAAAAACCTAATCCAATTCATAAAAGAAGAAAATTTTATCGCACTTACGGATAATGACAAATCGTACTGCTCGTGGGTTAAGCCTTTGGATAATGAGTGTTCGGTGTATTTATACATCTATGCTTATCAAAAAAAGGATATGCAGAGGTGTTATCTAATCGTTTCTCCTCCACGCTTTAATGACGATAGTTGGGTAGGAAATCCGTTGGCTTTCGGAATTTGCGTGGGCGTAAATTGGGAAGCAAGAACAGGATTTTTTGATAAGTGCATCAACCGATTGAGGAATCTTTTACCGAATGTAAATGATTTAAAAAATGCTGTTATTGCCGAAATATCTTCTAGTAGTGAAATCGCTACCGATTCGGGAAACGCCTCTGAACTTGCCAAACGCGAGAAAATCAATTTGCAGGCTTTTAACAAACTAAAGGAACAACCAGATTTTGAAAATCTTTGTAAGCAAAGCAAGGAAGCTTGGATAAAGAAAAAAATCATCTTAACAATTGAAACTGAACTAACAAAAAAATGCTACGAACCTTATGGCGATGCCATTACAATGAAATATATTGACGATTACACCCATCAGCTGGGATTGATGCTTGCCACTTATAGCATTTTTAAAGGCGAAAAATAACCATATTTCATAAAAATCAAGAAGCAAATATGAATCACAACAACCAAATAGAGAGAGTTTTACAAAAAATGTCAGTATTAGGAATAACCTCCGGAGATACACTTTCATTAACTGAAATTCGTGAAATTGAAGCAAAATCACAAATAAAACTTCCGGAGAGTTATGTGACTTTTCTAACTGAAATTCAAAATGATAGCCAATCATATCAATTACACGAAAAAGCTCCTTACTATGGTTTTTATTCCTTAGAAAAAGCTTTGGAAATGAATGAAGAATGGCAAATCACACTCCACGAACCATTTCGCTACACAAATGATTTTGAGTTTGATGATATTATTGATTTTCAAGAAGATACTTCTTCGGATAACATCGAAAAGCGAATGGAAACAGATATTGATTTTGCTAACCTAATAAACAAGTACAGCGACACAAGTAACCTCAACGGAACTATCCCTATCTGTGAATATGGTTGTGGCGATTTCTTTCGCTTGGTTGTAAATGGAGAAAAGAAAGGAGAAATTTGGGCAGATTGTGGTTGCATCAATCTCACAGGATATTACTCTTTAAATGTGGATGTTATAACGTTCTATGAGAATTGGCTTGACAGGCAAATTCATTTAAAATCCTATCCTCAAGATAAAATGAAATATTTACAAGCCTACTATCCAATTTTAGAATTTGGCAACAATCCAAAATATAAATTAGAAAAAATTGATTAATTGCTTTCAATCCACAAAATAAAATGAAAAAAACTGCAAACAAACAAAAGAAAGAACTTGCAAAAACAGCTGACAAACGCTTGTTTTTTGGAAAAGAATACGCTGAAAGCATTTTGGAAGAAGTTTTAACAGAAAACGAAGCACATAATTTGCTTCCCAAAGATGAATTTCAAATCATTTCCGATGAAAAAATACTGCTGGAAGTTATCGAGCCAATACTTTTCAAGCATTACCCACAATCGGTAATTGAAGACCAAAAGCCTTATGAAATACACGATTTGGAACAATATTTTGTCGTATTGGGAACACTTCCTATAGGAATGCGAGGAGGCACTTTTGAAATCATTATTTGCAAAAAAGACGCACAAATCTTAAAGCTGTCACATAGTAGATAAATATCATTTAACCTATAAAAATGTGTGTTATATATTAATAATCAGTACAGATACTCCTAAAGATTTGGCTTTGTACAATAGCGAAAATTTATTTTTTGAGAAAATGCAAAATCCCACAAAAGTAAATTTGAAATACTTGTATTGTTATGAAGTAGCTACAATGGCACTGAATAGTTGCAGTTGTCATCTACGAATTTTTGAGCAAAGTTTGGCACAAGACATCGGATTTTGTGAGTTACAAGACTGGCTAGAGGAAGAAGATAATGACGAAAATATTCTCAATACGCAACTCCTTTTCAAAATTATAAAAAACCTTACAAATGAAGGATTTAAAGTAGATAGCTTTCTCTACTGGAATGGAGAAGAGCCTATCGCTCAGCAAAAAATAGAAGTAAATGTAAATAAAATAGATGAAACCCATTTTGCATTGTTTGAAAACGCGTATTTTAATTATTTCTAAAATATAAAAGACATTTAAAAATACATTTAACATTAAAGAGTTGAGCAAAAACTTAAAAGTTTCCCCGAAAACAGAAGAAATTTTCGTCAAAAGAACAAAAAATAAAATTTGTAGACACTTTGTAGACGATTATTTTTATCATCTTTGGTCAGAATGAAATACTTTTGTGCTTCAAATGTGATAGTTAATTAATTTCAAACAAATTACTTTTTTAAAATAACAACTCGCTATAAATAAGATACTTATGATTTACTTTGATTGTGGCACTCACAAAGCTGAAAAACTGGCTTTTTTTAATTGCACAAATGAAGAGGGCAGGCAAATCGGAACTTTTCTGATTGATTTTAATATTGATGAAAAATTCGTTTATGCAAACTTCCCTGACGAAAGTGAGATTTTTGACATTTCGCCTTGCGGAACAAAAGTCTTAACCATCGACAGAACTTACGAAAAACGAAAACGCAAGACCAAGATTTTCAACCTAAAAAGCAAAGAATTACTTTTCGAAACCAATGTGTTTTTCGGTTATGAGGCTTGGTTCACAACTGTGCCACATTTGTTGGTGGTTCGTGCCAATGTAAAAGGAAAAAGTAATGACAAATTATTTCTTTTTGATACGCAGAAAAATGAAATTGTGCATTTTATGCAAGGAAACAACTGTTTAACTTATTGTTCGAAAAACTTTTACAATCATATTTTTGCCTATCCTAATAGTCGTAAAAAAGATGAAGTTATTCTACTGGACTTGACTACTTTTGAGGAAAAAGTCATTCATTTGGGCTCAAAAAAACTCATTCACAGAGTGGAAGCATTGGGCAATGATGAATATTTTGCCATTGATGGCGATTTTTTCGGGACAAAATTCAATGCAAAAGGCGAAATTCTGTGGAAAACTAAAAAATTGGATTGGGAAAAATTCTATTACGCTCCACAGTTTTTCATCCTTGATAATCAGATTATTTTCAATGATTCTCTCGGAAATCGTTTTGATATATCAACGGGCGAATTGATTCACGCAAACACGCAAAGTTGGGGTAAATCCACACCATTTTTTGACCATTGGGTAATTTACAACACGGGCAAGATGTACGAATTAAACACAAATAAAACAGATAAATTGGATATTCAAAAATATTTAGAAAAATAATAATGGCTTATACAATTCCTAAAAATAAGGTAATTAATTATCTGCCTGAAATTTTGAAAGATTTTCATATCGCATCGTATGAATACATTGACTATCTGCATTTTTTGGTTTCTCCATCCGAGTTTTTGGAAGATGCAGAAAGTTATATTTCGTTAGTGAAAGAATTGTTTCTGAAAGCAGGCTGGGCAGGAGATGGCGAGATAAAACTTTTATGGATTCCGCCTTTTTGCCTCGAAACCGATGTAACAATGTGGGAATATCCTCAGGGAGAGGTCGTTTGGCATACCAAACAGCAGGAAGATGGCATTTCGTGGTTGGCTATGCCCAAAGAATTGGTTTCCTTTATGGCAAAAGCTGAGTCTCCTTTCAAATTGTAAAAAAATATTTTGAGTTTAATTATTATTTAACCGTTTTTTTTTCATACCAAATAATCCCTCAAAAAAAATAAAACAATGAATTTAGAAAATCAAAACGTCCCACAATCATATAGGGATTTTATGGCAAACACGCCTCAAAACCAGATGACAAGCGTTCGTTATGGAAGACGCAAAACAGCAAAACAAAATAGTACTCTCGTCAGGATTACACCATTTATGCCTGTGATATGCTCACTCGCAAAAACGACCCCGAAAACGCAAAAAGCTTGATGAAATATCAATACCTCAGCGAAGCAGAACTTGATTACAAACCTTTAGAAGGCGAAACTGAAGGCATCAGTTTGGAACAAGTTCGTAAAGCATTCTGTTTTGGTTCAGTAGATGGCGGAATGTTGTTTTTTCATCCTGAAGACCACAGCGTTTGGGAAATTTATTACGATTTATACATCTGCCAAACCGCCAAAAGCTTTGAACAATTCATAAAACAAGCAAAAGTACAACGAACTTGGGAACTGAAATAAAATTCTGCAATCGTTATGAATGGAATAACTTGGGATAAATTCTATTTCGTCATCACTCCTGATGAATTTCAATTGATTTTCAGCACGAAAGATTTCTATTTTATGAAAACTAATTGTCGTGTACCATTGGATTATCAATACGATTCAAAAGAAAGCATTTTCTCAGCATATCAAAACTTTTGGGAAAAGATAATTTTGGGCAAAATAAAACTCGCTAATCCCGAATTTACAGACACTTACCTACCAATGTACATCTCTATGGTTGATGATTATCGCAAAGTAAGATTTGAAAAATTCGATTCAAAGTCAGACGGAAACATTGATTTTAAACGAGTGCGAAGCAAAAAAGCTTTCATTGGGCTTTCTCCGGCGGAATTGAGTTTCTTTAACAATAAAATATCAATGGCTTATTTCAATAACGAAGGAAAGATTGGGCTTAGTCTGGTTTACCCCAAAAGTATTGACGGAGTTTCTACCGAAAACGAACCCACCGCACCTATTTATAAAGGTATGGTGAAATCCATCAAAAACATCTGTAAAAAGGCAAAAATATCAGACGGAAAAACAGAATACAAGCCCAACCTTTGGATTTCAGAAAATGCAAAAAATTTGATTAACAGCAATATATATCTAACAAAGAACAACTTAAAGTTTATTTAAGAAAAATGACGAAAAAAGAAATTATACAACTCATTCATACCGATTGGAAACAAACTCCTGAGGAAGAACGATATTTTACCGAAGAAAACATTCAAAAATGCAGCGATGATTTGGATATTTTCTGCAAAAAAATGGAAAACTATCGGCAAACCAACGCCTCACAGGAGGAATATGCAAAAGCTATTTATGAAATTTGTGAAAATCTGGCCACTTTCAACCGAGAGGACGAAGAACCTGAGTATCTGCACGGATTTTTGTACAATGTTTATACAGAAGAACTTACAAATTTCATCCGAGAAACGGCTTTTGCCAACGGATTTCAGCTTCCGGCTCCTGAAATAATTCCGACAGAAATTTTTTCGCTCCAACATTCAACTAATCTCTTTTATGAATACTTTTCTGTGTACATCGGAAAAGACAATCAAAATGGCGTTTGCTTATTGTACAATATTAAAAACCAATGCTTTGAATACGATGAAAATCCGTATGGTGACAGCTATCTCCTACCCGTTTTCAATTTCCAAGCAAATGAGAATTTCAGTGAAATTTCTTTTGAAGTACTTTCGCAAGGGCGTTACAAGCACATAAAATTGGTTTCACAACATCCGGAAGATAAAATTTGGCTTAAAAATTTAGCTTTTCTGCATCAAAATGAGGTTTTTAACCAGAATCCGCCTCCTGATTTTTGCGATATTGAAATCCAAACTTGGCAAGGGAATATTTGCAGGATAGATACAACCAACAGAGACAGCGACGGAAATGTCATTTCGATGTTTACAGAAGGGTCCGGAATTTTGCTTTTCATTGCCGAAGTAGATAAAAACGGTAATCTGCAAATTGAAAATGATTACGACGAAGTAAAATCAATCAATGATAAACTGTTCTTGGTGTATGCCGTGCCTGATTGGTGTGGTTTTGAGGTAGATTCCATCGCTTTTAAAGGAGATTTATTTACCGTTACAACCAAAAACAATTGCTATAAATACAACGAAGACAGAAAATTAGAAGTAGAAAATAGCGATACAAAGGTTTTTACTTATGAAATAAAAACTTTTCCGTTTATGCTCAATTTTTTAAAAGAAATTACAGCTTCAAATAAAAGTTCAAACCCTAAAAATCAACAATAAAAATATGAAAGTGTACAAATTACAACCCAAATTGCGAGCCGAATGCACTTATGTAACGGTTAAAGCCTCAACGGACAGAATGTTTGATTATTTCGTCGCCCCCGACGGAAACGGAAAATTCCTGCAATATATGCAATTGACGGGCAAAGCCGATGTAGGCGTAAAAGACTCGGACTTGGAAAAAGTTGATTTTCTGATAGGTTTTGTGAGTTTGCCCATTTTTTCCGAGCGATTTGTGGAAGTTCTTTCAAAAGAAGTTGGCGATGAAATCACTTTTTTTCGGATAGAAATTGAAGCAAAAACCGTCAAAAAACCATTTTTTGTAGCAAAAATCAATCGATATTTGGAGCTCATTGATTATGAAAAATCAGACACCGAAGAAATAGACGGAGAATTGGCACCGGACTATTTTGGAAATATCGTATATAACGAAAATCTGCCCGAGTTTTATATCGCTCGTGATAAACATAGCTATACCGATTGGTTTATTTCTGAAAAAATGAAAAACTTAATCGAAAAATATAAATTATATGTCAACATTAAGTAAGTCAAGAATAAATAACAGCATCAAATTTTAGGAAAATAAATATTTTTAAACAATTAAATATCAGCATTATGACTCAAGAACAAAAACAAAAAATTCAGAGTTTAGCAGAGGCAGAAATCCGCCATTCCTTCCAATTTATTAAAAATCAAACCGATAAGGAAGGTAAAGACCTTGTGGCATATTATTTCTTTTTGGTTGATGATTTTTTCGCAGCCAACAACGCAGGAGTTACCCGCCAAGATATAGAAGCGTGGAAAAAAACAGATGATTACGACCCTGAATATGACGGATTGTTAAATGCCATTTGGTCAGGCGTGTGCGAACTTTACGAGGGAGATTTTATTCCGGTTAGCGAAACTTCCGAAAATTGGCTTGATAGTCAACCTGCATTGTACAAAGAGGCGTATTTACTCGTAGAAGGATTAGATGATTATGACAAATACAACAAAATCCGAGCAGATTTTGAACAATGTATCATCGACGCTCTCAAAAAATGCGATGAAGAGGGTGTTTTTGGCAACAGAAAGGAAAACGGGTTGCTGCTTTTTGCTTTTTATAGCGATGATTATGACGAAAATGGCGAAGGGGCTCTATTGTATCGTTCTGCAGAAGCCTTGAACGACAAAAAAGGATTTGAAAACATCATAAAATAACACTTTAATAATGAATTTAATAGAAAACATCAACGAACTGAACGAAAATTTAAAGCCCTTTCCGGAAGCAGAAAGCATATTTTCAGAAAAACAACCCTGGCTCAAAGAACATTTTTTACCGCTGATATCTATCAATTTAGCAGAAATAAACCCCGAATGGAAAAATACAATTCTGCATATGATTTCTCCTTTCGAGCCCTATGATAGCTATATCGGTGACGGAACAGAGGAACACCACAATGAATTTACGACTCCCAACTGGTTGGCTTTTCGTCTAACGGAAGATAATAAATACGAATTTCTGGGAAAAGAAGGATTTTTCCTACGAACAGCTATCAACAATTGGGATTTTAACAGCGAAGAGGAAAAAGATTTTCAAAAAATGAAAGAAAACCTTGAAAAAAGTAAAGAAAATGTGGCTAAATTTGGACATTTGGTTAATTTGAGATATCCAGAATACAAAGGAAAGCTCAATATTATGAATTTTTTAGACGACCTTGGCGGCGGTTTTTGGTATGGTAACTGGACAAGTTCAGCCGAGGAAGAAGGAATACCTTCCGCTTTTGAAATGGAGTTAAAAGAAAGCGACGAAGAACAACTCAATGATGGTATCGAAATTACTTATCAGGGCAACCCGTTTTATTATATTGGCAATGTGGCAGGATACAACTACTGCGGAAGCGGTGCTGATGCCATTATACTAATGTACGAACCCGTGAATCGTATTGTACTTTTCACTTTTGATTATTCATAACACTCAGTTCATCTCACACAATATCAATTATTTATAATCAAAAATCACATTAACAAGAAGCTTTCTTTTTATAAATGAATTAAAATTATAAACAATATGAATTTAATAGAAAACATCAACGAACTGAACGAAAATTTAAAGCCTTTTCCGGAAGCAGAAAGCATATTTTCAGAAAAACAACCCTGGCTAAAAGAACATTTTTTACCGCTAATTTCCATTAATTTACAAGAAATAAACCCAGAATGGAAAGGCATTCAACTTCATATGATTAACCCCATAGAACCCTACGAAGGTTATATCGGCGAATACACCAAAGACTTTCATAATGAATTCATTGGAGCTAATTGGCTTGCCTTCCGTCTAACGAAAGACAATAAATACGAATTTTTAGGAGAAGAAGGATATTTTCTGCGAAGCCCAATGTACCGCGACCAACTTAAGGAAATAATGTCTCAAGATTGGGAAATGAGCTATTTCAAAAACGACTCCGCTTTATTTGAGCAACGAAAACAAGAGGTTTACGAAGAAGCCCTCAAAAACTTTGATGAAGCCGTAAATGACTATAATCGAAACAAAAAAGACTTTCAGGAAAAGGGCTATTGGGGCGAGGAAGAAAATTTTATTCCGTATTATGGTGGCAGATATCTGGATAGCTTAGGCGGTGAAATTCAGGGAGGTAATTGGGTGGATAGCGAATCCATTCCCTCGGCTTTTGTTCTGACAGAAGATGAAGATTGGAACGTTTCCATCACACATAACGGGAATCCTTTTTATCAGATTGCTTCCGTATCGGGCTACAGTTACTCGCACGGTGCCGATGCGATAATTATGCTATACGAGCCTATCAGCCGAATTGTGCTTTTCACTTTTGATTATTCTTAAAACTTTAAAAAGCGATGAAAATCATCAGTCAATTTAAAGATTTTTACGATTGGAAAGTTGCCGAATACGGTATGGATGAAACACTTATCTTCGACCGTCGCGACCCTGTCTTGCTCATTAAAAACGGACTACTTGTAAATCAAAGCATTTTCAAAGAGCCAACTGATACTGATGCTCTGCATTCCGTATTGTATGTAGGCAATGAATTGGTGCATATTTTTTCAACTAAAAGCCATATTTATACCCATTTTGATTTAGAAAATGTGACGGACTTGGATGCCTATTCTGATTATTTTTTAGGGAGTGATGATTTCAAGCTCAAAAACGGCAAAAGCATTACCATTACTTCGTATTTATATACCAAAAATAATTATTCGCTATACGAGCAATTCCGTCAAAACAGAGCAAAAAATATCTATGGCGTAGAAAATATTACTACAGGTTCAGGCAAACAATTACAGTGGGAAGATTTTTCACAAAAACCGCTTTTATTACTTAGAAGACTCTGGCACGACTCGCCTGTACTACTGGACGCCAATCCGTTTTTAGCTCAGGCTGGAATTTATATTGACCCTGATTTTGTGTGGCAAAACATCGTGCAATTTTTGTCTGATATAAAGTCTTCCGCAGAAAAATCACCCGAAGTTCCTAACGAACAAAAGATTACAAACAAAGGATTTGACAAGAAAACTTCTTTCCGACCAAAAATGAAAAAATAAATATGATTATACGCAATTTTACAAAAACCGATTACCACCCGATGTACAGCAAAAACCTCAGCGATTTTATATCAGACTTGAGGAATTTCGACATCGACCAACAGAAAAGACTGCTTCTGAAGTGGGACGAGCAAACAGAAAACTTTTCAGTGTGGAACTTCGAGCAAGAAATGCTTTGGGAATTGAAAGAAGCCATCTGCTATGCAAAATTCGACCCGCGTAATGAATGGATTTGGCTCGTTCGTCGTGAAAATGAAGAATTGGTAACCGTTTTGGTTTATGATTACACTGGGAAACGGCTCGCTTCTACCGAAATGGAAGATGTAATATACGATTCCGCCTTCATCATTACTTTACTTCCCGAAAAAACAGCAGTTGCCATTGATTTTTGCGGAGGGCAAGACGGTTCGCAAGAATATTTCTTGTCTGTAAAAGCCAGCAAAATAGAAATTCTGTACGAAATGAAAAGAGATGTATGCTTTCTATTTGCTTTCGACAACAACACGAAGGCTTTACTGCTTAACTTCTATGAAGACACTATTTTCATAGTTTCCTATCCCAACCTAAAAACACTCAAAACATTCACATTTCCAGAGGATTTCTCTTATGGAGGAATCTGCAAAATAACCGATAAATGTTGGATTGTTTCCAATGAATATAGTGCGCGTCATTTTCTGTTTAATCCCGAAACGATGGAATTTGGCGAAGAAATCATCATTGAAGGTTACGAACCAAAGGAAAACGAAGACGGAGAAATTCTTTCCGATATTGCTTCAATGGAATATCACGACGGAAAGCTCATCTTCTGTCATTTCCAAATCACTGGAAAATATCCTAACATAAAGGAAGAAAAATGGTGGGGACAAGCAACCATAAATTTATAAATCTTTAAAAAAAGAGAAAACCGAATTTAAAAACCAAACAATATGCAAGAACTTAAAAAAGAAATTTATCTGGCTATTTCCGAATTTTTAGAAGCATACAAAGCAAAGGATTTCAAAACTTTAGCAGAAAAATTTGACATCTGCGGAGAATTTTTGGAAGAAATTTACGAAATGCTTGATTTTGTGGAAGACCCGAGTAATCTAAGAATTTTCCCCATCGAGGAAATGCAAAAGCAAGTCAGCGGACAAGATTATTTAGATGTTTTCAACTATGATGAAAGCAGCAAAAACTCACACGAATATGGCATCGAATGTGTTTTCTTTGAAGGAAAGGAACATCTTGGCTACATTATTGCCGATTACCGCTCCGACAACCATTTTCCGAAACTAAACTTTAAATATTTCAGCGTTTAACAACTGTTTTCCGAACGCCAAAACTTCACAGATACATCAAAACAAAAGCCTTACAAACAGAACAAAATGGAAGAAAACAAAAAATTATCTTTCGTAGAAAAGATGAAACTAAAAGCACAACAGCAAAAAAAATACGGCGACGACAAATTCCAAAGTGAGCAAGCAAAACTTGACACTCAGGATTGCCCAAATTGTGGAGCAGGGAGAGCAAAACGTGAAGGAGTAACACATTGTGCTTATTGCGGTTATGAATTTATCAGCAATAAACTTGATGACGGAATTTATATCAAAAAAGAAGATAATAGCCACTGAGTTTTTAACTTTCTCATAAAAATAGAACATCAAACACATATAAAATGGAAGAATTACACATCCGATTCAGTAATTTTTTAAAAAAACTAACCGAAAGAGCCAACGAACTCGCCCAAGAAACAAAAGCTTCAGCACAAAGTTTCTACGATGATGATATTGACAGCCACAAACGAAGTTTTTTTAACTTTAAAATGGGCATTCAGGGGCAATTTACAAGCATAATCAACAAAGCTCAGGAGGTTTTTGACAATCAAATTCAAGTTCACGAACCTACAATCAGGGAAAGACGCACGCCTGAAGGTGAAATTAAAGAAAAATGGTTTCGGAAAATTCACGATGAATTCGAAAATTGGAAAGACCTAATCCGCGACGTATCCGAAAATGTTTTTGAAGGCGTAAAAGAGAAATCTCCCGAAGCTACTCTTCAAGAAATTGTAGAGGAATACAACCGAATCAAAGACAGTTTCCATTGTACACAATGCGGAGGAAAATTGGAAATCAACGAAATATACTTCATCTCCACTTACATACCTTGTCCGTATTGCCAAACACAGAACACTTTTGTTCCCAGCATTAAAATGCGAGAGCTGGAGTTCATTGCTAAAGATTTGGCAGAAGAACGCACCCAAAAGGAAGAAAAATTCTACGAAAAAACATCAAACAGCAACAGTTCCACTGCGGAAGAAACGTTCATCGCCTATTTCCGCTGGCGTTTTGCAATGTGGAGCGTAGTAAAAAGCATTGTTCCCATACTTGAGCAAGCCAATAAAAAGGTTCTTTTTCGTGAAATGCACGACTTAACAACCTATGATGAGTACAACTTTTATGAAAACCCTGACTTATATCGAAAAATTATAAAACTTCTGACTAAAACCGAAGCGGAAGAACGAAAAATTGCCACTGAACTTCTTGAAACTCTCGGAGCAAGAGGTATCCCGCAGGAAGAATTCAATACAGTAATATCCGAGGCTAAAAGCCTATCAAACAACTAAAAAGAACCCCGCCCATACAAAATATTTTTCGGTTGTAGACACTTTGTAGTCGCCCGTTTTTAGGAATTTTTATCACTCAAAAATACCTTTGCCTCAGAGTTTAAAAAATTGTTTAACAAATAAAACGTAAAATTATGTTCGGAGATTTAATGAAAAAAATGCAAGAAGAAATGAAAAAGGCAATGGGTGATAACTTCCAAATGAACATCCCCGAGGGCTTGAACCAAGAAGGCGGATGGAACGAAGAAGAAGGTGTTTACTATGCCAAAGGTTCTTTTGATGACGAAGTGGAGTACAACAACGAAATCGTTTGTATTACCAACGTAACGCTTGACAATATGGAAGAGATGAACGAGGCAATGGACGACAAAGATTATGCCCGTGCCGAGCAGGTTCGTCTGGAATGGATTAAAAACATTCCAAACTACATCGCTCAGGTGAACGAATTAGGAGCGTACAACGGTGACGATATGCTACAAAAGGCTGCCATCAAGTACTTTGAGTCATTCGATTTCCTGATGAAAAACGGCTACCAAAAGCTCATCGCTATGCGTTTGGCAGGCAAAAGAGGCACTCCTGAGGAACAAGCTCAACTGAAAGAAAACAACAACTTGATGCAAAAGTTCGCCGATAAATTCAACGAAGTTAGCGATGACTTCCTTGAAAAACACGAAGACGACTAAAAGTACAAACGATGCTCTGACAATGAATTTCGTAGAGAAGCTCATTTTCTATGAAATTCTTTATTCTTACCGAAGAATTTAGCCCATAAAAAGCATTTTCGCAGAAATTTCAGCACTAAACTTAGCTCATTTTCACAGAAAATTCAACAAAAAATCTTATTCTTTCATCGGAAGAGACAAAAAATCACAGAAAACAGACCAAAAACAGAGACAAAAAGCTCATTTTTTCAAAACAACAGCTTCAACCGATGGTCGGTGAAGGTGTTGCTCGCGAACAACAGTCCAAACCGATACCCGATGAGGCTGTTGTTCGCAAATTTCAGCTTCAACCGGCAGAGGAATATCGTGTTGATTGCAAACAACAGCTTCAACCTGCGGTCGGTAGAGGTGTTGCTCAAGAAAAATAGCAAGAAATGAGTCCATAAATCTATTTTTTGTGTTATTTTTACATCAAATCTATGGTGGTTAAATTCTTACTTTATAAAGTCAGTTGTAAATCTATACAGAAAATATAAAATCTTATCAAAAAACGATTTCTTTAAAAATAAAAAATAATGGATTACAGCAATCAAATAGCCAGAATCAAAGAAAAACTACAACAAGCCAAAGAAGTTGATAAAAAACTTGAAGTTTTTGGAGCAAGAAGTCATAAATATGAAATAGGTTCGCCTCTTTCTAAAGAAAAACTGAAGGAATTAGAACAAAAACATCAAATTTCATTGCCTGAATGCTTCCGAAATTTCCTTCTGCACGTCGGAAATGGTGGAAAAAAGAAAAAAGAAAGCGGTGCTGCTCCCTTCTACGGGCTGTATCCTATTGAACAATGCATTGAGGAGAGTGAAGACCGTTTCAAATTTCCGTGCGTTGTATATCCAAAGATAAGCTACGAACATTGGGATAACATAATCACGAAACTTATTGATGACGAAGACATTTCTGATGAAGAGTACGACCGTGAAATGGACAAAGCCTTTGGTTCGCTGCTCACTTTTGGCACGCAAGGCTGTACCTATGACACTGCCATCGTGCTGGAAGGTAAGTATCGCGGACGGATTGTAAATATTGACCTCGACTTTCAAAAACCGCACTTCGCTTTTGAGGAAAATTTCTTGGATTGGTACGAACGGTGGCTCGATGAGATAATTTCGGGCGAAATTTTGTATCAAACGAATGGATTTAGCTATCAAATGGGCGGAAGTGCCGAAGAATTGCTTTCCATTTTTGAAAATGCTTCTGAAAAAGAAGAAAAAACCGATGCCTTATTAGGACTTTATTGTAAAAAACCGCCTCTTTCTGCAGCTGTTTTAAATAAAGTTGAAGATTACATACAAAAGGAAGATACGTACTTTGAGTATTTTGTTACTATTTTATGTATTTCTGATTTTGAGCGAGCCAAAAAGTACTTTCCACAGCTTGCCGAGCGTAATTTATTACGATTTTTTCAGAATATTTATTGGTATTCCAAAGATAAGAAGCAAGACAGCCGAGATTTATTGCCAATCATTCTCGAAAAATTACCCAATATCACCGATGAAGAGATTTTCCGTTTCTGTGGCTATGTGTTGAGAGAAACGGACTTGGATTATGGCGAGTGGATTATCTCATTTACCGAAAACAAAGATTATAAAATTCGGTCATCTACCTTGTATATGTTGGGGCAGTTGAAAAACAAAGAAAAGTACTTGGATACTTTCATAAAAGATTTGTATGATGAAGAACCGTCTGTGGTAACCGAGGCACTACGAGCATTAAACGGCATCAAAAACGAGGCGTTGCTTCCGCATTACAGGCAAGTCGCCAATCGTTTCCCGAAAGAAGACGAAGATTATGTTTATTGCAACCTCAATCACCGACTGAAAGAATTTGGGCTAACTGTTAATGAAATTCTGAAAATGAATTTTTGAATGAATTTTAGCGTATATTTGTGGACAAAAGCCATAAAAAGCATACATTTTTATAATATCTATCAACTGATTAAAGAACGCCGATGAAAATTATAGATACTGCTAATGGGGATTTCCTTCTGCTGAAAGATGTTGTTATAAATCAGGCAACGACTTACACACAACTGAGAGAACAATTTCCTGATAACAAATATTGGGAAGTAGGGACGGGCTATTTTTGGATTTATTTTTATGACATTATTGTAGAACAGCAGAAATTTTATGTAGATATTTGCTTTAAAGGAGAGCAATTGAACAGAATTATATTTGAATTTAAAGGCATTTATGAAAAAGATTACTCTTGGGAAGATTTCGATGAAAAGAAAGAATTAAAAAAGAAGAAATCATACGAAAAGTGGATTGCCAAAACACTTGGAGATACGGAATTTCCTTGGGGAAGAGTACACGCTTTTTATGACCCGAAGAGTTGCTCCACCGGAATCATTTTAAATTATAAAGAACAGAAGTAAAACAACAAACAAATGCTGGAAACACTAACAGAAATCAAGAAAATATATCAACTTCCGGAAAGCGAATACACAGGATTTTCAGAAAAAGAGCTACTTTCGGCAGAAAAACGCTTGAACATCACATTTCCGAAGGCTTTTCGGGAATATTATCTGCAAATGGGCAAGACTGAAAGCATTAACCAGTCGCATAACTATTTATTTTCTCCTGAAAAAATAGACTTTGACGGAGATTTTCTCTGCTTTTATGAGGAAAATCAAGGTGTTGCTTATTGGGGAATTCACAAAAACGATTTGCATTTGGATAATCCGCCTGTTTGGGGAAATTACGGTTCTGAAATACAGCCTAATTGGGTGTTACAAACCGAAAAAACTTCTGATTTCTGGCTTTATATGGCAATCTACAATGGCGTTTTGGGCGGACTTACCTATAATGCCAATGCGTTGGGAAGTATTTTTTCAGAAGAATCATATCTCAGCCCTGAAGTTGTAACATATGTCCGAGAAAATTTCAAAAAAATTGAGGAAATCAGCTTTGTTGAGCAAGAAATTTTTCAAAATCATTCAGCGGTTATTAGTATCAGTTTCAAAGTTGAAGATAATCGGCAAGAGCAAGCAACGGCTTTGTTCTTAGGAAGCTCAAACCAAGAGGAATTTGATGATTTGCTGGACACTTTGGAGGATTTAGGCTTGCAATGGTCATATATTTCCTACGAAGATGATGATAATTGGGAAGACGAAGAATAAATTTTTATCAAAGCGAGTATTTTTATAATCAAAAAACAAACAATTATGTTCGGAAAATTTTTCAATAAATCAAAAAAAGAAGAAAAACCCTTCCAAGGAGGATGGAATGAGGAAGAAGGTGTGTACTATGCCAAAGGCTCCTACGATAATGAGGTAGAATACAATAATGAAATCATTTGTATCATCAATAAATGTGATTACAATATGGAAGATATGAATGAAGCGATGGATGATAAAGATTACGTTCGTGCCGAAAAAGTCAGGCTACAATGGAAAAAAGATTTACAGCATTACATAAACGAAGTAAAACATCTTGGAGCGTACAAGGGAGATAATTCTTTTATTGAAGCCGCCATTAAATTCTTCCGGTTTTATGACGAACTGATGGATAACGGTTATAAAATTCTTATACAACTACGAGCTGAAGGCAAACGAGGCACACCTGAAGAACAAGCCCAGCTGAAAGAAAACAACAAACGTATTCAAAAGAATATGGACAAACTGAATCGTTTCAGCGATGAATTCCTTGAACGACACGGCTACGAAGATGACGACGATGAAGATGATGATTACGATGAACAAAATCCGGTAAATTACAGCGGATTTGTTAATCCGTTTATGAATATAACACACGATGCCAATAATCCGTTATTGCAACCCATCCACGGAGTTTCGCTTCAGGATTATGCTGCTGCCGCTGCCAATATGGCAAACGGAATGACCGATGAGCAAGTTTGTAAAAGGTTAGGCATTGAACTTCCGTTATGGGACGAAGCCAATCAGCTTTGGATAAAACGAATGCAGCAAGACACCTCTTTTACTGTGATGTCGCTTTATGGGCAATACTTTGGTCAAGCTCATTCTCACCCGAAATTTGGTAAACAAGCCAACAATCAACCAAAAGATGATTATCTCACACGAATTTCCACCGATGAAAAGTTCTATTACGAGCTTTGCGGAGCAAGGCAAGCCGCATACGAAGCAGGATTAGATGGAGCACAATGGATTGAGGACAATTACGGAATTTCACTTGGTGATTTTCAAAGTGTGGCAATGAAATGGATGAGCAATATGATTAATATGCTTCCGTATCAGCAGCAAAAGCAAAAAGAATACGCCAAAAAATTCGCTGAAGAAAGCGGAGGCAATATCGCCGATGACATCGAATTTTAAGCAAACATAAAAACAGAACGCTTTTGGAGGTAAAAGTGTTCTGTTTTTAGTTTATTTTAAAAAGTTTTCACTCAAAAACAAGCAAAAGAAATCCTTAAAAATAACAACTCTATCCTTTTAATCTCACCTTCAATCATTAAAATTATGACGATGATTACCTCATTTTGTTTTTTCACAAAAATTTGTTAATATTCAGTATTTCCGTTGATTTACTCTTTTATTTCTTAAAAAACAAACGTACATTTGCGAGCGTTTTAAAAAAATATTGAATGATGAGAAAGAGATTTTTATGCGGAATTTTAATTAGTGGTTTATTTTTAACTTCTTGCGAAAAGGAAAAAGACAATCCTGAACCAAAAAAACAACAACAAACAGAAAATCCTACCTTAAACCGAAAAGGTGAAAGAAAAATAAAAGAAATACAAGCCGTTTCTACAAAGTACTTTTATGATGACGAAACCCAATCGGAGATTTCAGTAAAAGAAAATTATGAAACATACTTTACTTACACCAATAACCAAATAACAAACGTAGCAGTCACTAAAAATAACGAGCAATTCTATTCTTCTGAAATTAGCTATCAAGGTGAAAACATCTTTGCTAAAATAACCGAAGATGAACAAGAAAGAAATATCACCCTTTCATTAAACGAAAAAGCGAACGTCACTAAAAGAGAATACAAAGAGGAAGATTCATTGTACGTTTCCGAGTTTGGTTACAATGATAAAGAACAGTTGATAAGCAATTCGCCTTACAAATACCATTGGGACAATGAAAATATGGTTAAAGTAACCAATGGAAAGGAAACTATCAATTATACTTACTACGATACGGAAAATAAAAATCAATTTTTATTAACTTTCTTTATAAATGATGATTGGGCTTTAGGATACTTAAACTATTTTAAAGATTTATATCCGTTTAATTGGGGAAAACCATCTAAAAATTTGGTAAAATCAATCGTAAAAGAAGAAAACAATGCTGTAAAATATAGCAAATCGGAACGGGATTTTGAATATGTTTACGATAATGACTATATCACAGAAATAAAAGAAAAAAGATTTTTGCATTATTACTCAAAACAGATAAAAGAAAGCAAATTTACTGACAAGGATAGTGAAAAAATCAGCGAATTGTGGGAAGAAGTTCAGGAAACTATGCAACAAATTGATGATTTCACAGAAAGAGGACGCAGATATCAAATCCTTACAAATTCCAGCTTAGGAAATGTTCATCAATTTGTGGTTGTTATCCGCAGGCACGAAAGAGGAAACATAAACGGAAGTGACTACGTTCCGTATGATGAAATAGAAAAATACGATTTCTCGTACACACAAAACGAAGACGAAAAAACATTCACTTCTCTGACAAAAATTCACACGACAAGCACTACCAATGTTCAAAAAGCTGAAACTACATACAAAATTATTTATGAATAATAAAAATGCGACCTGAATCAGGTCGCATTTCTTTTTAAGTGTTTCTGTTTACTGTTCTTTTGAATTTGAATCCTTTGAATTCTTTCTCTTATCCCTTGCCCCGCTTCTGCGTTTTACAGCGGCATTGTTATCTTCAATGATTTGTGCCACAGTGGCCGAAAAACTACCGTATTTATCGGCATTTACTAATTGCACTGCTATAAGATAAGGCACTAATTTGGTGTTGATAACAGTAATCAGCACTTTTTTAAGCTCCGAAGCTGTGGGCTTTTGTGATTGAGCTACTAACGTTTTCTCGTACTCCAAACGCATTTCGTTGAAGTTTTTTTGGGCATTGCGAAGCTCCGAAATACATTCCGAAACCCCTACAAGTGTTGAAATATCGCTTTCCAATTCCGTAGCAGAGAAATCTTGTAAAAGTGATTCAGTAAGCGATGATTGATTAGCATAACTTTCACGCGTAATTGATACGCCATATTTTGAAAATACCTTATATAATTTCTCTCCTGCTTCCTTCAGTTTCGGAATAGGCATCGACTGATAACCTTTTAATATATTGTTTAATGAACGAATCATTTTACCACGTGCATTATCAACCTCTTCAAGTTTTGAAACAATTACATCACGTTTTATAGCCTCTATAATTTGTTCCGAAAGTGTTTCAATTTCCTCAAAGAGTGAAACTAAAAAAGCATCATCAGCAAAAGATGTTTCTTTCTTAAAAAGCACTACCAATCGCTCAGAAACATCTCCTATTTCAGTAGTTTTAGATGTTGTAAATAGTTTTTTCATCGGTTATACAAATTTTAAAGTTAAATAATTACTAATTAGTTCATTACAAACTTAATAAAAATCCTTTTTAAATGCAATACGCTTTAATGTTAATTCTCTTTTCTTTAACTTTTATGATTATCTTTTCGTTAAAATTTTCTATAGATTGCTTGTAACCTTAACGAATTGCTATGAATTTCATTTAAGAAGAAAAATAAATCGAAATCATTCAGTTACATTCTTCTATTTTTCTGATTTGGCTTATTACTAAAACTAAATTTATAATTACTTTCAAAATTTCAGCAAGAAGATTATTTTCTTTCTTAGTTTAGCTTTTAGTTTAGCATTTTTCAATTAGTCAAAACTTGCTTCACTTTGTTTTTTACTTTTAACCATTTAGTTGAAACGTACTTCTGAATAATCTTACTTTTGACTATTTAATTAAAATATAATTTTATTTATTTTTCAGTTTTGACTATTTAGTCAAATATAAAATTCATTTGTTTTTATGTTTTAACTATTTAGTTAAAATGAGAATCTGTATTGATTTGACAAAAAACTAAATTTTCTTTTAAGAATCATTTTTTGAGTTATTGATTATTGGTTTTATTTTGTTTACTTTTGTAGCGTTATTATTCATTTCATTTTAAACTATGAAAAAAATCTACTTTATTTTTATATTTTTATTTTCTTTTATGATTATGCACGGACAAAATGAGCAAAAAGAAATTCAGTCGGTAGTAAGTAAATATGATTTTGATACGACACTAAATCGTTTATTGAAATCTTTGGAAGAAAAACAACTAACTGTTTTTGCAAATTTTGACCATCAACAAAATGCAAAGGAATCAGCAATGGAAATGCCTAAAAGCAATGTGATTGTATTCGGAAATCCGAAAGTAGGCACTTTTTTAATGCTTGATAATCCTGATATTGCTTTAGAATTGCCTCTAAAAATTGCCGTAGTAGAAGATACCAATCAAAAAACATCTCTAATTTTCACTAATGTAAAACTTTTAGCTAATAAATATTCTTTAAAAAATACTGCTATTTTAGAAAAGATGCAAAAACTGATGGAAACTATCATCATTGAGGCTTCCGGAAGAGAGAAAATCTGTCAATAATAACAGAAAAGCATAAAAACTAAATAATAAAGCTCAGAAAATAATTTTTTCAAACACACATTTAATAAAAAAATCCCGAAAACATATTGTATCGGGATTTTTTGTTGCATTTTCTTTTTAAAGTAGTAAAGTATGAAGCATTTTTGGTTTAATTGCTATCTTTTTCGAGCTGAATTAAAAATATTAGCTTTAATTTTTATATAGAAATACGTCAGTTCGAGTGTTTTTCTGTAACATTTTTATTTCTCTCAAACTGAATTAAAAGTATTAGATTTAATTTTCACAAGAAAACACATCAGTTCAAGTATTTTTCTGTAACATTTTTATTTCTCTCAAACTGAATTAAAAATATTAATTTTAATTTCCACAAGAAAACACATCAGTTCGAGTATTTTTCTGTAACAAAGTGAAAGAAAAATGTATCGAGAACCGAAAATCACTTCTCGATACGATTTGCTTCATTGCATTTCACAAATCACTCGAAGTAACAAACGTATTTCAAGTCTTAAAACAATTCTTTTTCGTTTAGAAATTAATGTCTTCTATCTGAAAAAACAGAAAAATCTTTTCCTTTTTTGATAATTCTTTACAGATAATACTCTGCCAGTAGTACTCCAATGGCTAAAACAATTAAAATAAGCATTAATGGCATCACAAATCGCAGCCATTGCTTGTAATTGAGGTTTACCATAGCCAACGAAGGCAAAATCAATCCGGTTGGAGTAATAAAACTCATCAATCCCATTCCGAACAAATATGCATTTACCACACTTTGTCCTTCTACTCCCACAACCGACGCTAATCCGCCCATAATAGGCATCGTCACTACCGCCATTCCTGATGAAGAAGAAATAAATAAAGTAAGTATCACAAAGATAAACATCAATACTGGCAAGAACAACACCGGCGACATTCCGCTTACCAAGTTCGACGAATAATATAATATAGTATCCGAAATTTGCCCGTCATTGAGTATAAAAGTAACCCCTCGAGCAATCCCGATGATGAAAGCCACGCCGAGTAAATCTTTCGCTCCCGTCAAAAAGTGTGCGATGGACTGTTCTTCGCCTGCACGCTGCAAAACCGCAATGATTACCGAAGCGACTAAAAACAAAGCCGTCATTTCCTGAAACCACCAGCCCCATTGCGATACTCCAAGAATCATCACCAAGAAAGACAAGCCAAAAACAATCAATAATAACTTGCTTGACAGTTTCAGCTGCTCAACAGGAACTGCTTTTTCATTGTGCAACGATTCGGGAAGTGAAGCACCATATGCTACCGAGGCTTGCGGATTGCGTTTTACCTTTTCCGCATAACGAATAATGTAAACCAAACTAATTACCGTTGAAAGTACAAGCATTACAAGCCGAGTTACCATTCCGGTTGTCCAATCTACTCCCACCGCATCCGAAGCAATAATGACCGAGAACGGATTCACTGTAGAAGCCATCGTCCCCACACACGAACCCAGATAAATCACAGCTAAAGGCACCATCAAATCGTATCCCGCAGCTAAAAACACAGGAATAAGCATCGGATAAAAGGCAAGTGTTTCTTCCGCCAAACCGAAAAAAGTTCCTCCCAAAGCGATGAGCGTAAAAACTAAAATAATAAGGATTCCTTCCTTGCCTTTAAGCCTATAAGCCAAATAACCAACGCCTTCATTAAGCGTTCCGGAACTGTTAAAAATACCGATAAAGCCCCCTAAAACCAGCACGAACAAAATGATATCAATAGTATCATAAATCCCTTTGATGGGTGCATAAAGAATTTCTAAAAATCCTTGAGGTTTGGCTTCATCTTGCTTGTATGTATTTGGGATAGAAACCGGTTTTTTGATTTTTCCTTCTTTAAACTTTTCAACACTGATGGAAATGTTTTTTTCGGTCAGGGTTTCTTGTGTAGCTGGCAGAGTTTGTGTTTCTCCCTTTGAACTTACAACAAATACATTCTGAACACTATCGTAAGAAAGCGTATCATACTTCCCCGAAGGCAACAAAAAAGTTAATCCTGCCGCAATTACAATAACAATCATCAGCACCGTGTAAGGTGTAGGAAATTTTAAAAACCGTTTCATATAACTAATCATTTAAAAGAGCAAAAATAAACAATTTTTTAATGTTTTGTCATATCTTTTTTTAAAATAATTTTAACAGAAACTTCTTTTTATATGATTTTGTACTTCAACCAATTAGTAGATATATTCTCCAAATTGATTTTACTAATAAATGAAATTGTAATTGTTTATTTAATTCCGTTTTTGGCAGAAAATTATCTTTAATAAAGTTACTTCCGTTATTAAAATAAAAAAATAGAAAGCCTTTGGTTTAAAAAACACAATGTGGCTTTCTATAAGTATTTGTATTTCGGTATGTTTACAAGGTTTGGAACAAGAAATGAAGCGAAATTTCTCTTCCTTTACTTGAGTTCTCAGCGTTTTTATTAAAATTCAAACAGCGACACTCCTACCCCGATGGTTGTTTGTTTGTGATTATATTCGATAAGTGAATCGCCATATCCGTGAGAAACCTGCGCGAATAGCCTCAATCCTGAATTAAAGCGATGTGTGTAAGTGAACTCTGCAAACCCTCTGTTTTTCTTAAAATTAAGGTTGTTACGATATGTAAGATGAAATATATTACGTGATGTACTGTAATACACGTTAAATTCAGAACGTCCGATATAATTTTCTATTTCCGGATTATCGTCTTCATCATTTTTCTCGGAAAATCTTCTCCAGAAATTAGCCAAGAAAATGAATTCGTCCCATTCAAAGGCTGTCATCAATATCACCCTATTCCAACTGCGAGAATATAATTGTTCCTTTCCGTTAGACTGATGATTAACCGACAGACCTAACATTCGCCATTTGAAATCCCCGGCAGAAAGGTTCAAAGGCATTATGTACATTATTTCGGGTTCATAATTGATTTCACGGAAAGGGCGTGAAAGTTCGGAATTAAACACTTGCCAGTAAGCTTGTTGCGTGAAACCAACCCAAAGATCACCTTTGCCCCAAAGAACGTCTTGCCAAATTTTGGTTTTTATACTTACTTGGAACTTTGCTTCTACATTTTGATAGTCCTGATATGGTGGGTTTCCTCTGTTTGAGTTGAAATTCACCGGCTGACGATTGAATTTGTCCGTCCACCGAAACGGAATTACGTACATCGGTTTGTAGGAAGTCGGTCGGAACATTCCCTTTTGGTCTTCATCACTAATTTCAAACATTTGCGAAAGAGTACGCCCCAAACGTCCGTGTTTTACCTCTTTAGTAGGTGATTCAGGCTGAGGTAACTCTGTTTCCTGAGCATAACTAACCAAAATAGAACCAACAATTAAAAACAACGTAAAAAGTAATTTTCTCATTTTTTAAATTCTGTATTTTCTTAAACATTAAAAACAAAAAATATATCTAATTCCTTTTTGCAGAAATAGATATTAAGCGGGCAAATATAGTTTCATTTTTGATTTTTGGCAATTTATCAAGCCTTTCACCTAACTTTTTTAATAAAAGTGAAAAAATCACTCTCTTTTTAAAACAAGCCACGACCAAAATCTCTTGATTTTGGTCGTGGTTTTCTTTATTTTTGTTTTTTGACCTTCCGAAAGCTCACCACAAATCCGACAACGGCCACTATTATTCCGAATATTAACGAATAAAAAACTGCTCCGAGTGGCATAAAGACACGTACCTCTCCATCAATTATTTTTACTGGAGGGGAAAGCCACATCAAAAAATTATACGACAAATACACTATCAAACAGAACGATAAAACACTTATTACCAATGAAATAAGAATCCTTTTGAGCATTTTTTCTTCTTTTAAAAATAAAATCGTTTTTAATGCAACAAGGTCATAATTCTTCCTAAATCAGCATCTTCTATCTCTGTCAGAATAAAACCGCCAATGATCACTCCTACTCCTCCGCCTGCCACAGCCGTCATTCCTCCTTGACGCTGAATGAAAAAATACTTCGACATCCCATTGAGTTTCACTATATTTTTGTTTTTATTGACAAAAATGGCAACTTCTTGGTCGCAATCCGCAAATTCTTTTCTGATAGCTTTTTCTTTGTAGGTTACTTTTTCGTATATATCTCCCTCAATTTCAATATCTACTGAAAAAGTCAAAACTGCTCCAAACTTTGGAAAAATAATATTTACGGCACAACTTTCATCGAATTGCGAACGGATTTCCGTTAAATTTTCGTTGTAATACAACTCCCCTTCTACATAAAAAGAATGTCCTTTCTTTGCAAAACCAATTTCAGATATTTCAAACAAATTACCACCATTTGCGTTGGCAAAATCGGTTATCTTTCTTTTGATATTGCTCAACTCAGCGTTAAAATCCTCTCTTAACACAAAACTCCCTATCTTTTTGGATTGATGTTGGATATTTTCTGTTTTGCCAATAAACGTTATGTCGTTTATTTTTCCAACTTGGCTTGTGTTTTTAGTTCCACCATCTAACTTAACAGAACTGCAAGATGCTAAAAAACAGAACAATACAAAGCTAATAAAAAGGTAAAATTGATTTTTCATATTCTATTCTATTTTGGTTATTAATAAAACAAAGGCAACGAATTTCATTGCCTTTGCGTAAATTATTATTTCTCTTCAATTTTCGCCCAAGTATCTTTTAGTCCAACAGTTTTATTGAACACCAATTTTTCAGCGGTTGAATCAGGGTCCAGACTGAAATAGCCCAATCGCTGAAATTGAAAACCTTCGCCCACTTTGGCTTCTTTCAGGCTCGGCTCTACGTAAGCGGTGGTAATTTTGAGCGAATCAGGATTTACGTACTCCAAAAAGTCCTTTTCTTGGCGGTCTGGTTCTGCCTCGGTAAAGAGGCGGTCGTAAATTCGTGCTTCTGCCTCCACAGCGTGAGGAACTGATACCCAGTGCAATGTACCTTTCACTTTGCGTTTACTCGCCTCCGTTCCGCTTCCGCTACGGCTCTCGGGGTCGTAGGTGCAGTGAATTTCGGTGATGTTGCCGTTTTCGTCTTTTACAACACGCTCAGCCTTAATAATATACGCGTTTTTCAGACGTACCTCGCCTCCTAATTTCAATCGGAAAAATTTGTTGTTGGCTTCCTCTCGGAAATCTTCTCGTTCGATATAAATTTCTCTGGAAAAAGGCACTTTTCGGAATGTTAAAACTTCTTCTTCTGGATTATTTTCCGCATCAAGCCACTCTTCTTTTCCTTCTGGATAATTGGCAATCAACACTTTAACAGGGTCGAGCACTGCCATTACGCGATTGGCTTTTTTGTTTAAATCTTCACGAATGCAAAACTCCAACAACGAAACATCAATCAAGTTTTCGCGTTTGGCAATTCCGATAGTGTCAGCAAATTTTCGGATAGATTCAGGCGTGTAACCCCTTCTGCGTAAGCCCGATATGGTAGGCATACGAGGGTCGTCCCAGCCCGAAACGTGCTTTTCATTAACCAATTGCAACAATTTTCGTTTGCTAACAATGGTGTGCGAAAGGTTTCGGCGAGCGAATTCACGCTGTTTGGGGCGAACCAATTTTTCATCATAAATTTGGTCTAAAAACCAATCATATAGCTCGCGATGAGGTAAAAATTCGAGTGTACAAATGGAATGTGAAATTTGTTCCAAATAGTCGCTTTCGCCGTGAGCCCAGTCGTACATAGGATATATACACCACTGATTTCCAGTACGATGATGCGAAGCGTGCATAATTCGGTAGATAATCGGGTCACGCATCAACATATTGGGCGAAGCCATATCAATTTTTGCCCGAAGCACATATTTTCCGTTTTCAAATTCACCGTTTTTCATTCGCTCGAAAAGCTGTAAATTCTCCTCAACGGAAGTATTTCGGTACGGACTTTCAGTGCCTGCTTGCGTAGGAGTTCCTTTCTGCTTGGCGATTTCTTCGGAAGTTTGCCCGTCCACATAGGCTTTTCCTTGTTTGATGAGCTGAACCGCCCAATCATACAATTCTTGGAAGTAATCGGAAGCGTAACACTCTCTGTCCCACTCAAATCCGAGCCATTCCACATCGCGTTTGATGGCATCAACGTATTCTTGCTCTTCTTTGGACGGATTGGTATCGTCAAAACGCAGATTCACAGGCGATTTATATCGCAATCCCAAGCCGAAATTCAAACATATTGAACTGGCGTGTCCCACGTGAAGGTATCCGTTAGGTTCGGGCGGAAATCTGAAACGCAACTTACTGGAAGAAAATCCGTTAGCCAAATCTTCTTCGATGATATTTTCGATAAAATTATTTGATTTTTGTTCTTTTAATTCCTCTGACATAAATTTCTAATTTGAAGCTACAAAGTTAAAGATTTTTTGAAAATTAAACGTACACTCAATGTAAGGTTTTTATTTTTCAAGCGTTATTTTGCCAAATAACTGAGAGAACGAATCCGTTCACGGGCTACTTTTTCAATTTTGGAAATATTTTCTGCGGAAATAATTTCAACCTTATAGGAAACGAAAACTTCGGTTTTGTCTTTTCTTTCATATTTGCCAATTTTCAATGTAAATCGAATGTAGTTTTTGTCTATATTCACTTTTATTTCATCGGTAAAAAGTTCCCACATATAGATTTTCACATCTCCTTTTTTGTAATGAATAAGCCTTGTGGGCGTTCCTACAAAATAGCCTCCTTCGCTGAAAATCATAAAAATAGCTGACACAAAAACCCATACACCTGCAAGCGAAAATAAACTTCCTATAATCAACACAGGCAATCTACTCTCAGAAAGAAGTGTTTTAATGCTGACTTCTTCGTATTCTCCTCGAAGAAGGGCAAATAAATCCATTTCGATATTTAAAACAAAAAGACCTACTCCGCTAAAAATCAAACCCATAACAAATGATATAATCACATTGCTCCAAGTGGCACTTCGTTGGGAAAAACTAAGAAATTCCACATTTTCACCATTAATTACATAATTCAGTGACCGAGGTATTGTTCCTTTCATTGTTAAAATACAAATTTGTTAATATCTTTATTTTCGGTAATTCGCTGACGAGAAATTCGTTCTATTTCTAAAATGTTATCCGCTGAAAACAAATTAATTACATCACAAATCATATACATATTAACTCCTTTTTCTACCTTTCGATTGCTATGCAGAAAAAAGGTAATATAACGCTTGGAAGGGTTCATATCAACATTTCCTGTAAAATCAACCCACGGATATATTTTGGCAGTACCTTTTTTGTAATGAATTAAGCGTGTGGGAGTTCCAACAAAATGACCTCCGTTTTGAAAGAAAGAAACCACTCCCCAAACTAACAATGTTACCCCTATAAGTGCAAAAATAATATTTACACTATCGAAAATATTAAAATCTCTTTTTGAACTGTCAAAATATTTTCCTATTTCTGAGACCAATATCAAAAAAATCCCTACAAATATATATAAAAACGAAGCTATTAGAGGCACTTTCCGCTCAGCAAACACATAAAAATCAATGGTTTCGTCTCCGATAGTGGAGCGTAATTCATTTAAAATTGTTTGTTTCATTTTCTATTTTCAATTTATAAATTTCCGTAAAAATTGATATAATGAGCATATTCCAATTGTTTGCGAAGCCACCAAAGCAAATCATTCACAAACTTTGTAACATTTTCACTATCAAATACTTTTTGCTGTAATCTTTCGATAATTTCCAAACAAATTTGCCTATCAAAAACATTATCGGAAGTTGCGTTAAATTCTTCTTCCATTTCATCAAAAAGCGGATTTATTCGCGGATAAAAAGCTTGAAATTCACTTTTAATATATTCAAAATCAGCTTCGGAAATAAAAGCAGAAATCCCTTTCTTCCCCGAGAAAGAATCAAAATTTTCATCTAATCCGTAAATAACGTAACCTATTTTACTTTTATCTTGACTGGAGGAAGTTGTAAAAACAACAGGTTTTTTCAGGATTTTCACAATTGCTTTTTCAGGATTATAATTCCATTTTTCATAAAATTCACGAGCCAAAACGGGATTACATTCAGTCTCTTCACAGATACGAGCAATGTTTTCCTGATGAAATTGCTCCAAAGCTAAGGATACATTTCCGTTAGCATTTCTCAGTAGCTTCAAGGCTTGAGACATTGAAACGGGTACTTGCTGTTGAAGAATTTTAACTTCTTGATTGTAATTCATATAATTTTACTTTCGTCTCACGAATTTTCATCAAGTGCGAAAGTACAAAATATTTCGGATTCTGGAATAAATTTTCTACCTTTGTGCTATATTGAAAGTAACCTTTAAAAAATTACAAAATGATTCTATCAACAACCCCAACTCTTGAAGGGCATCCTATCAAAGAATATAAAGGCATCGTAACGGGAGAAACCATCATCGGAGCCAACGCTATTAAGGATTTTATGGCTGGGCTTACCGACTTTTTTGGTGGGCGTTCCACTACATACGAAAAAGTGCTCATCGAAGCCAAAAACACAGCTCTTGCCGAACTGCAACAACGTGCCTCAATGATGGGAGCAAACGCCGTAGTGGGCATAGACCTTGATTATGAAACCGTTGGAAGCAACGGAGGAATGCTAATGGTAACTGCAAGCGGAACGGCAGTAGTTATCTAAACATATGATTTCAAAAAATACCATCGACAAAGTTTACGACCAAATGCGGGTCGAAGAAGTGATTGGTGATTTCGTTCAACTGAAAAAGGCAGGTTCTAATTATAAAGGACTTAGCCCTTTTTCCAATGAACGGACTCCAAGTTTTATGGTCTCGCCCGTAAAGCAAATCTGGAAAGATTTTTCTTCCGGAAAGGGAGGGAATGCCATCGCTTTTCTGATGGAACACGAGCATTTCACCTATCCGGAAGCAATTCGGTATTTGGCAAAAAAATATCATATTGAAATTGAAGAAACCGAGATTTCTTCCGAAGAGAAAGAAAAAGCCAATGAGCGGGAAAGCCTTTACATTGTTTCGGAATTTGCCCAAAAATATTTTGAAGAAGTTTTGACCGAAACTGAGGAAGGAAAAGCCATCGGGATGACGTACTTCAAAGAACGAGGTTTTACGCTCGAAACTATCAAAAAATTCCGTTTGGGATATTCACCTAACGAATGGACAGCCCTCACCGATACGGCCTTAAAAAAAGGCTATCAGCTTGAATTTCTCGAAAAAACAGGACTGACCATCGTTAAAGAAGATAAAAAATTCGACCGATTTAAAGGCAGAGTAATGTTCCCCATTCATTCAATGAGCGGACGCGTATTGGGCTTCGGAGGTCGTATTCTTACGCAGGATAAAAAAGCCGCAAAATATCTCAACTCACCCGAAAGTGAAATCTATCACAAAAGTAAGATTCTATACGGAATTTTTCACGCCAAACAAGCCATCGCCAAGGCAGATAATTGCTATTTGGTTGAAGGATACACCGACGTAATTCAATTGCACCAAAAAGGAATTGAAAACGTAGTAGCATCAAGCGGGACGGCACTCACCCCTGAACAAATCCGATTAATAAACAGACTAACCACCAACATAACAATGCTTTACGACGGAGACGCCGCAGGACTTCGAGCTTCTATCCGTGGAGTAGATTTGATTTTGGAGCAGGGAATGAATGTTAAAATTTGTACTTTTCCCGAAGGAGAAGACCCTGATAGTTTTGCCCGAAAAACAGCCTATGAGGATTTAGTGCTTTATTTGGAAGAAAACGCCACTGATTTTATTCGTTTTAAGGCTTCACTTTTGATGCAAGAGGCTAAAAATGACCCAATCAAACGAGCCGAAACCATTCGTGATATGGTGGAAAGTATTTCAAAAATTCCTGATTCTATCAAGCGAGAAGTGTACGTGCGTGAATGTGCCGTTATTATGGATATTTCGGAAGAAGTGCTTTTCTCCACACTTTCTCAAATCTTGAAAAAAGATTTCTACGAAGGACAAAAAGTAGAACGCAAAAAACGCCAATCGCTCGAAGTCACTCGAAGTAAGGAAGAACAAGCTAAAATGGCCGTGAACCGACTGGAAATATTGGAACACGACCTCATCAAGCATCTTCTTTTGTACGGAAATAGAACTTGCGTGTTTACGGATTCCATACTTCAAGTTGATGAAGAAGGCAAATTGGAAGAGAAAAAAATTCAGCAAGAACTGAAAGTTTACGAAAAAATTTACCTTGAACTTCACGAGGACGAAATTCAGTTTGCCAATCCTGATTTCAAAAACATTTATGATTTGGCAATGGAACAGTTCAACCAAGCGGAAGAATCGTATCAATTAGCAACTTTCATCAATCAATTACCGATGGAGCTTAGCCAGAAAGTTTCGCAAATTATTATGGAAGATGAAAATTTGCAATTACACGATTGGCTTCGGAAAGATATTGTGCCGAAAGACAAAGATGCAAACATCGATTTGGCTGTTTCAGACATCATTTTAAACATACGTAAGTTATTGGTTAGCCATCTAATAGAAAACATCACTGCAAAAATTAGCAATTCCGACGAAGACCAAAAACGCGAAATGTTGGAAGAAGTTTTGAATTACATACAACTGCAAAAAATATTGGGAAAACGCCTCAATCGTGTTGTGAATTAATTGACTTTCAAGCATAAAAAACTCAAAAAAACTTTTTTTATTGAAAAAAGTTTATATCTTTGTATTTCGTTAGTGGTTTAATTTTAAATATTTTAACAAAATGAAAAAAGTAGTATTAAGTTTAGCATCAGTTGCTCTTATGACGTTAGTTTCGTGTGATAGCTTCAATCAAACAAAACAAAAAGCAACAGAAGCAATGGAACAAGCAAAAGAAGAAAGTAAAGATGCTATGAACCAAATGAAGGAAGAAGCAAGCAAAGCTGTTGAAAATGCTCAAGAAAAAATGAAAGATTTGGTATCGGGAATTGAAGTACCTAAATTCAGCAGTGACGAAGCTCAAAAATTAGCCGATGAGTACACCAATTACTTGAAAGAATCTGCTGAAGCTGTGAAATCAGGAAGTGCTGAAAAAGTGAAAGAACTTCAAGCGAAAGCTGCTGAATGGCAAACAAAAATGCAGGAAACAGCCAAAAAATTAACTCCTGAAGATGCCACAAAATGGTCAGAATGGACTAAGAAAATTTCTGAATTGCAAGCTGAATAATTCAATTTGAAGGCTAAAAACATCAAAAAGACTGCTAAGGCGGTCTTTTTTAATCCCTCATTTTCAGCACAATTGTTGGCACAGATTGTTAATTATGAATTATTTCATATCTTTGCCCCTTGATAAAAATCATCACTATGGAAAAAGTTATTGACGAATCAAAGCAAGGACAAAGTCTTGTTTTGGAAGCAAATACGAACAATCACAAAAAATTATATATAGAAAGCTACGGTTGCCAAATGAATTTCTCGGATAGCGAAATTGTGGCTTCGATTCTCTCCGAGCAAGGTTACAACACCACACAAACACTTGAAGAAGCTGATTTGGTGCTACTTAACACTTGTTCTATTCGGGAAAAAGCCGAACAAACCATTCGCAAACGATTGGAACAATTCAATTCTATCAAAAGAAGCCGCCCTGCAATGAAAGTGGGCGTATTGGGATGTATGGCTGAACGACTAAAACACGCCTTTTTGGAAGAAGAAAAAATTGTGGATATGGTTGTAGGTCCTGACGCTTACAAAGATTTACCAAACCTTCTGCAAGAAGTAGAAGGCGGACGTGAAGCTGTCAATGTAATTCTTTCAAAAGATGAAACATACGCCGACATTTCACCCATCAGGCTGAACAGCAACGGAGTAACAGCCTTCGTTTCCATCACACGTGGATGCGACAATATGTGTACTTTTTGTATTGTTCCGTTTACACGCGGACGCGAACGAAGTCGCGACCCTTTTTCTATACTAAATGAAATCAAAGACTTAGAAGAGAGAGGATTTAAAGAAATTACGCTTTTAGGTCAGAACGTGGATAGTTATCTTTGGTACGGTGGCGGACTGAAAAAAGATTTCGACAAAGCCAGCGAAATGCAAAAAGCCACTGCGGTGAATTTTGCAAAACTACTTGATATGGTGGCTGTTGCTCATCCAAAAATGCGTATTCGTTTCTCCACTTCCAACCCGCAAGATATGACTCTTGATGTGATTGACACAATGGCAAAACATCACAATATCTGCAAATATATTCACTTGCCTGTACAAAGCGGAAGTAACCGTATCTTAAAGGCAATGAACCGATTACATACAAGAGAAGAATATTTTACATTAATTGATAACATCCGTGAACGCATTCCTGAATGTGCCATTTCACAAGATATGATTGCAGGTTTCCCAACTGAAACGGAAGAAGACCACCAAGACACACTTTCACTTATGGAGTACGTAAAATACGACTTTGGGTTTATGTTTGCCTATTCGGAACGACCAGGAACGCTTGCTGCACGCAAAATCGAAGATGATGTTCCTGAGGAAGTCAAAAAACGCCGTCTTTCCGAAATCATTGATTTACAGCAGAAACACAGTCTTCTTCGCACACAGGAAAAAGTGGGACAAATTTGCGAAGTGCTCATCGAAGGAAATTCCAAGAAATCAGACGAACAATGGATGGGAAGAAATACACAAAACACAGTAGTTGTTTTCCCAAAAGAGCATTACAAAGTAGGTGATTTTGTGAACGTTAAGATAGAAAGTTGCACATCAACCACCCTTATCGGAAAAGCCATTGGGTATAGCGATATGATGTAACTGAAAGCTGACTTAATTTTTAAAATTCCTATTTAGATAAAAACAAAATCATCATACAATTATGGAAAGAATAGCAAGTTTTTGTATTGACCATTTAAAATTAGAGCGAGGAATTTACGTTTCTCGCAAAGATTATGTAGGGAAAGAGGTACTCACCTCGTTTGATATTCGTATGAAGTTGCCTTATCGCGAACCTGTTTTAGGAGCTGCTGAAATTCACACCATTGAGCATTTAGCAGCGACTTGGCTACGCAACAGCGATTGGAAAGACAAAATCATCTACTGGGGACCAATGGGCTGCCAAACAGGAAATTATCTTATCTTGGCAGGAGATTTTTCGTCAAAAGATATTGTTCCGTTAATTACCGAATTATTCCAATATATGGCTGATTTTGAAGGAGAAATACCGGGAGCATCGGCAATGGAATGCGGAAATTTTTACAATAACAACCTCCCAATGGCAAAATACGAAGCGAAAAAATATCTTGAAGAAGTGCTTTACAATCTAAAAGAAGAAAATCTAAATTATCCTAATTAACAGATAATTATCATCACACAACTCCAAATTATTAATTATGATTTGGAGTTTTTTGTTTTTACTTTGTAAATACAAAAAACCTCTTGATTTCTCAAGAGGTTTTCGTTGGCTCACAAGGACTCGAACCTTGAATAACAGAACCAAAATCTGCTGTGTTACCATTACACCATGAGCCATTGGTTATTTTTGCGGTGCAAAGATACAATCTTTTTTTTAACTTCCAAATATTTTTCAGAAAAAATTTAGCTCCGCATTAAATAAAAGAACAAAACATATTAAAAATCAAACACTTAATTCAATTTAAAATTTATCGGATAAATGAAAACTAAAAAAGTAGGTTTGCCATCTTTCATTGCCGGAGCTTTTACCGAAAGTTTTTTAATAATACGTATCGCCTCATTTCTTAAAATTTGAGTTTCATCACCCAAAGCTGCTAATATTTGAACGCTTTTATCTTCCTTTATTTTAAAAACAACATAAACAGTTCTTTGAATGTTATATTTCGCCGCCAATTCCGGATATTGAAAATTTCTTTGCACGTGTTCATTCAAACATTTCTGAAAACTTCCAAAAGTAAAGAACGAATCCTTACAAGATTTGATTTGCGGATAAACATCAGGAGGGGTGGATGAATCATATGTTTCCTTTTTATTAAATATAATAGGAACAAAATTAATGGAACCTACTAACTTTCCGTTCTTTCGTGCCGGAATAAATTTTGGAAATTCTCTTGATTTTTGATACACTTCTCTTGCTAAAGCCTCATCTTCTCCTTCAATACCCTCAACCATAGAATTTCCGTCAGAATCAATTTTTAATAACATATAAACAGATTTTTCTTCTCCGTCATCTTCCGTCGCTATCCTTTCAAACATAAATTTTCGAATACATTTACCTAAAGATTTATTTTCATCTTCTGCACTTTCACAACTTTCCCATTTTGCCTCCACATCAGGATTAGAAAAATATTTTTCCTGCTTGAGGGCTTTCTCTCTCTTGAATGTCAGAGGCATTGTGTACGTAAACTCAATCGGATTTCCGGCTTTTTGAGCAGGAACGAACAAAGGCATCTGCTTTAAAAGTCGTTCTCCTTCTTCAATTAAAGCATTTTGATTGGAATGAATTCTTACTTTTTCAATCTTCCCATCGGCATTAACTTTAAACACAAGATAGACTCTTCCCTCAAGATTTTCAGCGTTTTGCACATTTTCTTTAAAATAAGCAACAAGACACTTTTTAAATCCTTCAATGGTTCCGTTTGCGTCCTGACAATTACTCATTTTGGGATACTCATCGGGTTCCACTTTCTCAATAGCAAGGGAATTATCAGGCAAAACAGAATCTTTCTCTATTGAAAAATAACTTTCAGTAGCTTTGAAAGCATACACTGAAAAAGACATCATTGTCACAACGAGCAGAAAATATTTCTTCATACACAGCCAAAATTTATGTTAATAATAGCAAATATAAACATTTTATCACAAAATAAGGGGGTTAAAATGTAATGTACAAAAACATACAAACCAAAAAAGCCCGAAAAAACATTAAAAATAAGGGAGTTACAACCAAAAAAGCCCGAAAATGGAAACAAAACCAAATGTACAACAATTACTATTAACTACTATTTAATTACCATTTAAAAAGCCCGAAATTACCATATAATTTGCTGTAACTACTATTATGAGGCACAAAGGTACTAAAAACTACCAAACCCCAATAAAACAAGCCCTTTTGGGGCTTTTTTTTATGTCTCCGGAGTTGCCGGAACCCCCTGCCGGGACCCGCCCAACCCACCATTTGCGTACCCCAACGAAAATGATAACTACTACCCCGAAAAACAGGTATTTTAGTAGTTGCTATTATAGTTGTTATTACATTTGCTATTACATTTTACTTGTTTTACACCCTTATTAAAATGGGGGTGCTGGTGTAAAAAAATAATATTACCCCTATGTTTTTAAGAATTACAAGGGGAGGATTACCATTTAAAAAATAGAATTTTTAAATACAAAATATTGATTTATACTAAATTAGATGTTTTGTTGTGCTTATTCTGCGAGGGGTATGACTGAACCGACACATTTTATTTTACATTTTACTCCAACCTAACTACCCCTACCACTAAGGCAATGGCATATATTTGAGACTTATGCAACTCAAACGGCTCGTATTTTTCATTGTCGGAAACGAGTGTAATATGTTCATTATCTGAACCTTTACAAACACGCTTAATTAACGCTCCTTGCTCTGTATCTAATACATATACTTTATTCCATTGAAAGAAAATATCTTGCAGGGATAATTTCTTACAGGCAACCACATCACCGCTGTTGTATTTAGGAATCATTGACGAGCCTTTTACGGGAATAAGATAGTCCGCACCTCTAAACATTGGTATTACATAACGCTCACAATCAAGCTCTAACACAGAAACTTCCCCACTACCTATCCCCGCCATTGCATCCAACGGAATAAGCGGAATCCCCTCATTAAGACTCTCTGTATAGGTAGCAACAGGTAAGTTTTGCTCACTTTTAAGCATCTCACCCTTGCCTGTAAGCAACCATTCGTAATTTATTTCGAAAGCATTTGTAATTTTCTCTAAAAAACCGAATTTAGGTTCGGTTCCCGATATATAATTACGAACATTGGCTTCATTTACTCCGACTTTTTTAGCAAAATCACTATTATTTCCATTAGAAAAATGAGAAACAAGCTCATTGATTCTAAAATTTATACTACTCATAATCAATCAGTTTTAAAAATATTCGAAAAATAATTCGAATTTTATTTTGTTATTTCGAAATTTGTCGCGAATTTTGTCCCGTGAAACAATACAAACAGGACGATGTGCAAAGGTAAGAATAAAAAATACAAGTACAATCAAAGTATTATAAATGAATTGTCTAAAAGTTACGGCGTTACGGTTGATTTTGTCCGCAAGGCGTTGGCAGGCGACCGAGTAAGTAATACAGCCGAAGATATTAAAAAAGACTATTACAAAGCCGAAAAGGCTGTAAATGAAGTAACAAAAGTAGTATTAAATAACGTTATAAATCAATAAATTATGACAGAATTAATAACAATCACAGAGCAAAACGGACAAAGAGCCGTAAACGCAAGAGAATTGCATCAATTCCTTGAAGTTGGTAGAGATTTTTCCAACTGGATTAAAGACAGAATAGAGGATTATGGATTTGTTGAAAATCAAGATTTTGTGGTTTTCGCCAAATCTGGCGAAAACTCAAACGGCGGACGACCATTAAAAGAATACGCCATTAGTATAGATATGGCAAAGGAGCTAAGTATGGTGGAGCGAAACGAAAAAGGCAAGTTGGCAAGGCTTTATTTTATCGAAATGGAGAAAAAAGCAAAAGAGCCACAGCCCAAACTTCTGCCCAGTGGCAAACGCAATCAGCAACAGATAGAGCTCATAGAACTCATCCGTGCCAACCTGTTGCGTGGCGATGTGGTAGCCGGTAAACTTCTACAATGTTTTAAAGTCGGATTTTGAAGCTCTTAAAGCGTTGGTTAATAAAACAATAGTAAGTCGTGAGGCATATAAATCGGCATTGGTAATCTATCATTCGCCTTTTTTGTTTTCGCCCGTGAAAAGAGCGTGGGCGTTTTGGTATGCGACCAATGCGGGTTTTTCCAATCAGATTGTAAACTGTCGTTTCGACCGCACGGGAAAGAACGAAAGAGGATTGATTAACAAAGTGTTGCAATTTTCAGAGGATTATACCGAACGTTTGAAACACGTTCAAATTGAGAATAATGATGCCTGTGCAGTGATTTCTTCACACGACAGCGAAAAAACGTTTATCTATTGTGATCCGCCTTACGTGGGTGCGAACCAAGGGCATTATGGCGGTTATACGCAGGAATATTTTAACGACTTACTTAACGCATTATCAAAGGCTAAGGGCAAGTTTTTGTTAAGTTCGTATCAGAATAACGAGTTATTGAAGTGCGTAAAGGAGTTTGGCTGGTGTCAAAAGGAAATCACCTTGCATTTGGGAAGTAGTAAAACCGCTGGTAAAAAGCGTATTGAAGTGTTGACAGCGAATTATGAGTTGTAACAAAAAACACGGCAATTGAGCCGTGTTTTTACGTTTTTTGAATATCTTTGCGGTGTATAAAAAATCCTCAAAAAATGTACATTTCATTTTGAAAATTGGGACATTTCATTTTGCGGATTATAAAAATAAAACATTTGATTAACAATTTTAAAAGTAAAAAATAAACATTCTTCAAAGCAGAAATAGAAAATAGAAAAATATTTGCCAACCGATAATATTTTTTCCAGCAAAAGCGATTCATCTCCTGATTTTTCGATATTATTTCGCTTGAAATGTGAGATTTATTATTTTATTTTCATATATTCGCAAACTTAATCAGTTTCTTCAAAAATTTGAGGATTTACGTTTATTTTTTCAAATCAATAAAATATGTTAACAAACAAGGATTTCAAAAAATATGACCTTATTGTAGGTTGGGTTACTTTTTTCATCGCTTTAGTAACTTACGGATTAACCGTAGAACCAACCGTAAGCTTCTGGGATTGTGGAGAGTACATTTCCACCGCAGCAAAATTGGAAGTAGGACATCCGCCGGGAGCACCGTTTTTCCAGATGATGGGAGCTTTTTTCGCTTTTTTTGCTCCTGAGGCTGAAAAAGTAGCTTTATTTGTGAATTATATGTCCGTATTTTCGAGTGCATTCACGATTCTGTTTCTGTACTTTATCATTACAAATCTCACTAAAAAAATTGCCTTCAAAAACATTCCAGAGACAGAAGAACTACCTGTACCTCAAGTAATTGCTGTTTTAGGAAGTGGTTTGGTAGGTGCTTTGACTTATACTTTTTCCGACAGTTTTTGGTTCAACGCCGTTGAAGCTGAAGTTTATGCAATGGCAATGCTTTTTATGGCTGCGATGTTCTGGCTTGGAATCAAATGGACGGACAATCTTCACAAAGAACGAGGCGATAAATGGCTGATTTTAATCTCATTAGTAATAGGATTATCATTCGGCGTGCATTTTATGGCGTTGCTTACCATTCCAGCAATCGGGATGCTTTATTTCTTCAACAGTAATTACAAAAAGAATTTTAAAAACTTTGTGATTGCAAATGTGATTTCCATTGCAATTTTATTACTGATTTTCAAGCTAATACTTCCTTATACGCTGGCTTATTTCGGGAATTTGGAAGTCTTTTTCGTAAACTCGTTAGGTTTGCCTTTCAATTCGGGAACAATCGCAGCGGGGCTTTCAATTATCATTGCGTTTTTCTTTGTGCTTCGTTATGCCGCTAAAAAACAAAAGGTTTATTTACAAACAATTACGCTTTGTATAATGTTTGTTTTCATAGGATTTTCATCGTGGCTGATGATTCCTATTCGTGCCAATGCCGATGTAGTTATCAACGAAAATAGCCCTACCGATGCACGTTTGTTATTAGCTTATTATAAGTTAGAACAATACCCTGAAACTCACTTGTTTTACGGACCAATGTTTTCAGACAAATACGCAGGGCAAGATGAAGAAAATCCGTACAAAGATGACAAACCCAAATACGAAAGGGATTACGAAAACAACAAATACATCATTGTAAATCACTATAAAAACGCCAGAGTTTCGCCCAACTCAAAACACACAGGCTTGCTTCCGCGTATGTGGAGTGCACAGCACGCTGCGAATTATATGATGCTGACAGGTCTTCTTGATTTTTCAATCAAACCGGAATATTTCTCAAACAAAGAACTCCATCAGGCGGTTAATGAATTCAAAAAACAGGTAAACTTAGGAAGAGTTACACCTAATGAATATGAGCTATTCCTGAACAGATTTAGCAGTTATTTAGATGTTGAGAAGCCAAGTTTCTTCAAAAATATGCAATATATGTTCAGTTACCAAATGAGCTATATGTACTTGCGTTATTTTATGTGGAACTTCGTGGGAAGACAAGACGACATACAAGGAAAAGTGAATAATGACCACGGAAACTGGCTCAGTGGCATTAATTTCATCGATTCGATGCGATTAGGCTCGCAAGACAATCTTCCGTCAGATGTTTTGAACAACAAAGCACGAAATACGTATTTCTTTTTACCGCTGATTTTAGGTATTTTAGGTTTGGTATTTATGTCGCTAAAAAGTGAGCAAAAGACGTGGGTAGTGTTCGTGCTATTTATGTTCACAGGTTTAGCCTTGAAAGTATATCTCAACGAAAAACCGTTTGAACCACGAGAACGTGATTATGCTTTGGTTGGGTCATTTTTTGCCTTTGCGATATGGATTGGCTTTGGTGTGTATGCTCTTTTCGAGCTTCTTAGAAAAGCAACAAGCCAGAAATTATCTGCTCCAATTGCTGTTATCGTTTCCCTTTTGTGCGTTCCTACCCTGATGGCTTACCAGAATTGGGATGACCACGACCGCTCCGAAAAGTATTCGGCTCAGGCAATCGCACATTGTTATTTGGATTCTATTTCTGAAGATACAGGAGCTATGATTTTTACCATCGGGGATAATGACACGTTCTTACTTTGGTATGCTCAAGAAATTGAAGGCTACCGAACCGATGTACGAACCATCAACACAAGTTTGCTTCAAACCGATTGGTACATCGACCAAATGAAGCGAAAAGCCTATGAAAGCGAGCCAATTCCGTCGCAATTAAAGCATAGTCAGTACGCTTACGGAGTTCGTGATGCGGTTTATTTCATAGAAAGAACCAAAAACGTGTGGAATGTAAAAGACTTAATGAATTGGATTGCCAGCGATGACCCAAATACTAAAAACGTACTCGAAGACGGAAGAACAATTCATTACTATCCAACCAACAAAATTCGCATTCCAGTAAATAAAGAAAACGTTCTGAAAAGCGGTGTTGTAAAACCTGAAGACGCTCATTTAATCGTTGATTACATTGATATTAAGTTACCTAACGGCATTGATAAAGCCCGCTTGATGATGCTCGATATAATCGCCAACAACGATTGGAAACGCCCTATTTACTTCACAGGCGGAAGCTTTGACGACGAGGAATACATTTGGATGAAGGATTATTTGCAATTGGACGGATTGGTTTACAAATTAGTGCCTATCAAAACTCCTGTTAAGAAAAATTCTTCCGAAATGGGACGCATTGACAGCGATTTAATGTATGACATCGTGACAAAATGGAAATGGGGCAATATGGGAGATTCAAATATCTATCACGATGTTGAAACTCGCAGAAGTTCAATTTCTTTCCGTATAAATTTAGCTCGCTTGCTTGAAAAGTTAATTGAGGAAAAGAAAATTGACAAAGCTAAAAACATCATCAATTTGGCTATGAAAAATATGCCGATGGAACATTATGGTTATTACACATTCCTTTCTCCTTTCATTCAAGGCTATTATCAGGTAGGTGAGGCTGAAAAAGGGCGTGAGTTGGCTAAAAAAGTGATGAAAAAGTACGAAGAAGAGTTGAATTACTACACGCAACTTCCTGCAAATGAAATCTATCAACAATACGAAAATATTGACACTACGATACGATATTATATGGGATTACTCGTTGAAATAGAAGAATTTGACAAGAAGTTATACGACGAGAAATATCAATTACTCAAAAAACTAATTTCTCCTTTCCTAAGTGAAGAAGACTTTGAAGAGTACGAAGCTATTGAAAATGACTCGCTAACGAAGCCCGATACTGTAAAAGATTCTCTGGATTCAATAACAAATTAAGAACACAAAAAATCGGATAGTTAAACGTTTAACTATCCGATTTTCACATTAATATTTTATTTTAATATTCGTTCAAGAGCCATTCCTCTTGAGCCTTTAATGAGAATAAAACTATCCGAAAAATCTTTCAGAGAAAAGGCTTTTTGAAAGTCTTCAAAGCTCCTAAACTTAGGATATTTGGTCTCTGTTTTATAAAAATTTTCTCCTACGAAAAATACTTTTTCCCACACATTTTCTTCAACCAAATTCACAACATTTTGATGCTCTTGAGCCGCGTAATCACCAAGCTCAAACATATCGCCAAGCACAAGAACTTTCTTTTCAAACCCCTCTAATTCAGCTACATTCCTGATAGCTTCCGACATACTGCTGGGATTCGCGTTGTAGGCGTCCAACAAAATTGTGTTCGTTTCTTGATTGAGAATTTGACTACGATTATTGGCAGGAATATATTTTTCTATCCCTCGTTTAATCGCTCCTGATGATATTTTAAAAAACTTTGCAAAGGCAATCGCCGCAGCAATATTTGAAAAGTTGTATTTCCCTACCAAATGAGATTTCAAGTATATTTTTTCATCAGAAAAACCTTCAATTTCAGGAACTTCCGTTACTCCTTCGGAAGTTTTCAGTTCTTCCCTAACAGAAGTTTCTTTAAAACAAACTTCAACCGGATTGGTTGCCAAACACTCAACAAAAACATTAGCTCCCTTCTGATTTCCAAAAGAATACACATTTTGATAATCTCTCAACAATTTCTTTTGAAGTTCATCATTATTGTTGAAAATGATAGTTTTATTATTCTTTTTTAGATAATCGTACAGTTCTCCTTTTGTTTTTACAACACCTTCAAAACTGCCAAATCCCTCTAAATGAGCCTTTCCGATACTTGTAATGTAGCCATAATCAGGCTCGGCAATTGAACATAAAAACTCTATTTCCTTAGGGTGGTTTGCTCCCATTTCAACAATTGCGATTTCTGTTTCCTGCGTGATTGAAAGAAGTGTCAAAGGCACTCCGATATGATTATTCAAGTTCCCTTGTGTCGCCACCACGTTAAATGCTTCCGACAAAACCGACTTTATAAGCTCTTTGGTTGTTGTTTTTCCGTTACTCCCTGTAATTCCTATGATAGGAGTTTTGAGCTTTCTGCGGTGATAATTTGCTAAGTTTTGCAAAGTAGCAAGCACATTTTCCACCAAAATTGTTTTTTCGGATAATTTTATATTAGGATTATCTACAACAGCGAATAATGCTCCTTTTTCAAGAGCTTCTTCTGCAAATAAATTTCCGTCAAAAGAATCACCTCTTAAAGCGAAATAAATACAATTATTGGCAACATTCCTACTATCAGTGCAAACACCTGACGAAGCAAGAAATTTTCTGTATAAGTCTTCCATAAATAAGTTGATATTTCATTAAAAAAACTCTGTAAATGCTATATCTACAGAGTTTTCAATTTTAATATTGGATAATAAGTCTAACCTTTCGGAGTTTTATTTTTTCTGGATGATTTTGCTCCTACACGGCTCATTGCATTTCTGAATCCGATGTAGTCAGTTGCAATGTATTGAGGCAAATATCTCCTTTGTGAAGGGTCAATCCAGAATATGCGGTCTCTCCAAGAACCTCCTTTATAAACGCGTACTTCGTCATCAATTAACGTTGTTCGCTCGTTCGATTTATCAAATATACGACTCAATCCCATAGAATCTTTCTCAATTTTATGTTTCGGAGCGTTGTACATTGTATTTCTGTGGTCTTTCTCCTCTTTTGAAGAAGCTAACTCATCTCTGCTTCCGTAATATCCACGTGAAGAAGATCTATCTCCATCTTGGAAACTTCTGTTATCACTTCGCGTGAAGTTGTAACGCAAGTATGTTTCATTCTCGTCAATAGGCACTGTTGCTAAGTTTCCTGGAAGATTTCTTGCAATAATTTTACCATTGCTAAGTGTATCATACTTGATATTATCCGCCGTTACCACAACTTGTTTGCCATCTTCTCCGATAGCGTGTTTCATATACACGTTACCACGATAGTAGTTAAAGTCGCTCTCTCCGTCATCAATTATCGGACGATAAACATCGGCTACCCACTCAGCTACGTTTCCTGCCATATCATACAACCCAAAGTCATTTGGCGGATACGTTTTTACCGCAACTGTTATATCACCTCTATCGTCTGACCATCCTGCAAGTCCGCCGTAATCTCCTTTTCCTTGCTTGAAGTTAGCCAATTGGTCACCCCGTGTAGCACGTTTTGTGGAACGGCTATACGCCCCGTCCCAAGGATATTTCTTTCTTCCTCTGATATTATTGTACTCACGAATTCCGTTCAACGATTTGGCAGCATACTCCCACTCAACTTCGGTAGGTAAACGATACTCAGGAACCAAAATTCCGCTTGTTTGTTTTGCGTAAGTTGGCTCTCCTTCCTTAGTAACTGCTTTTTTACCTGCGAATTCAGAAACTTTTCCTCCGTATGAATTTGATGGAGTGTTAAGATATACATCTGTACTAAAAGTACTTTCTGAATCTACTTGATAACGAGTATCTTTATTCAAATACCCAGATTTTTCCAAAATAGCTTCGTTCACACGGTCTGTACGCCAAACACTGAATTGAACAGCTTGTACCCAATTCACCCCAACAACAGGATATTCCGCATAAGCCGGGTGACGCAAGTAGTTTGTTACCATTGATTCATTAAAACCAAGCGAACTTCTCCAAACCAACGTATCTGGCAAAGCTCCTACATATATGTTTCTGTATTGTTCTTGGTCTGGAGGGAATACGTGCTTCAACCAATCCAAATATTCCATATACATTTTGTTGGTAACCTCTGTTTCATCCATATAGAATGACTGTACGTGCTGCTGCGTAGGAACGTTGTTCCATTCGTGCATCACATTATCTTGAACTTGCCCCATAGTGAATGTCCCTCCTTCTACAAGCACAAGTCCCGGAGCGGCTTCCTGTTCTTTAAAGTCAGTATTGTACTGAAAGCCCCCCTCTTTAGAGTTAATTTTCCATCCTGTTGCATTTGAAATATTTTTGTCAGATTTCTTTCCACAACTTGTAGTTAAGGACAAACCTGAAAAAATAGCCACTACAACGAAAATTCTAAGCAGATTATTCTTCATAGTAAACCTATATTGTTAGCATAAATTTCGGGTGCAAGATAGCAAAACTTTCTATAATAAAAGTTATAATCCGAACATTTTAACTTCCTACCCTTTAGCAAACCTACAATAAATCAAACATAAAACGCTTATTTACAACAAAATAACCCAGCATAAAGTTATTTTGTTTAGAAAAAAATTAATACGTTTTTATCAAAAAATTTAACATTTTCAGATGTCTTTTTTTGCGAGAATACTGCTTAAAATCCGTATATTTTTTCAAAAAATTCAATAAAGTCCCTGTACGTTTAAGTTGAATTTGGCTTCTGATAATAGAAAAACGAGACCAAAGTTTTCCACCTCAATCTCGTTTTTGCATTGCTAAATTCACGATTCTTCTTTCAAAAGATGTGCTTTTTAGTCAATAATCTGCACTAACTTTTTGCCCTCCAGACGAATTTTATATTGTAAGGACGTTGAATCCTCAAAAATAAATTGACTACAATCAAATTCCCTGCTAAGAAATTCCTGATGTAAGGCAGCTAAATAAGCACCTCGAATGCCTACCCAGCCCATATTACCTACCTCTCTATTAAAAACCTCTATTAACTCATCAATTGTCATTTTTGAGAAACGAAGTTTGTAATCCTGAAAAAAATCTTGAAGTGTTTTTTCTTTTCTTTCCATTGTATTGTATGTTATAATTGATTAATACACCTACAACAGAAGTTATGAAGTCACAATAGAAGAAACCTTTGTTTTTGGCAGGTTGCCCTCATTCTAAACCACCGTGGCTGGCTTTAGCTCGGTTGGTGTTCTGACACTCAGAAACTCCTGATGATGGCACAAAGGTAAAACATTTTTTATATTTACTGCAAATTTTATTCAATTCTGCAAGAAAAAACTTCAAAAATGACTTACTAAAAATTGTTTTATGAATAAAAACAAAAATCCCTGAAAGATAGATTCAGGGATTTATAAGAGAATATCCACTCATTATTTATAAGACTTGTTTTACCAAACTCATCAAATATTCTATATTTTTGAGGTCGGAGATTTTGACTTGATAATCGCCGTTGCCCAAATGTCCTTTTTTAGAAACATCAGTCATTAGTTTTTTAGGGTCATCAAGTTCTCCTATCTTTTTATTGATAAATAATTTCAGTCCACTTTTTTGAATTTCTATATCTGAAATATTTCTTTTTCCAATCCTAAACGCCACATAATGTTTCTGTGGAACCACCTCTATTTCTGGGGAAAGGTTGCAGATCGCTTGTTTCACTTCTTCGTAAAGTTCCAACGTTTCATCGGGTTTTCCTTTGAGTAAATCTTCTTCGGTGTAAGTTTTTAGCTCTTTGGTGATTTCTTGAAGCTGAGCATTTTCTTTTTGAGCCGACAATTTTACGCTCGGGGCAGAAGCTGATTTTTTCAGTCCGTTGATGGTAATAATGTCGCCCTCAAATTGCTTAATTTCCCAAAGTTCGATATTCAAATCTTTGAAATCCACCGCTTTTTTCTGATGTGAATTAAAGGCTGGTGAAACAAAAACAACTTTACTTTGAGACCAATCTACTTCGTCTTTTTTGAGTAATTTTCCTAAATTTTCGTTGTATTCCAGTACAAAATCGGCTTTGTATTGCAAGAGCGTACGCAGATAGCCCACGCCTTGGTCAAACACGCTGTAATTGTGGGAACGCTTGTATTCTATAATGACAAACGACTTGCTTTCGGCATCAAAAGCCAAAGTATCTATGCGTTGCTCCTGAACTTTAAACTCGGATTTTACCAGCTCCAAACCTGTAACTTGCTCCAAATTCTGCTCCAATAATCGCTGTATATCGCGTTCCAACTTAAAGGGGATCTCCTTTAAATCGGATAGAATGTTTTTGGTTTTATGATAGATTTTCATTGGTTCTATTTTTTACAAATATTTTTCTAAAATCGCTTTTTTCTTCTGGCTACTTTGTGCCATAATTTGCTCTAATTTGGTTATTTCTACTTCGTAACCCTCAATTTCCGAAACGATTTCTTGCTGTTTGGCAAGTGGGGGAACTAAAAATGAAATTGTTTTAATAGTGTCAATCGTTAATTCAATCTGACCGCTTGCCCCATTTGCCATACTTTCAATTGTTTTAAATCCAATATTGGCTAATGAATATAACCCAAATTTAGAAATGAGCTTTTCATTGGGTCTAAAAATCGTAATATGATTATCGGCGACAAAATCCCCTTCAAGCTCAAATAAGGTTACTCTTCCTGCTGTACCCACACCCGTTGAATTGATTAAAATATCGCCTTTTTGCAATTTTCTTTCATCTAAAACAAAATCTTCTCTTACAAAAGCAGGCTGAGAAAAATCAAATTGGGAATACCCTCTGGCTTGTCCTGATTTAATAACTTGAATGTTTGAATTGCCATATTTTGGTGATTTCCCTCTTTTCAACAATATATATAACTCGCTGATTTTAAAGCGTTTTACCCCCCCCCCATTCAGTTTTTTCCAAAACTTGGAGATCGTGGAAAATTTGAGCGATTTTGCCCCTGTACGCCTCTATGGACATACGACTGTTTTCATATTCTTGGTCTATCTTCTCGCACTCGGCGACGATTTGTTCTTGGATAGGTAAAGGTGGCAGGGGGATTTTAAAATTTGACAAATCTGTTTTGCTAATTTCTTTATAGGTCATTCCACCAGCAATTTCTTCAATATTTTTGGCTTGGTCTTTTAAAATGTAATATAGGTACAGATAATTAATTTTACGCTCATTACAAATAAAATTTTTATAACCTTGATTGGTAGAGGTCTCAACTTTCGCAATCGTTACCTCGCCAATCGTTGCTCTACTTGAAAAAATAACCGTATTGATAGGAAGTAACTTAGCACTACTTTCACTCAGTCCTTTTTGCGTAATTTTTCTTTGAGTATCTGTTAAATATTTATTTTTTGTATCCACTAATGTTGCCCAACAGATTGTGCCATTATTCCAATATTCGCTATTTTTTGTATCAGGTGTACCGCCACTCAAAATTTCCGTAACATCCCCCAATTTCACCAACGGATACTTACTCTTCACCTCAATCTTTTTCTGTACACTCGTTCTTAAAACCTTATCAAAGGAAGTGCGTGAAAAATCCAGCATATCCGTCAAGGGCAATAGACTTACAAAGTCTTTATTTTCTTCGGAAATGGTAAAAGACTCACCCATAAAATGTTTGCGGATATAGGTGTTTATCTTATTTTCATCGCCTAAGTGATTGGGATTGAATAGTGGGGTTTGGATACCATAGATACCTTTTAGCACCTCCAAGGTATCATCTTCGTTTTCTTTTCTTTCCGTTCCACCCAAATATTTTATTCCCTCGTTACCTTTGGCACTACTCCATTCATAGCCCAAAAAGGTTTTTCTTGCTTTTTTATCCTCAGGACTTTTTACAATGAGTACTTCGGTTGTATTGTCTTGTGCCAAGAGATAGAAATAGACTTTTTCTTTCTCTTTTTGCAGAACTTTCTCTCTAAATTTTTCATTTAACAAATCTTCTTGTTCTTGTTTTGACGACTTTTTAAAATATTGTTTTGATTTTAATCCATTCTTACCTTTGATTTCTGTTGAATTATCAAATTCCTTTTTATAATCGGCAAAAATTTCACTGTCAAAAATGGTATTTTCTTGCCCTTGCAAGAATTTTTTATATTCGGAGAAATCCAATCCGCAATGCGTACAATAGTTTTGCAACAAATGTTCATCAGCAAATATTTGCTGGATTTGAGTATTAAAATCGCCTTTAAACCATTCTTCTACACGATTTTTATAATGCTCGGCAATATCAGGTTTTTGTTCTTTTCGTCTTAAAAACAAAGTGGCAGTATTGGTTCCTGTTTTGCCAAAAGTCCCCGAACCAAATTCGGCAATTGCTACCAAATCAAAATATTTAAGGATAATCTCACGGCATTTGATATAAATATTGCCATTGGTCAAAATAGACGACGGCAAAACAATCGCTGCCACGCCATCAGTTTTGAGCAGTTGCTTGGCTTTTTCTATAAAAAAGGTTTCAATGGAATTAAAGCTGTCTTCGGAAAGGTTGTCGTATAAATCAAAGGCTTGCTTGTCTTCATCAGAAAGCGTGGCTAAAAATCCTTTGACGCTATATGGCGGATTGGCAACCAATACATTAAAATCATTGTTTTTAATACGCGAGTTTTTCGCCAACGCATCGGCATAAATGATGTTGATTTGGTCTTGCCCGTACATAAAAGCCGAAACCTTTGCCACTTTGGAAAGGCGATATTCTTTTTCTATGCCGTAGATGTTTTGGTAGTGCGTGTTTAATTTTTCTTTGTCGCCACTGCCGATAATTTGTTTGGTTTGAGTGGCATACTCAGTCAAAAAATGCCCCGCCCCACAAGCATAATCAATCACTTTGGGTGTGGCTTCGTTGTGTAAAATCTGCTCTAATGGTAAAGACGAAATTAAAAACTTGACAATCGGCATTGGCGTAAAAAATTGCCCTTCGGATTGTTTCACCCCTTGGTCTAAAAAGCCCTCAAACAAATCGCCCAAAAACTGATGTTGCTCGTCTTCATTTTTTAGGCGAATGTCTTGGAGCATTTGCACCACTTCTTTTAAAATGATGGCATTTTGTAAAAACAGATTTTCATTATGCACATCTAAAAACGCAAAGGCATTATTAGAATAGAATTTGAGCTGTTTAAAATAATCCAAAATGGTCTTTTTGGTTTCGTCTTTTTTATTTTTGAAAAATTTAAAGGCGTTTTCAATCTCACTTTCTTCAATATAAGTAACATCTTCGCCCAAAAAGTCAAACATTCCCACCTTATAGAGTTTTTGCAGGCGGTCTTGTAGGCTAAAATGGTCGTCTGATGCTGCCCCACGCCAATAAACCTTTAAATTATCGGAATTTTTGTTTTCGTCCACCACTTTGCATAAAAATAGATTGACGAGCTTATCAAAGGCATTTTCACGCCCCGATACATTGTGCTGACGCATAATGGTAGCAAATTGGTGGTATTTTTTGGCAATGGTTTCACCATCAACGATTTTTAAATCATCAATACCAAAGGGGCGATTACCCACTTTAAAAATTTCGCTTTCAAATAAATTATGAGAAATAAAATCGCACTGATAAGTCTCTTTCCAAACTTTAAAATATTCTTCTTTGCCACTATTGGCATCAGCAACTTCTCTAAAACTACGAAAATGGCTGTTGGTTTGCAAATACTCGTTATTGTCCTGCATTGAAATCAGATGATAGAGGGGGCTGTGTTTTTGTGTCTCTTCATCAAAATCGGTCGTATAAAGGCAAATCCACTTGGCCTGGCGATAGCTGTTGTAATAGTTGAAAAGCTGTCCACCATCTTTCTTCATTTTGTTCCACGCTTTGGAAAACTCTTTGCTTTTTTTGTCATCTGCTGTTTTACATTCTATAAGCAAGTATGGAATTTTATCGTTGTCCTGCACAATAATATCACAAAAACCGCCTGTCATTCCGTGTCCACCCGGCATACCTTGTTCCAAAATAATGTGTTTGGGTTTGTAACCACTTTGAAGTAAATTATGCACACACTCAAACACTACAAAATTTTCAGGTTGCGAAAAATTCTTGGTCGTATCACGATGGGCGGTAAGTCCATCTGGGTATATCAGATTTTCATTTTTGAAATCCACTTTTAGTTCGTAGCTGTGAATTTTCTTGGTAAATATATTTTTGTGTTCTGCAAAACCTAAATGTGTGAGCAGTTGTTTGAAGTTATTTTTGGTAATCATTATTTTTTCTTTTTAATATATTTGTATAGAGGACGAGATATATCTCGTCCCTACACCACCACATTCACGATTTTCCCTTTCACCACGGTGGGTTTCTATCGTTTTATTATTCTTTTTCTAATGCGTTTATTATTTTAAATTTCAGTGTGTCTGAAAATTCATTTTTCTGAACAACTTCACAGATTATTTCGTGTAACAACTCTTTATCTATTTTGTTATCAGCTACATACACAACTATATTTTCCATTTCTCGAATAAATTTTCCTACAAGAAAATCAAAGCCATTGATTTGTAAAAAATATGCTGATAAAGAAATAGAACTCCTTTTATTTCCATCATTAAAAGCGTGGTTTTTGTTTATAGAAAATAACAAATGACAAACCTTATCTTCCAAAGTAGGATAATACCAATCATTTTGTATATGTTCCAAAACACTTCTCAGTAAGCCATCATTCAGTAACCCTTTCTTCCCTCCTGATTGTTCAATAATAAAATCTTGAACTTCTAGTGCGTATTTTACATCAAAATATCTGAATTCCATCACTTTATTTTTCTCTTAAACGCAAAAAAACATCTATATTTTCTTGTATTTGTTCTTGTAAAGTTTTGCTATTTTCGCCTAAAAATCGGTCGTAATCTCCCTTTGGAACGCTTTGAATATAGTTTTCTAATCGTTGATGTACAACTTTACGAAAACCATAATCTCGTGAAGCCATTTTTGTACGAACATCTTCTAATTGAGGAATCCAAAATCTTTGGGAAGCAAAATTATTAATCAATTTATCCAATTCTTGGGGGAATAATTTTCTGCCTTTTTCTTCAAAAATTTTTTTCATTTCATCGGCAATCCCAACTTCGAACGATGCTATCAATCTCAATACCTCTGCATACATTGTCTCCCTTGCATTTTCTGTGTCTATTAAGTCCAAAATTTGTTTGTATTCCTTGGCGTTTTCTAAAAAAATCGCTTGATAAATCGCATCGGTATAGATACTATATTTTGCATTGCCCATCTCCAAATACCGATTTAATGCACTGGTAAATTCTTTCCGATACCTTGGCTCTTCTAAAATGGCAATAATATAATCGCTATCTCTTTGATTGATGTATTTGGTATTTCCTCCTAATTTTTCATTAAGTGTATCAATCACAATGTCTAAAATTACAGAACGAATTTGCTTGGCTTTTTCACTTTCTGTAAGAAGCATTGCAATGTTTAAAAATGAACGAAAATTAAAAACTCCTAAATTTTTAATCGATTTAAGTTTTTGTTTATCAGTATTTTGTGTTTCACGATGGACATCAATGTCCATCGTGAAATCTTCTTCAATATCTCCATAAATTAGGTAGCCAAAAAGTTCTTTAAATTCTTTTAACTTTTGACCTTTCAATACACAATAACCATTGTGTTCCAACTCTTGCTGATGATTATCTATGTATCTTCTAATTGTTTTTTGACTAACTCCATAAAAATCAGCAGTTTGAGCTATTGTAAAACGATATTCTTCATTATAAAACATTCCACTAACGCCTAAATATTGTTGAATATTTTCTACATATTTAGGGTTATTTAGTATGTTTTGCCTGTCTATTGAAGATTTTGTAAAATCATGATTCATAGCATATTATTTTCTTTCAAAAACAGAAAAAATTTATTGTACAATGTTAATAATTTTCCCTTTAACTACAATAATTTTCTTGGGAGGGTTTCCGCCGAGTTGGGTTTGGGTGCGGTCATCTGCCAAGATGATTTTTTCTACTTCGTCGGTTGGTAAATCCAATGGTAATTCGATTTTGAAACGCACTTTTCCGTTGAAACTCACTGGGTATTCCTTGCTGTCTTCCACCAAATATTTTTCCTCAAAAGTTGGGAACGGCACTTGGCTGATGCTTTCGTTGTGTCCTAAAACTTCCCAAAGCTCCTCGGCAATGTGCGGTGCATACGGCGAAATAAGTACCGCCAAAGGCTCTAAAATCGCTCGTTTGTTGCATTTGATTTTTTGCAATTCGTTTACCGCAATCATAAATGCCGACACCGAAGTATTGAACGAGAAATTCTCAATGTCGTACTCCACTTTTTTGATGAGCGTATGCAAGATTTTGTATTCTTCTTTGGTCGGTTCTTCGTCAGAAATGGAAACCGCATCGGCATCAAAATACAAGTTGTAAAACTTCTTCAAGAAGCCCGAAACGCCCGTAATTCCTGCGGTATTCCAAGGTTTTGCCTGTTCCAACGGACCTAAAAACATTTCGTACAAACGCAAGGTATCCGCCCCGTATTGCTCGCAAATATCATCAGGATTCACTACATTGTATTTAGATTTTGACATTTTTTCGACTTCGTGACCAACGATATATTTTCCGTTTTCATCCAAAATAAATTCCGCATCGGCAAAATCAGGTCGCCATTGTTTAAACCCTTCAATATCCAATTCCGAAGCATTGTTTACTAATGACACATCGGCGTGAATTGGAGTCAAATCTATTACAATACCATCCTCTTTTATATCTAAACCTAATTCTTCAATTATTCTTTTTGTAAGTTTTGTATTTACTGCACTACTTTGTAAGATTTGTCCCACTCCGAATTTAGGCATATCATCATCTACACTTTGCAGAATGTTATAAGAAATAAAAACATTATTATTTTCTTCTAACTCTTTAATTTTCGTTTTTTCTGCATCAGAAAACGTAATATTTTCTCCCAAAAGACCTCTAATACTTTCTATCGTCTCTGTAATATCTTTAAAAATAACACGATATACAAACGCACTTGTTCCTAAAATCATTCCTTGATTTATCATCTTTTGGAACGGCTCTTCAGCTTGTATAAATCCTCTGTCTTTAAGGAACTTATTCCAAAATCTCGAATATAATAAATGCCCTGTGGCGTGTTCGCTTCCACCGATGTACAAATCTACATTTTGCCAATAATTTAGGTTCTCTTGCGAGGCAAATTCCTTTTCGTTATGTGCGTCCATATAGCGAAGCCAATACCAAGACGACCCCGCCCAACCCGGCATCGTAGAAAGTTCCAAAGGAAAAACCGATTGATTGTCAATCAAATCAGTACTTACGATTTTTTCTTCGGCTTCGTTCCAAGCGTATTCTTTTGCGTTTCCTAACGGCGGGTCACCATCTTCGGTTGGGAGGTATTTTTCCACTTCAGGAAGTTCCAACGGCAAGGCTGAAAGTGGCAACGTGTAAGGCATTCCGTTTTTATAATAAACAGGCACAGGTTCGCCCCAATATCGCTGACGCGAGAAAATAGCATCTCTTTGTCGGTAGTTGATTTTAGCCTTCCCTACTCCCGTTTTTTCCAATTCTTCAAGGATTTTTTCTGTGGCTTCTTCGTAATCCATTCCGTTGAGAAAATCCGAATTTTGCAATTTGAAACCGCCTTTTTCAGTAAATGCGTTTTCTGAAATATCTTTATCGAAAATATTAATGATTTCAGGCATTCCTTCCGCACCCGCAAAATGTTTTGCAAAGGCATAATCACGCTCATCTCCCGCAGGAACCGCCATTACAGCTCCCGTTCCGTAACCTGCTAACACATAGTCACCTATCCAAATTGGCAAGTAATAGCCTGTTGCTGGGCAGACAGCATAAGCTCCCGTAAACACTCCCGAAATAGTTTTGGTATCCGCCATTCTATCTCTTTCCGAACGCTTGGAAGTTGCTTCAATATAATCCAAAACGGCTTGTTTTTGTGCTTCAGTTGTAATTTGTAAAACCAATTCGTGTTCAGGAGCTAAAGTGAGATAAGTTACGCCGAAAATGGTGTCGGGTCTTGTTGTAAACACCTCAATCCCCCGTTCCCCCGAAGGGGGACAAACCGATGCACTCACACTAATTTCTTCTCGAACATCAACTTTTAAAGCTAATTTTTCTTGTATTTTTTGAAGAACATTCTCTAAATCAGCAATAACTTCTTCATTTGTAAATCGAATAACCTCAAAGCCCAATTCATTTAGAATTTCTGTTCGTTCTTTATCTAAAACTTGCTGATTTTCAGAATTGTGATATCCTCCATCGACTTCCACAATCAACCTTTTGGCAAGGCATACAAAATCAACGATATAATCGCCAATAACGTGTTGTCTTCTGAATTTAGCATCTAATTTCTTAGATTTTAGCTCCTCCCAAAGAATAGTTTCGGCTTGGGTCATATTATTTCGTAAATCTTTTGCTTTTTCAGCCAAAAGATGGGCATTATTCCCTCCTGTCATATACCCTTGCTTGAACGATTTATCCGCCTTTGGATTTGTTCCCCCTTCGGGGGCTAGGGGGAAAATAATTTTCGCTCCCTTCGATTTTCCTATCCAATTGCGTTGGCTTTCTTTTACGGATTCACTCCAATCCACCGTTTCTAAGCCTTGCAACAATCGCTCGGAATAAGCGGTAATACGCATACTCCATTGCGTCATTTTCTTTTGAAAAACAGGATATCCGCCTCGTTCCGAAACGCCATTTACTACCTCGTCGTTCGCCAAAACCGTTCCCAAAGCCGGACACCAATTAACGGTAGTTTCGGCACGAAACGCCAAACGATAATTGAGTAGAATGTTTTGTTTTTCTTCTTCGCTGTAATTTTTCCATTGCTCGGCGGTAAAGTGAAGCTCTTCGGTCTGAGCAGCATTTAGGTTTTCCGTTCCGAATTTCTCAAAATGCTGAACAAGTGTTTGGATATCTTCCGCTTTATTGGTAGTGTTGTTATACCACGAATGAAACAATTGAATAAAAATCCATTGTGTCCATTTGTAATAATCGGAATTTGAAGTCCTTACTTCTCTACTCCAATCGAACGAAAAGCCAATTTTGTCGAGCTGTTCGCGGTAACGAGCGATGTTTTCACGAGTGGTTTTTTCGGGGTGTTGCCCTGTTTGTATGGCATATTGCTCGGCAGGTAATCCGAACGAATCGTACCCTTGCGGATGCAAAACGTTAAAGCCTTTGTGGCGTTTGTATCGTGCGAAAATATCTGATGCAATATACCCAAGTGGATGCCCCACGTGCAACCCCGCTCCCGATGGATACGGAAACATATCTAACACATAAAATTTCGGTTTTTCTGAATAGTTTTCTGTTTTAAAAGTTTGGTTTTCTGCCCAATATTTTTGCCATTTGGCTTCGATGTCTTTATGGTTGTAGTTCATAGTGCGAGCCGCACACGCGGTTATTTTAAATTGTTAATAATCTGATTAAAGACGCAAAAGTAATGAATTTCTGGCAACAATAACAAAAAATTGAAGAGTAATACCTTAAAAGATACAAACTAAAAAAGAGCCATTCTTTTCAAAGAACGACTCTTTTATTTTTCCAAAAAGTTTTCTATCTAAACTTTAAAACTATTTCTTGATTACCGATTTAAATTCTCCGTCAGTAATTTCAATCACTTTTTTGCTTTCTTTATGTATCATTTTACCAGAAAACGTGCCTGAAACAAGATATTCTGCGTAACCATCAGGAGCTGCCTGCATCTGTTTTAACTCTGTTATGGTAACGGTAAAAGGATGAGATTCCACTTTGTTGAAACGACCATTGATGTACACAGCAAAGTGAGATGAATACCTGTAATATCCGGAAATATTTCTGCCTATAGGTCTGTCGAAAAATCTCAAATCGAAATTTAATTCGCTTTGGTTAGTTACCTGAAAAGTGTAGGTTTTCCCCACTTGAGGTTTCTCTTTAAACGGAAAACGAATTCTGAATTCATATAAATCATCTTCCCAAGTTTCTTTATTAACACCTTTCACGCCCATTTCCCAAGGATACTTCGCTTGTGATTCTGCCGCCGGATAAACCGTGAAATCTTCCAGCTTGTCGTTTGCATTCCACCATTTGCCATCCACTTTCATACGAATATACGGCGGTTCCAATTGCGGAACTTCTTCCGAATTATCATCTTTCTTGCAACTCAAGAGACTTATTGCCGACACAATAAGAAACCCAAAAATATAATTTAGTTTTCTCATAATTATCAAAAAATCAAATCTATTACTAACTAAAAATCAACCCTTTATCCAAAAACGTGGAAACTTTCCAGCAATACTAAAAATAGGAACCCAGAAACAAAACCTAACAATGCCAACCAAAGGATGTTTTTAGCATACCAAAAGAAATCGATTTTCTCCATTCCCATCGCTGCCACTCCTGCTGCCGAACCGATAATAAGCAAACTTCCTCCCGTTCCTGCTGCAAAAGCAATAAAATGCCACAGCCCGCTATCGATAGGCTCTTGAAACATCCCGATACTCGCCGCAACAAGCGGAACGTTATCAATTACTGCCGAACCAATACCCAATAAAGCTACCACAATATTTTGATTCGGAATAGTTTCATTCAGGATATTAGCAAAATTATACAACACCCCGATGGACTCCAACGCCGCCACACCAAGCAAAATTCCTAAGAAAAATAAAATACTCGACATTTCAATACGGGACAATGCCTTATGTGCTGAGAATGAAATTGCTAAATCTTCATCTAATTCTTTAATCGGTTTGAGTAATTCCGAAAAAAACCACATCGTAGCCAAAGCAAAAAGCATTCCCATATACGGAGGCAATCCGGTTACCGTTTTGAAAATAGGAACGAAAATAATCGATACAAATCCTATGATGAGTACTGGCATACTACTTTTAAAAGCTTGCGTTTTGTCCGAACGCGGAATATCCAATCTCCCTTGAAACACCGGCAGAAAAGAAGCCACCAAAAAGGGAACTGCAAAACAGATAACTGAAGGTATAAGCACATATTCCGTTAATTTTGCAGGAGTTACTTTGTTCGCCATCCAAAGCATTGTTGTGGTTACATCACCTATGGGCGACCACGCACCGCCCGCATTGGCAGCAATAACCACGAGGGAAACATACCACATACGTTCGTTACGAAGCGGAACCAATTTACGAACGATAGATATCAATACAATTGTTGCCGTAAGATTATCAATTAAAGCCGAGAGAAGAAACGCCACTATGCCTAAAATCCAGAGTAGTTTTTTCTTCTTTCTGGTTTTGATAATCTTTTTGATAATCTCAAATCCTCGGTGCATATCAATAATTTCTACGATAGTCATCGCACCGATGAGGAAGAAAAGAATTTCTCCTACCTTACCCAAATGATGCAATAAAATACCATCAATAGCCGACGTATTATCCTCAAGATTAATCGGTTCGAGTCCTTCGCTTCCTATGTCAAAAACCGTAAGATTTGTCGTTTTCAACAACGCCCAACAAACCGAAGCCATCCCCAAAGCCGAAATCGTTTTGTCAATTTTTACCTGATGTTCTATCGTAATAAAAAGATAGCCGATAAAAAAGATGGTAACAACCCAAAGTTCCATACTTGTAATCCTGAATATTAAAATATTTTTATTTCGGGTGCAAATGTAATATAAAAGTATATATATAACGACTTTATTATCTTTTTTTTATACGAAATTCGCAAAAATATGTACGTACAGATTTTTTTACTTTACTATTTCGATATCTACCAGCAATTCTCCTTTTTTTGTATCATCGGTAATGTCCATAAAAGCTCTTCGGGTTAGGTCTATTTCTCTGGTTTTCTTCACGGGACCTCTGTCATTTATCGTAACATAAATCCATTTGCCATTTATGCGATTAATCACTTTAACCACAGCACCAAAAGGAAGCGTACGATGTGCTGCGGTTTGTTTGGTATTGTCAAAGATAGTACCATTGGCAGTTTTGCGTCCGTTAAATTTATCGTGATAATAGGTGGCGATTACTTGTTTTTTATAGGGTTCGGTAGGCAGAAGCACAATATTTTTAGCCGAAGCAGGCTTTGTTTCCTTTTTGTGAGATGTTTTTTGGGAAACGCTTTTCTTTTGAGGCTTTGTACTTTTTTTCTTGGCTGAAACGCTCTTTTTATGAGTTTTTGTACTTTTGGTTTTTACGGTTTGTTTTTTCGAGTTTTCATTATAGACCTTCTGCCCGCTACAAGCCGTTACGCTACCTATCAGAAGCAAAAGTGTAAGTAGTTTAGTAATTGTTTGTTTCATTTCTTCGTTTTTGTATGCAAAAATATTTATTTTTTCAGAATCTCCCCAAAATTTCTTCAGAATGAAAAAATTACAACCATCATTTTTGATGAGAGTATTTTTCATAGATGACGTTATCTTTTGTTCTTACATAAAATTTTTTCCATTGCTCCCCTTACGATGGTTTGACCTGTGGGAATTTTCCCATTACTTCCCTCACGTTGATTTAACTCGTGGGAATTTTCCCATTACTTCCCTCACGTTGATTTAACCTAATATTTAGAAACGAAACCCAACACGTATATCGAAGTGCAAATTAATCCCAAAGTCTTTTCCTTCTTTAGAGAGATACTGTGGAAAAAGAATAACATCCTTTCTTGATTGATTATCTGTATTCACAATTTCTGACAATTGTACATAGCACAAGCGTAATCCTAATCCTGTTTTTATCCGAACAAAAAATCTTGGAGTGATATTGGTTTCTACTGAAATATTCATATTACTTCCTTTTTTATTCGCCGATAAACTGCTGATTCATAGCACAAAAATCCATTTCCATTCGGATTATAATAAGAATAATTGGTAAGTTTATCTGAGTGTTTGATGTAGAAAAATTCGGCAGAAGCAAAAAATTGTATTCCTTTCAAATTTGGAACTATATTATAATAGAGTTCAGGACGGATTTCAAACAGTGAATAATCCTTTTCAAAAGGCAATCGTGTATCAATATATTCAAATTTTAGAGGCATAATAAAATAGTTACCATAGCCTATCTGCATTCCTAATCCGTATTGTTCGTTAAAGGAATATACATAATCCACATTCCATCGAGGTGTACGTGGTAACTGATGCCCCAGACTGAGAGTCACTTTTGAATCAAGTTGGTTTTGTGAAAATCCAAATTGAGAAACACATAATGCAATTAATAATAAACCATTTCTCATAATAGTAGTTATTTAGCTTATGAAAAGGATGAAAATATTTTCGCTTCTCATTATTATCTTACACTTTTTCCGCTTCGTTAAAAAAATGATTAATCAAACCAGAGAAAAATATCTCACTTTATCTACAAAAATTTAAAATTTCTTGAACATATTCTTCTAATTTATATTCCTGCATTTCTGTAATTCTATAAACAAATATCTTGTCATTCAACACATACAAGATAGTATTCATTCCTTCCAATTCAGAACAGTACAATAAATACTTAGGCTTTTTCTGCATTATTTTTCTGAATGCTTTAGAAAATTTTTTACTGATTTGTTTTGAAAATGTTCTATAACGATTATCTTGCCAACTGTATTTCCCATTTTCGCAATAAACATACAAGTCATTTTTATAATTTTTATCAAAACAAAAAAGATTAAACGGTAAATCGCTCTTGTCCACTTGTAACATTTTTCTACTCTTCAATTCTAAATTCAAAACATAATGTACAGACTTATCCTTAATTAGAGAAATGAATTTACTGTAATTTCTTTCCATTGAAGTCTTATAAAACACTCCTAAGATGCTATCATATATATGCTGTTTTTGAGAAGAACCATCAAGATTTGAATAAGCAATCGCTATTTCTTTTCCGAATGCAGATTCTATCTTTTCCCATACTTTTTTATTAACTAATTCCTCTTTATACCTCAATTCTGCTATATTATGTTTTTTCATAATATTGTTGAACATATTTTGCCTTTGAATAGAGTCCGTTTCACCGTAATTTTCCCGAAATTCCAACATCAAATCAGTAAATTTTCTATTTTCCTTAAATAAATTTTCTTTATATGATAATATTACATTTTCAATATATGAAACAGAATCCAATTTACTATAAATTTCTTCAATTTGTTGAATCAATGTTTGGCTGGTTAAGGAGCATATAAACAAACCGTTTATCAAAAATATAACATATAATCTTCTCATAATTAAACCCTTTCAAATATAAAAAAAAGAAAATTCTCTCATTGGATGGGCATTTTCGTTTGTTTTTCACATTAAACCTGTCTAAACTTTTTAAGAGGAAAATTAAAAGTTCCAAGAATTTTTAGCATTTTTGTTTTGCATAACAAAATGAAAATCAAGGAACTTTGAGCAAAGATATAATAAAAAAATGGATTATTTCCCATTTGAGTATTGGAAAAAGAGGATTTAAAACAAAATTTGATTTATCATTAATTTTTCTTCTGATAGTCAAACGATTAAAAACAGGTTGCCAGTGGAGGGAACTTCCGGTAGAAGTGTATTTTAAAGACCAAAAAATAAGCTATCAAACAGTCTATTATTATTTCAATAAATGGAGTAAAGATGGTAGTTTTAAGCGAATTTGGCTTAATTTGTTGCTTGAGAATCGGAGAAAATTAGATTTATCAAGCGTCCAACTTGATGGTAGTCATACTCGATGTCGAATGGGAGGACAATCTGTTGGTTATCAGTTAAGAAAAAAGTCAAAGACCACGAATTCTATCTTTCTGTGTGATAATTTGGGGCAAATTTTAGCAATGGGTAGTCCAAAATCCGGTAATCATCACGATTTGAATAATATAGACTTTGTTTTAAAAGAGATTTTGAATCTTTTGGAGGAAGCGAAAATAGAGCATAAAGGCTTGTTTGTCAATGCAGATGCAGGTTTTGATAGCCGAGACTTAAAAAGTTTTTTACAGGAAAAAGAAATAATACCTAATATCAAACAAAATCCCAGAAATGGACAAAATGAAAATATTTATTTTGACGAAGAATTATATAAAAATCGGTTTAAAATAGAGAGAAGTTTTGCGTGGCTTGATGGTTTTAAAGGATTGATTATAAGATATGAAACCCTAAACACAACTTGGATGGCTATGTTGTATCTAGGGATTATACTAACATTTATTCGAAAAGTTTAAACAAGTTTATTAAAAAAACAAAAGAGTAAAAAATTTTAAAAACTAAAAAACTACTCTGTTTTTTTAGAATTTTACAATTTTGAGATTGGGTGAGCATCTGTAAAAGGCATTCTCTTGGATTTCAGTGTCTTTGTGGACGCGTACTTGTGTAAGATTCGGACAAGATTCTACGGCGTATGCTTCAATACGTTTAGTATCTTTTGAAAAAATAATTTCGGTAACTGAATTATGCCCGAAAATTGTATTTTTTCCAACTTTTTCAATGCCTTTCAACTCCATTTTTTGCAACTTATTAGGAATAAGATAAGGTACAGATTCACCCTTTTGGTAAACAACTCCTTTGTATTCTTCCAATTGCGGATTTTGCGTATCTATCAATACTTTTTCGATGTTACCGGCATACGCTTTAAGCCCCACAATGTTTTTTCCCAGAGAGGTAATGTTTTTACCGATGTAAATCTCTTTAATAGTATTAGGAAGTTCTTGGTCAGGATTAAATGCCGTTATGCGAAATCCCATCACACTAAACGGAACAATCAATTTTTCATTGCCTTTTTTTACCTTCCGGATTGACAATCTTCCTTCGTTATAAGCATACGCAAAGTTATCGTCTTCAAACAGATGGGTATTCAGATACATCGGTTCTAAATGGGCATACGTTTTAAATTCATCGGCTTTAAAATTTCTGTTGTTGGTGGGGTCGCTGACCATCCATTTTCCGTTGATTAACACATAGTTCCAAGCGTGTCCTAACGACGTGTCGTTAGCACCTCTTGCATTGGGGTCTTTCAGATTACCATAAACAACGATAGCCGGTATGTTTTGCGTTTCAAGCATCACTTTTAACAAGTTGGCATATCCTTGGCATACCGCCACACGATTGCGAAACACCGCATAGGGTTCATTGTCTGAAAGATTGTATCGGATGTTTTTATGTACCCAGTCGAAGATGTTTTTAAAAGTTTTTGATGCATCACCCTGCACTGTTAAATTGTCGGTTATTTTTTTTATTTCACTTATTTGAGAGGCAGTAAGATGCGGTTCGTATGGTGTGGAAATGTATTTTAGGTTGGTCTTTTCCAAAAGTTGTTTGAAATTTTCCATTTTTGTTCCGTTTAAGGCAGTCGCCCCGTCATCGGTAGCAAAAACGGAAGTCTGTGGAATGTCTGTTTCCTCGCTTTTTGGATTTTCTTCCTTTTGGCAAGCCATCAAAAACAAGAAACTCGTTAAAAATAACAGTAAATTCTTCATTGTATTTATATATTTAATTGTTAGTACTCTTAAAGTGATTTTAATGTTGATAGCAATACAAACAAAAGAGCGAAAAAATTTTCGCTCTTTTGAGGATTACTTTTTGTTTCGGCGGGAAACGGTTTCGTTCATCTCGCCGATAACTTGTGCCACTACGCCGGCAAATTTCTTGTAGGGTTCTTCCTCTTGCGTTGCGGTGAGAAAACTTACCAATTTGGTATTGATAAGCTCCAACAAAGGATTTTTCAGCGAAGTTGCCGAAGCCGTTGCTCCTTGTTCCGACACGGCTTTTTCATACGCCATTCGCTCGGTATGAAAAGCCGTTTGACGCGTGCGAAGCTCCTCTATGGTTTCCGCCACGCCCGAGAGTCCGTTAATGGCGTCCTGCAAATCTGACGCTGACAAATCTCGTAAGAGCGACTCAATATGTGCCGATTCACTCGAATAATTCTCCCGCGTAATACGCATTCCGTAACGGTCAAAAACGGCGTACAACCGCTCTGCCCATCCTTTAATTTCGGCAGAACGCATCGCTTTGTACCCCAGCAGAATCTGTTTGAAGTTCCCGATGGTTTCATCACGAAGGTCATCGGCTTCTTCCAATCTAGAAATGGCGGCTTCCTTTTTCAGAGCTACCGAAATTTCGGTAGTTTGGGCTTCCATCTTGGTAAATACTCCTTTTAGGAAAGCATCATTTTGCAATGTGGTTTCCTGAGCAAACTGCCCTACAAGACGGTGGGCAACGTCTGCCACTTCCGATACACGTGCTTTTGAGTTTAATTTCTTCATAACAAAAACATTTTTGATATCACAAAGATATTTCTATTTTTTTAGAAAACAAATTTATCTTTTCAGAAATTTTAAGTAAAAATCGCTAACCCTCCCTTGAATGCCATAATGGGGATTTTCTCATTACGTCCTTCACGATGATTTGACCTTTAGGAATTTTCCCATTACCTCCCTCACGATGATTTAACCTTTGGGAATTTTCCTATTACTTCCCTCACGTTGATTTAACCTTTGGGAAATTTCCCATTACCTCCCTCACGTTGATTTGACCTTTGGGAATTTTCCTATTGCTTCCCTCACGATGATTGAAGAAAATAGTATAAAGAATGGATATTATGAATTTCTATTTTATCAAATCAATCATCAGACCAATTTTCAAGTCTATCCAATGGCACAAAATTCAAATTTGAAATTAAATAATTCGCCATTAATCTTTGAGCTACATCTCCACTAACTCCTTGACTTGACAAATCCAAAAAGCCTTCATTTTCTCTAAAAATATTCTTTTTAGCGAACTTTAAGTAAGGTATAAATTTATTTTCTTTATCTGTAATTCCATGAATATTAATGGATATAACTCCATACTTGAACAAAAAATCATCAAAAAAGGCATAGTAGTTTTTAAAAATACTTTTGCTATACTCCTTCTTTATGTATGTTCTCATACCTGAATTGGTCTCAATTTAAATATTTTTGTATTTCTGATTCAAAAATTTTCATACATTTAATTATAAATGGTTTATATTTTTCTCCATTGTTCCTTAGGACTATCTCTGTAAAATTGTTCTCCTTTGTTGAGATTGCCAATTGTAAGAAGACTTGGGTCAATAGTAATTATTTGTTGAAAGGTAATGAGTTGTACTTTTTCCATATCGGCACCTTCTTGACTAAAAACCTGAAGATCACCATCTTCATCATAAAAAACAGAAACAATAGGACATTGATTTTGTGTAACATAAGAGGTGGTTACTACAACTGCATTCGGATTAATCTCTTTGATATTCATATATTTATAATTTAAATTTATTTTTTTTATAATTTAGATTTATACACTTTTGGATGTAGAGAAGAAATATATTCCGCCCTTACATTATTATTTTTTCGGTGTTTTATTCATTACCAATTTCAACTCGCCACCAGCTTTTAACTCTTCATCGGTGATAAAGGTTCTTTCTAATTTTTGTCCGTTGAGCGTTGCCGACTGAATGTACATATTTTCCGCAGAAACGTTTTCGGCAATGATGGTAAATATTTTTCCGTTAGGCAGATTGATTTTCGCCTTTTCAAATAGCGGTCGCCCGATTTCATACTCGCCCGAAGCGGGATTCATCGGATACAAGCCCATTGCACTCCACACATACCAAGCCGACATCTGTCCGCAGTCCTCATTTCCTGAATAGCCGTTGGGCGTAGTGTTGTACTGCGTTTTCAAAATTTCGTTTATCCAATATTGGGTGCGATGCGGTTTTCCTGCTTTGTTGAAAAGGTAAGCAATGTGATGGCTCGGTTCGTTTCCGTGAGCGTACTGACCGATAAGCCCCGTAATATCCGCCGAAACATTATCGCCCGTAATTTCGGAACTTTCGGTAAAGAGTTTTTCCAAATGCTGTACGAATTTTTCTTTTCCGCCGAAAGCATCGATAAATCCTTGCGGATTGTGAGGCACAAACCACGAATGTTGCCAAGCGTTTCCTTCGGTGTAGTCGGTTGCCTCGCGGTGGTTGGAGTGTTTTGGGTCAAAAGGCGTACGCCATTTTCCGTCTGATGATTTGCCTCGCATAAAGCCCGTTTCGGTGTCCAACAAATGTTTGTAAGCCTCGCTTCGTTTCATAAAAAACTCGTAATCATCGGTTTTCCCCAAGGCTTTTGCCATTTGAGCTACGCACCAATCATCGTAGGCATATTCCAACGAAATGGTTACGGACTCGTCCCATTTATCAAACGGAATGTAGCCGTATTGTTTGTAGAATTTCAGTCCGCGTTCCTCGCCCAACATCGTTTTTTTCATTGCTTGGTATGCTTTTTCGGCATCGAACGAACGCACATCTTTTAAATAGGCTTCCACAATCACGGGAATGGAATGATAACCCGTCATACAATCGGTTTCATTTCCGTAGAGCGTCCAAACGGGCAATTTTCCAATCACATCCGAATAGGCCAACATCGACTTGACAATATCGGCAGCAATTTCAGGTTGAAGCAAGGTAATTATCGGATTTTCAGCACGGAAAGTATCCCAAAGGGAAAGCGTTGAATATGCCGTAAAACCGTCTGTTTGGGTGATTTTATCATTCTGCTGACGGAACTGCCCATTTCTGTCGGAAAAAGTTACGGGAGCAATTTGCGTGTGATACAAAGCCGTGTAGAAAATGGTTTTGAGCGAATCCACAGGCGTTTCAATTTCTATGGAAGAAAGGTGCTTTTGCCAAGTGTCGTGAGCTTTTTGGCGGACTTCCTCAAACGAACGCTTGTCGTACAAATCCAAATTTGCCAACGCATTGTCTTCACTTACGGAAGAAATCGCCACACGAGCCGTTAGTTCTTCCCCAGAGGTTTCATCGAAGAAAAATTGCCCCGAAGTGATTTGTTTATCCGTTTGTTGCAGTTGAATTTCCTGAATGGGTTTTGAAAACTCAATGGCGAAAAACACTTTTTGATTTTTTGCCCACCCCGTACTGAAACGATGCCCCGTAATGATGTTTCCGTTATTATTTATATCAAGTTTTCGGGTTTCTCTTTTGATAAAAGTTTCTGTAGGATTGTCCCAATTGATGGCAAATCCCAAATTCAAAATCACGGATTGCTTGTCGCCTTTTTGAAACGAATATTTATGGTAACCGAAATATGTATCGGCGGTGAGTTCTACATTCACTTTAGAATCTTCCAAAAAGACTTGATAATAACCGGGTTGGGCTTTTTCGTTTTGATGCGAATAGCGTGCTTTATACGGCACTTGGTTTCGGAACTCCAAAGCAGCTTTGGGATATTGGTCTTTTTTTCCGGTGGAAAGTTGGGAAAGGTCGTATTTTTGATTTACGGGCATTAGCAAGATGTCATTCAGGTCGCCAATTCCCGTTCCGCTGAGCGACAGATGTCCGAAGCCAATCAAAAGCGTATCGCTGTGATGATAGCCCGAGCACCAATCCCAACCGCTGATTCCGTTTACGGGGCTGACTTGCACCATTCCGAAGGGCGTGGTAGCTCCGGGGTAGGTATGCCCGTGTCCGCCCGTTCCGATGAAAGGGTCAACGTAACTTGTAAGCGGTTTTGGAGGTTGTTGTTCAACATTCTGATTCGTTGTTTTTTTATCTTCACAAGAGGTTAAAAACAAAATGCTTAACGCTGAAAAAACAGTGTATTTTAAGTTCATCTCTACTAATTTATTTATTACACGTTTCAAAGGTATAGATTTTTTTCAACTTTTCAACTATTTTTGGTACTTTTGCCCTTCTGATATAGTAAAAAAATATGATTGTAAAAATTAAAAATATTTCTCAAAATCCGTTACCTTGTTATCAAACGGAAGATTCTGCCGGAATGGACATCCGAGCTTCATTGGAAACGCCTATTGTTTTGCAGCCTTTGGAAAGAGTGGTAGTAAAAACAGGCTTATTTTTGGAAATCCCGAAAGGCTATGAAGTACAAATTCGCCCCAGAAGCGGATTGGCTGCCAAGCACGGAATTACCGTTTTGAACAGCCCCGGAACTATTGATGCCGATTATCGTGGTGAAATCGGTGTGATTTTAGTAAATCTTTCTTCCGAGCCTTTCACTATTGAAAACGGAGAGCGAATAGCCCAAATGGTTTTTGCAAAATATGAAAAAGCACAGCTTACAGAAGCAACAGAACTCACTGAAACCCAGCGAGGAGCAGGCGGATTTGGAAGTACAGGACAGAAATAAAACTTCCACAAAACCAGATTAAAACAATGAAAAAAATAATTACATTTTTTGCAGTTTGCTTATTTTTAACAAGTTGTAAATCAAAAAAAGCGTTAGTATCTTCAGAAGAGGTAAACAAAAATTTGAAAGCCAAAGACATTGTAGAGTGGCACAAACGTTCTTTCCCTGAATTCAAAACCCTCAGCGGAAGTGTTTTGGCTTCATACGATGACGGAAAAGGCTCGCAATCCATCTCACTGAGTTTCCGAATGGAAAAAGACAAAGCCATTTGGCTTTCTGCCCCATTAGGAATTGCAAAAGCACTCATAACTCCCGAAAAAGCAAGTTATTACAATAGGTTGGAGAATGAGCATTTTGATGGAGATTTTTCATACATCAGTAAGCTTTTGGGATTTGATGTGAATTTCGAAAATTTACAAAATTTATTGTTGGGGCAATCTATCTATCCGCTAACAAAAGAAGCACAACTTTTGCAAGGAAGCAATCAGCATTATATTTTGGAGACAAAACAAAATCAAAACATTGATGTTACGTACGGAATCAACCCGGGGAATTTCCGTCTTGGTTTCTTTGATGTTTTTGAAAGAGATTCAGGAACAAAGGGCAAAGCCGAATTTTCTTACCAACAAATTGATAATGTGTTAATTCCTGCTACAGTGAAAGTTAGCACTTTACACGGAAATAAAAACACAAGTATTGAGCTTACTTTCAACGGAATAAAACTCAATGAAAATGTAAACTTTCCTTTCAAAATTCCGTCAGGAACGAAAGAAATTAAGTAATTTTTGAAAATGAAAAAATGGAATAATCTTCGGACTTGGAAATTTTGCAAATCGGATATTTGGGATTTTAAATTTCAAATATTCAAGACTGCTCATCTTCAAATATTGCTTCTGTTTTTGCCTTTCTTTCTTTCTGCTCAAACCAAACAAAAAGATTTAGAAGAACGGAAAAAGGCTATTATTGAGCAAATTAAGCAAATGTCGGAATTACGAGCTCAGCAAACAAAGCAACGTAAATCGACCGTATTGCAAATTGAGGAAGCCAATGAAAAAATACAAGCCCGCACAAGATTAATTCAAATTACACAGCAACAAGCCAATCTTATTTCAAAAGAAATTGATGAAAACGAAAAGCAATTGAACGTTTTGCAAAAAGAATTAAAATTCCATAAACAGGAATATGCAAAGCTCATAAAGCAATCGTACAAAAGTAAATCTTCCCAAAACAGATTGATGTTTTTGCTTTCGTCAGAAAGTTTTTGGCAAGGCTACAAACGATTTTCGTATATGAAACAATATGCCGATTATCGGAAAAAGCAAGTAAGCGAAATCCAAGTAAAGTCGGAAAAAATAAAACAAATTAACAATCAGCTTATTACACAACGCAACGAGAAAAAAGTTGTTTTGGAAGAAAACCGAAAAGAAGAACAAACGCTTCAGCAAGAAAAAAAAGAATTGGAAGTGCTTGCCACTAACATACGCCAAAAAGAGCGTAACTACGAAAAGCAAATCCGAGAAAAACAAAAGCAAGCCGATGCCATTGACCGTGAAATTCAAAGACTTATCCGCTTAGCAATCATTGAAGCTAACAAAAGAGAAAAAGCACTCAATTCAAAAGGAAAAAATAAAACGGAAGGTCAGGCGATAAGTTCGGGTGAAATTTCCTTTGTACTCACTCCCGAATCTAAAAAAGTGGCTAACAATTTTGAAGCAAACAAAGGAAACTTGATTTGGCCTGTGGTAAAGGGCTATAAATCACAAGGATTCGGGACATATAGCGACCCTGTGTACCCCGATGTAAAGCATTACAACAACGGTGTAACTATCGCTACGGAAAAAGGAGCCGAGGCACGGTCTGTTTTTGAAGGCGAAGTATCTGCTATTCAGTCCATTCCAGGAAGCAACAAAGTGGTTCAGGTACGTCACGGAAATTATATTTCCATTTACTATAATCTAACGGATGTATATGTAAAAAAGGGAGATAAAGTAAAAACAAAGGAATCTTTAGGAAAAATTTTCACTGACAGCAACGGAAAAACCGAAATGAAATTTTTCTTATACAAGAACACAACTCGCTTAAATCCAGAATATTGGATACACAAAATGTAACTTTATTATCAGAAACTTAAAAATAAATCTTTTATGGAAATGCATTTCATCAAAAAATCGGACTTAACGGAAACAGTTGAAAATCAAATACAAGTTCTGTTTTCCGAACTTTCTGACATTCAAACAACTCCTTTGGAAAAACTTTTCCAACTCGCCGAACCACCTCATATTGTGGTTTGTACCGATGAAAATAAAATCATAGGAATGGCCACAATGGTTGTTTACGATGTTATTTCGGGGCGAAAAGCTTGGATTGAAGATGTTGTAGTTTCATCAAATCACCGACAAAAAGGAATTGGCGAACGCCTCGTACAAGCGTTAATCGACAAAGCTAAAGAACTGGAAATAAACACATTACTATTATACTCTAATCCAAAACGAGAAGCCGCTCATCGCTTATACAAACGAATGGGATTCTCCGAAAAAGACAGCACGCTTTTTGCGATGCCAATCAAAAGTAATTAAGCTAAAAACCGAATTATTTAACATAAAATCAACAATATAACTAATTCAGATTTTATTTTTATCTTTTCAATTTAAATCATTTATCTTTGCCATATGGAAAGTAACAGACAAAAAAAAATAGCAGGCATCATTCAGGAAGAACTTGCCAAAGTATTGCAACAGTCAATCCGCGATGCAGGACAAAATAATTTGCTAATTTCAGTAACGAAAGTAAACATTACGGTAGATTTATCCGTAGCGAAGGTATATTTGAGCGTATTTCCTGAAGAAAAAGCTCCTGAAATACTTAAAGGATTGACTTCCAACACACCGATGATTAAGCACGAATTATCACAAATCACAAAAAACCAATTCAGACGTATGCCTGATTTGCTCTTCTATGTAGATGATTCTCTGCAATATATCGAAGGAATTGAGAAATCTCTTAAAGGAGAGGAAAATCCGATAGAAAATCGCGACTTACTTTATAAACGAAAAAAATCATAAGCTTTTGAAAGCCGTCTTTCACATAGCAAAACGCTATATGATTGCGAAAAGCTCGCAAAACGTCATCAATATTATCAATCGGGTTACTGCCTTGGTTGTGGTGATTGGTGGCGTGGCGTTGTTCATTGTGTTGGCAGGTTTTGCCGGTTTGAAGACATTTACGCTTTCGTTCTCTTCTGTCTTTGACCCTGATTTAAAGATATTTCCTAAAACGGGAAAAACCATTTCAATTTCAGAAGAAGAAATAACAAAATTAAGAAACACCAAAGAAGTTGCGAGTTTCAGCCAAATAATTGAGGAACAAGTATTTCTGAATCACAAAGAGAAAAATCACATTGCTTACATAAAAGGGGTTGATGACAATTATCCTTCTGTAAATAAAGTAGATAGCATTTTAGTTTTGGGAACTTGGGATGTTAGTCCGCCAAGTGTGGTGATTGGAGCAACCATTTTTAATCACTTAGGATTAGCTTTCTTCGATGGCTCTTCGCCTTTGCAAATCGTTGTTCCTAAGGCAGGTAAAGGAAGTATCACACGGGAAGCAAAACCTTACAGAGAGGCTTTTGCTATCGTCTCGGGAATTTATCAGATAACTGAGGAATTGGATAAAAAATACGTATTTTCCTCATTATCAGAAGCTCAAAACATTTTAGGATTACAACCCAACCAAATATCGGCAATTGAAATAAAATCATCTCCGGAATATTCTGAAAAACAAGCAATTGAAGCTATTAATTCAATTTTTGGAGAGAAAATTACCGTAAAAAACAGAGCCCAACTCAATGACGCTTTGTACAGAATGTTAAATACTGAAAATATAGCTATCTATCTCATTTTCATATTAGTACTTATCATTGCTTTGTTTAATTTGGTAGGAGCCATCATAATGATGATTTTGGACAAAAAGAAAGACCTAAAAACGCTATATGCCTTAGGAATGACAGAAAAACAGATGCAACAAATATTCTTCCTACAAGGCACAATGGTTTCCGTAATTGGTGCTTTTGTTGGCGTGATTTTAGGGATTATTATTGTTCTTTTACAGAAAAATTTTCAATGGATTATGATAAGCCCTTCTCTTCCGTATCCTATTGAAATTGAATGGATAAACATTTTAATTGTTTTCGGAACAATTGTAATTTTAGGAATTTTGGCTTCGTTTTTAGCTTCTTCAAGAGTAAAAATTTCTGAAAGATAAACCCCAAAAACTATAAATATATGATTGATTTGATTGGTTATGCGGCTTCCTTTTTTGTGGTTCTGAGTTTTTTGATAAAAGACAACCTCATTTATATCCGAATTACTAATTTGGTAGGTTGCATTTTGTTTGTTTTTTATGGCTTTGCAATTGATAGCATTCCTATCATTCTGCCAAATGCTTTTCTGGCTTTTGTGCAGGTTTTTTATATTGTAAAAAAGGGGAAAGAGAACAAAAACAAGTCTAAAAACTAACAAATATCTCTAAATTTTTCCCTCTACAAGCTCAAAACCTTCATCACGTAAAGCAGGCCATATTGCTTGTAACCAATGTGCTTTTCCGTAAAGCAACAAGATTTTCTTATCCTCGCTATTTATTAATAATTGCTTCAAATGCTCATCACGAAACTCTCTTGTAAAGCTATAATCACTATTACTCCTATGTTTATCAGGTATAGCGTTACATTTATAAGGAGCATTTAAAGGCGTATTATAATCACATTCATCTAACGGAATTTCACCGTATTTCGCTTCATAGCGTGCAATAACTTCTTCAAGCCGTAGGTCTGCATTTACATCTATCTCTTGCAATACCCCTGTATTTTCTAAAGTTTGTCCTACATATTTTTTATAACACTTGGGTAGTGATTTATTATCCTTGTCAGCATAATTGAAAGACAAATGGTATCCTATTAGTTTTCTTGTTTTTAAAGATAATATATCTAATTGTCCTTTTTTAACAGCAGAAGTATCTACCAAAACCGCTTCGTAATAAATCTTATAACCTTGGTTGCGTTTTTCTGTTACAAAAGTTTTTACTTCATCATAATACGCCTGCTTGCCCAAATGAGCTATTGGGATGTAAATTACCTCTCTGTCTCCCTTAATCATCACCCGCTTTTGTTTTAATGCCGATTTGGTTATTGCAAAAGTTTTCAACAACAAACATTGGCACGAACTGATTGAGATAGCCAACAATATTATTAAAATAATTTTTTTCATAAAACATTTACTTTTTAAGGTGCTAATATATAAAAATTAAACATTAACAAACAAATCATTTTAACTAAATTTATCAAAACAATCACGACACATTCGCTTTTTTTATCAAAAACAAAAAAACACAAATGTTAAAAAAACATCACGAGTACAAAAACAAGCTTTTAAAACAGTATAAAGTTACATCAACAACAAAAAAAGCTACTTTTTATTACGTTCTTAAGAAAAAAACACGAGCCTTATTTTTATTCATTATAAATTGCTTGTTTGTAAAATAATATCTACATTTGCCCAGAGTATTTTTATTAAGATTAACCCTTAAAAATAAATTTATGAAAGTTTACTTACTTTTTGTACTGACAAGCCTAATTCTCTACTCTTGTCCTCACAGCAGAGACGATATCTATTACTCTGATTATGAACCAGAAACTATGGAGCGTTCTGCTTTTGAAAATTCAATTGCTTTGGTAAAAACCTCCGGAAATGTGAATGTAAAAAATGCCGGAAAAATTTATCTTAAAGACAATTATATGTTCATCGGGGATACTAACAAAGGATTTTACATCTATGATAATACTGACCCCGAAAAACCTATTCTCAAAGCCTTTTTAAAAATCCCCGGAGCTACCGATTTAGCTATAAGAGGTGAGGTTATGTATGTTAATCAGGCGGTGGATTTGGTTGCTTTTAGTTTTGACTTATCACAAAATAAAATCACAATTCACGACCGCATCCGAAATACTTTCCCCGTGCTGAGGTCTCCTGACGGTTATTATCCTATTCCATCGGAAGGCACAGTGGTGGTAGATTGGCATAAAAGAGTTAAAAACAAATAAATTCTTAACAATATGAAAAAATTATTTTCCGTATTACTACTTCTTTTAGTAATAATTTCTTGCAGTAAAGATTCTAATAATGACACACTTAGAAAAAATTCAGACAGTGTGGGAGGTTCGCTGGCAACTTTTTCTTTGGTTGGAGATTATTTGTACGTGGTGGATTCAGGAAGGCTGAACGTTTTTTCTGTTCAAAATCCTACAAATCCGTCAAAGGTAAACACTATTTATGTGGGTTTTGATATTGAAACATTGTTTTCATTGAATGAATTTTTGTTCATCGGTTCACGAAACGGAATGTTCATTTATTCCATTGCAAAACCCGAAGCCCCCGAGAAACTTTCCGAATACAGGCACTTTAACGCTTGCGACCCCGTTGTTGCAAATGCTTCGCACGCTTTCGTTACATTGCATTCCAACAGTTTTTGTGGCAACAACTTGAATGTGCTACAAGTTTACGACATCGGGAATTTAAAAAACCCTGTGAAAATTCACGAAAGAAACCTAACACAACCCAAAGGACTTGCTTTAAAAGGCAATTATTTGGCTGTTTGCGACGACGATTTAAAATTCTTCAATATCACAGACCCAACAAATCCGACACTTGTTCATTCAGAAAACAAAAGCTTTAAAGATTTGATTTTCTACGACAATAAACTTTTTGCTTTTGGAGAAAGAGAAATCACTCAATATGGCTGGACTAAGGAAGATTTTACGGATTTGTACGTAATTAGCACAACAAGATATTAATCTTTTACAAAAAATCATACGTAAAAAAAGGCAAACGTTTTGTTTGCCTTTTATTTTTTCATTTATATAACAGAAAAAAGAGTGATTCTTATACAAAAATCACTCTTTCTCAGTAACCATAAAATTTTAAAATGTGAAAATGTTTTGGGTGGAATACCGGGCTCGAACCGGCGACCTTCGGAACCACAATCCGACGCTCTAACCAACTGAGCTAAAACCACCATTTCATTTGCAGGTGCAAAGGTAATAATTCTTTTCGTATTTGCAAAATTTCTGCCAGAAAAAATTAATTTTCATTTTTAGTTGAAGAACCATTTCTTTTTTTCAGATTTGTTTTTCCTCAAACTTCCTGTGTTTTTGTTATATCCGTACGGACAATGTTTGCAACCGCTTTGGCAACAATATCCTCTTTTTAAAAGATATTCTTCCGTAAAAATTTTATATCCTTTTTCGGAATAATAAAAATCTCTATTCTCCTTATTTTCTTGCATTTACTTACAAATTATTTACCATCATAGAAATAATGTCCCGTTATCGGATATTTAAACAGTACGTCTTCAGCGATTTGTCCGTTTCCGATGTTATGCACTATTAGCGGTCGTTTGCCATCGTTTGATTTTCTGTCGATTACAATTCCTATGTGAGGTAAGTTACCTGAAAGCATCCACGTTACAATATCGCCCGCTTTGTAATCTTCCGGATTTTTAGTTATCGGAAGTTCTTTTCC